>DATECF010000256.1:0-113131 GCA_035287045.1 Gemmatimonadales bacterium | reverse complement strand
CGAGGTGATCTCAAGCACGAACGACCCATCGGCGAGCTGAAACAGCCGCGCCTCGCGGAACCCTTCGACCTCACCGAACAGGCCCACGCGCCGCGCCAGCTCGCCCGTGATCACCTGGATCCGGCCGGCCTCGTCCACCGGCACCTGTATCTCCTGCGCCCGGAGCCCACCGGGTCCGAGCGCGGCTACGGCGAAGGTCGCTAACCACAGCCGTCGCATCCGTACCTCTCTCTGAAGCTCGTTCACGGCGTCCTTCGTTGGTGGGGGAATATGGCGAGGGGGGTCAAGCCGGCATCAAGAGGGCCCGGGAGGCCCATTTCCGAGCCCGGAAATCCCCAGATCCCGCGGACGTGCGGCTTGGTTCCCCAGATGATGAGGACCATACGTGAGCGGCATGGATGTTGCGGCGGTCAGGGGGTGTTGGAACGAATCCACACCCAGGACCAAGGGGGTACCAATGCGATTCTCCAGCGGCCTTCTCCCGACGCTGATAACCCTCCTCGCCTGCACCGACCCCACGCTGGATCCGCCGCCGGTGGAGTCTGCCGCGCCGCCGACCGTGCAGGAAGTGGCCGGCAGTTACAACGCCACGACGTTCACGACGCGAGAGGGCGGCGTCACCATCGATAGACTGGCTCAGGGCGCGCTGCTGGATATCGTGCTCCAGGCCGACAGCACCACGACCGGCCGCCTGTTCGTGCCGGATGGCGCCGAGGACGGCGGGGACTTTGACGCGAACTTGGCCGGAACCTGGGTCCTGCGCGGCGACACGGTGGAGTTCGATCACATGGCGGATACCTTCGTGCGCGACATGCCGTTCGTGTTCTCGAACAACAAGCTCACCGGTGAACGGACGTTTGGCACCACTACGGTGCTGGTGGTATTGTCGAAGCAGTAAGACTTGGAAACGGAGGCCCATGCTCCGTATCGTCGCAGGTCCGGTTTTCCTGTTGGCCCTCTGGCCCGCTCCCGGTGGCGGTCAAACCCTGCGGTACCGCGACGCCGGCGGTCGAGAGGTCGAGCGCCGGTGCCATCCCGCCGAGGCTCCCAAGAAGCTCCCACCCGCAGACGAATTAGTGGACTCCGCCGCCGTGTTGGAAGCTTGGTCCATGCTGGAACCCTTCGATTCCGCGCACGTCATCGTGGCGCTGGCGTTCACCGCGGCGGGGACGCTGCACGGCGCCCGGCTGGTTGAGCCCACCGACGCGAGTTCGGGGACCGCCGTGGTTTCCCTGATTCGCACAGCGATACGCCCTCAACGTACGGCCGATGACCCGTGGGTGAGTCGTTTGCGAATGACCCGGGTTCCGCGGCCGGCCATCACCGTGGAGCGGGGCGTGTTCTGCCCTCCCGAAATCGCACGCCAAGATCGACCGATCACTCGCCAGTTCGCCGTGGAGAGGCAACCAGGCGACGATGTCCCACGAGTGGGCAGGCGGCTTTATGTCGAACTCGAGTTGATCATTTCCGAAGAGGGGCGGGTCACCGCGGTCAGGTCGCTCCGGCGCTCCGGGCTTCAGGACCTCGACGCGACGTTGGCGCGGGATTATGAGGGGCGGCGGTTTCTGCCGGCGCTGTTGGACGGGATACCCGTCGCGAGCTGGTTTCGCACCAACGGGCAGCGCCCGCGTTGGTGAGGGAGGAGCGGGGCCTTCGCAGATTGACACCCCTCTCTCGCCAGCCCACCTTCGCGGCGTGACGTTCACGAGCGAGCGCAGCATCCGGCGGATCATCCTCGCGTTGTTCTTCCTGTCGGGCGCGTGCGGCCTGGTCTACGAAGTGGTCTGGATGCGGATGCTCACGCTGGTCTTCGGTGCCACCGCCTTCGCGACCGCGGCCATCCTCTCGTCGTTCTTCGCCGGCCTGGTACCTCACGCAGGACGTCAACGGGACCGTCGTGTCCCTGCAGCGGGACAGCAGGTGGGTGGGGCTGGCCTGACGGTGTGGGCCTTCTCCGGAGTCCTGGGCGGCACCGGCGGAGACCGGCCGCCTCCCGTGGATAACCGGTTGGTGCCGGCCCAGCTCCTCATTCCCCTGGGTCACCTGCCATTGGGACGTTGACACCCCCATCCCTCCGCCCCACCTTCGCTCGTTCTCCCTCCGTCTGGTCCGGGCTTACGTCCTGAGGAGTGCCTTATGAGAAGGATGCTGTGGTTCCTGGCGATCTCGCTGATCACCACCGCGCTGCCCACGCCGGCGCGCGTTGCCCTGGCTCAGCAGCTGACGTCGCCCGAGCAATTCTTCGGCTTCCAGATGGGCGCCGATCGCAAGCTCGCCCGCTGGGACAAGCTGGTGGAGTACTACCACCTGCTGGACCGCCAGAGCGACCGGATGCAGGCGGTGAACATGGGACCCACCACCATGGGCCACCCGTTCCTGGCGCTGTTCATCTCCTCCCCCGCCAACCTCGCCCGGCTGGAGGAGATCCGGCAGATGAACGCCAGGCTCAGCGACCCCCGCGGCGTCTCCGAGGACGAGATCCGGCAGATCGTGGCCAACGGGAAGGCGGTGGTGGTGCAGACGTTCGGGCTGCATTCGTCCGAAGTGGCCGCCAGCCAGACGGCCGCGGAGCTGACGTACGACCTGCTCCGGCGCACGGACGAAGAGACCCAGCGCATCATGGACAACGTGATCGCCATCATGATCCCGTGCTTCAACCCGGACGGCGAAATCCTGGTCACCGACTGGTACAACAAGTACGTGGGCACCGAGTACGAGGGCGTGGGGCTGAACGTGCTGTACCACAAGTACATCGGCCACGACAACAACCGCGACGCGTTCATGACCAACATGGTGGAGTCCCAGTATGCGGCGAAGATCATGTTCCGCGACTGGATTCCCCAGGCCTACATCGACCATCACCAGATGGGCCCGTACGGCGCCCGCATCTACGTGCCGCCTTACGCTGAGCCCATCCGTCCCGACGGCGATCCCCTGGTGTGGCGCGAGATGGCCTGGTGGGGCGCGCACATCGCCTATAAAGAGGAAGAGGCCGGACTGAACGGCGTGGTGAACGCCGCCATCTACTCCGGCTGGGGCCACTTCGGCTTCCACTGGATCACGCCGTTCCACAACATCGCGGGGATGCTGACCGAGTCGGCCAGCGCGCGGCTCGCGACGCCGCTGTACCTGCATCCCGACCAGGTCCGGGGCGGGGCGCGCGGCCTGCCGGAGTACGAAGCCCAGACCACGTTCCCCAATCCCTGGCCCGGCGGCTGGTGGCGGGTGCGGGACATGGTAGAGCGGCAGAAGGTTGCCGCCTGGGCGGCGGTGGATCTCGCGGCGCGCAATCGTGAGACGGTTCTCTGGAACGCCTATCTCAAGGCCAAGCGGCAGACCGAGCGCGGCGCGGCGGGAGAGATCGCCGGGACGCTGGCCTACGTTATTCCCGCCGAGCAGCACGATCCGCTCACCGCCACCAAGCTGGTCAATAAGCTCCTGGTCCAGGGCGTGGAGGTGCAGCGCGCCACGTCGCCCTTCACGCACGAGGGGAAGGTCTACGGGGCGGGCTCCTTCGTGGTCTCGTTGGCGCAGCCCAAGGCCGGCGTGATCCGGTACCTCCTGGGCCGCACCTTCTATCCCGACAACAGCTACACCCGCGACAAAGCAGACAATCCCATCCGGCCCTATGACATGTCGGCGGATGTGATGGCGGAATTCATGGGCGTGCGGGTTGAAGCGGCAGAAGCGGCAGTGGCGGCGGAAGCGGCAGGGCTGACGAAGATCGGGTCGGCGATCGAGCCCATGGGCAGAGTCACGAGGGGCGCCAACGGATACGTCATTGACGGTCGGCTGAATGATGCCTTCCGCGCGGTCAACCTTCTGTGGGACAAGAACGTGAGGGTGCGACGCGTGAGCCGGGCAGCTACGGGCGTCCGGCCCGGAGACTTCGTGGTGGCGGGCGCTCCCGACGCGGTGGTGCAGGACGTGGCGCGGCAGACCGGCGTGGACTTTGGCGCGCTGGCGAGTGACGTCAGCCAGGTGAGCTACGACGTGCGCCGGCTCCGCCTCGGCATGTACCAGCGGTACTACGGCGGCAACATGGACGAGGGGTGGACCCGCTTCCTTCTCGAGCAGTTTGGGTTCCCCTACAAGTCGCTGTTCGATGCTGAGATCAAGGCCGGGAATCTCGCGTCCAAGTACGACGTGATCATTCTGCCGGACGACGACGTGCGGATGATCACCGGCGAGCGCGGCGGTCCGGGCGGCGGTGGCGGGTTTGGCGGGCCCGGTCAGGAGCCGCCGCCCGAGTTCCGCAGCGGCATCGGCACCGAGGGCGTCGCCGCGCTCAAGGCGTTCGTCCAGGCCGGCGGTACGCTGGTCACGTTCGCCCAAGCGGGCGAGGTCGCGATGGAGAAGCTCGAGGTGCCGGTTCGCGACGCGGTGGCGAATGTGCCCACCCGGGAATTCTGGTCACCCGGCTCGACGCTCCGGATCGCCGTGGACCACACCAATCCACTCGCGTTCGGCATGCCGGCACAAGCGCTGGCCACCTTTCTCCAGGGTAATCACGCTTACGAAGTCGTCCCAACGGCGACCAACGAGCAGGTGGAGCGCGTCGTCACGTTCGTGGACCGCGACCTCCTCCAGAGCGGCTGGTTGCTGGGTGAGGACCGGCTCGCCAACCGGGCCGCGATGGTCGTCGCCCACCAGGGGCAGGGCAAGGTGGTGATGATCGGATTCCGGGCGCAGCACCGCTCGCAGACCCACGGCACGTTCAAGCTGGTGTTCAACGCGCTGGTGAGCGGGCCGGAGACGCGTGCGGCCGCGGCGACGGGCGCGAGTCAGGGAGGGAGGTAGCCGGCAGCCCGTGTTCATCGGGCACCTGGCCCTGGGCTTCGCGGCCAAGCGCGCGGCGCCGAAGGTGTCGCTCGGCACGCTGCTCCTGGCGACGCAGCTCGTGGACATGGTGTTCCCCATCTTCGTGTTGCTCGGCATCGAGCACGCGCGGATCGTCCCGGGCATCACCGCCGTCACGCCCCTGGACCTGTACGACTACCCCTGGACCCACAGCCTGCTGGCCGGCGTGGTTTGGGGGTTGGTGTTTGCCGCCATGTGGTACACCAGGAAGCGTGACCCCAAGACGGCGCTCCTGTTGGCGGCGCTGGTGGTGAGTCACTGGGTACTGGACTGGATCACTCACCGTCCCGACATGCCGCTCTACCCGGGTGGGCCAATGGCGGGGCTCGGCCTCTGGAACTCGCTCGTGGGCACGGTGGTGGTGGAGGGCGCGATGTTCGCCGCCGGCGTTGGTCTGTACCTCCGCAGTACCCGCGCGCTCGACAAAACCGGGCGCTATGCCTTGTGGGCGTTGATCGGATTCCTGGTGCTGGTGTACGTCTTGAACCTGACGTCCCCGCCGCCGCCTTCCATCGAAGCGGTGGCGTGGGTGGGGCAGGCCGGCTGGCTCCTCCTCTTGTGGGCGGTCTGGGCGGACCGGCACCGCGCCGTAGATTAGAACCCCGTGATTACTCGGCGCAGATTCGTCCGCACCGTGGGCGGCTGTGCGGCGCACCTCCTGTGGATGTCCGCCGGCTACGGCGCGGCCCGGCGGCTGTTGGCCGCGCAACCACTGGGACGCGTGGCGCTGACCGAGATGTGGGCCCGGATCGAAGAGGTGGGCCAGAATGTGTGGGCCGTGGTCTCGACGCCGCTCGCCGGCCCCCGCGGCAGCGACTCGTGGCGCACCGTGTGCAACGGCGGGATCATCGCCGGGCGTGATGAGGTCCTGATGCTCGAGTCCTTCACCTCGCCGGAAGGCGCGCGGTGGGCGATCGAGACCGCAACCCGCCTCGCCGGCCGCCGGCCCACGCTGGCGCTGGTCACGCACTACCACGGCGATCACACCGCCGGCATCCCCGCGTACGCCGCGGACGCTCCACCGATCTCGGTCCGCTCCACGGCCACCACGCGTCAGCTGCTCCAGGGCAAGGAGCCCCTGCCCGAGCCCCTGATCCCGGAAACACCGGGCGGCGAGATTGACCTTGGGGGACGCGTGGTGAGGCTCACGCCGCGATCGGGCCACACCGCCAGTGACGTGACGGTCGAGGTGAGCGATCCGCATGTGGTGTTCTGCGGTGATCTGGTGTGGAACCGGATGTTCCCCAACTACCGCGACGCCACGCCCGCCAAGAAGGCCGCCAGCGTGCGCGAGCTCCTGACCGCCGGCGACGCGGTGTACGTGCCGGGGCACGGCGAGCTGGCGCGCCGGGGCGACATCGAGCGCTACCTCACGCTGCTGGACGATGTGGGCGAGAAGGCCAAAGCAGCGATCGCCGCAGGCACGCCCCTGGATCAGGCGGCCGATGCCTACGAGCTGCCGGCCGACTTCAAGGAATGGATGATGTTCTCGCCGACGTATTTCCGCGTGGCGTTTCAAGCATGGGGGCGGGAGGTAAGCGCGCGCTGATGTGGCTCGCGCCCGCCTTTTCCCTGCTCGCGAACGCCGCCGCCCGGGTCTATTACCGGCTCACCGTCGCCGGTGACCGCGTCCCCGGCGACGGGCCGGTGCTGCTGGTCGCCAATCATCCCAACTCGCTGATCGATCCCATCCTGGTGTGCGCCGCGGCGAGACGCCCGGTGCGGTTCCTGGCCAAGGCGCCCCTATTCAGCGATTTCAAGACCGGCTGGATGATGCGGGCGGTGGGCGCGATTCCGGTGTATCGCCGGGTGGATGACCCCGCCCTCATGGATCGCAACACGGACACGTTCCGGGCGGTGTACGCCACGCTGGCCCGCGGCGCGGCCGTCGGGATTTTCCCTGAGGGCCAAAGTCACAGCGAGCCGTCCATGGTGACGCTCAAGACCGGAGCGGCGCGCATCGTGCTCGGAACCCACGCGGCGCACGGCACGCGCGTGCCCATCGTCCCGATGGGGTTGGTGTTCCGGCAAAAGGACATCTTCCGGTCCGACGCCCTCATTGTGGTCGGCTCGGCGGTACCCTGGGATGACCTCGCCGATCGTGGCACGGAGGACCCTGACGCCGTGCGGGACCTCACCGAGCGCATCGGCGTGGGGCTGCGGCAGGTGACGCTGAACCTGGAGCGTTGGGAGGACCGGCCGCTGGTGGAGACCGCCGTGGCCGTGTGGGAAGCGGAGTGGGGGTCGGGCCCCGATCGCGCCGAGCGCGTGCAGCGGCTGGACGTCACCACCCGCATTCTCGCCGATCTGCGGCGTGCGCCGGATCCCCGGTGGGACGAGCTGGTGCGGGCCGTGCGGGCGCACCGGCGGCGGCTGGCGCGGCTGCGGCTCTCACCCCGGTGGCTGGGCGCGCGGGCGGACCTCGCCACCAGCGTGGGGTGGGCGGTGCGACGCTACGTGCTGGTGATGCCCATGGCCCTGCTGCTGGCGCTTGCCGGCCTGCTGCTGTTCCTCGCCCCCTACTGGCTCACCGGGAAGCTGGTGGATCGCCTCCGGCTGGATGTGGACGAGCGCTCCACCTGGAAGCTGCTGTTAGGTGGTGCCGTGTACGGGGCCTGGCTGCTGCTGCTGGCGGTGGTCGCCGGGTTCAGCCAGGGGCCGTCTGCCGTCCTCGCCGTCCTGCTCGTCGTGCCGGTGGTTGGCATGGCGGGCCTGGTGATCCGGGAACGCTGGCGCGGCGCCTGGATCGATGCGCGACGGTTCTTTCTGCTGCGCTCCCGCCAGGATCTGGTCGCTACGCTGCGTGACCGGCAGCGGGAGCTGGCCGAGCGATTCAAGCTTCTCTACGAAGAGCGGTCCCTGGTCTAAGAGTCCTTCCCGCCGCCGTTTTGCAATTCCAGTGCCAACGAGCGCGCGATCGCCAGACCAGGACGCCACCGCGGGATTCCCCGGTTGACGGTCGGGCCGTCGAAGACCCAATTGGACTGACCCGGCCGGGGCCGTGCGCCCGCGCCTTGGAGGGCTCCGTTTCCCCTCTCACGGAGGTATTCATGAGGCCAAGGCTGCATGCTGGAATGGTGGTCGCGTCCCTCGCCGGGCTCGCCACCGCGTGCTCTGACAGTCCCACCACACCGGCCCAGGAAACCCGGGACCTTCCGGCCCCGATGTTCTCGGCCGCGCAAGCCGTGCCCGATCGCTACATCGTGGTGTTCAACGCGCGGGCCGGCGACCCGGCCGCCGAAGCGGACCGTCTGATCCGCCTCTACGGTGGCGAGCTGGTGCACACCTATCGCTGGGCGCTGCGCGGCTTCGCGGCCACGCTCTCGCCGGCCGCCGTCGAGGCGTTGCGCCGGCTGCCCATCGTCGCCTATGTCGAAACGGATCAGGTGATGAGCATCGTCGGCGGCGGCAGCCAGGCCAATCCAACATGGGGCCTGGACCGCATTGACGAAGCCACGCTTCCCCTCGACAACACCTATCTCTACCACGCGAGCGGCGAGGGGGTGCGGGTCTACGTGATCGACACGGGGATCCGTACCACGCACGGCGAGTTCGGCGGGCGCGCGGGGGTGGGCTACGACGCCCTCGGCGGCGACGGCCAGGACTGCCACGGCCACGGCACCCACGTCGCGGGGACCATCGGCGGAGCCACCTACGGTGTCGCCAAGGACGCCACGCTGTACGCCGTGCGGGTGCTGAACTGCAGCGGGTCCGGCACCACGTCGGGCGTGATCGCCGGGGTGGATTGGGTCACCGGCAACCACCAGGATCCCGCGGTCGCCAACATGAGCCTGGGCGGCGGCGCGTCGTCCGCGCTCGACAACGCGGTCAACAACTCGATCAACGCGGGCGTCACCTACGCGATCGCGGCGGGCAACAGTAACGCCAACGCCTGCAACTACTCGCCGGCGCGCGTGGCCGCGGCGCTGACCACGGGGGCGTCCACCCAGAGCGACGCGCGAGCGTCGTTCTCCAACTACGGCAGCTGTCTGGATCTGTTCGCGCCGGGCGCGAGCATCACATCGGCCTGGTCAACCAGCGACGGGGCCACCAACACCATCAGCGGCACGTCCATGGCCGCCCCCCATGTGGCCGGCGTCGCGGCGCTCTACCTGGAGACCCATTCGACGGCCACGCCCGCCGCGGTGGCGCAGGCCCTGGTGAGCGGGGCGACCGCCAACCAGTTGACCGCGATCGGCAGCGGCTCGCCCAACCGGTTGCTCTACTCGCTGCTGGACGGGAACGGCGAGCCTCCGCCGCCCCCGCCCCCACCGGCGCCATGCACCGACTGCGAGCAGTTCACCGGCTCGCTGTCCGGCACCGGCGATTACGACAACCAGCCCAACGGCACGTACTACTACAGCGGCATCGGCACGCATCGCGGGTGGCTGCAGGGTCCGTCGGGCACGGACTTCGACTTGTACCTGTATCGGTGGTACGGGTGGTGGGGCTGGCTCCCCGTGGCGTCCTCCACCAGCGCCAGCTCGACCGAGGAGATCAGCTACAACGGGTCGTTCGGCTACTACTACTGGCGGATCACTTCGTACTCGGGCAGCGGGTCGTACACCTTCTGGCTGCAGCGGCCGTAGGTAGCCGTCACCGCCAACGGAACGTGGCGCTCCTCCCGCTGAGCTTGATGCGCGGGAGGGGCGCCACCTCCACCAGCACCCGCCGCGCGATCCGGTCCAACAATCCCGGCCCGCCGCTCTGTCCCTTGAGCCACGCGAAGGTCTCGTCCACGTCGTCGTCCGACAGGGTTCGCGCGGTGACTTCACCCGCGCAGTAGTACTCGCCGGCGCGCTCGGGCTCCAGCGGGACACGGTACACCCGCGCCAGCCGCGCCCGCAGCGCCTCGCGATCGGGCAGGCGCTCGGTGCCGTCGGGCGTCTCCACCGTAAACCGCTCGCGCACCGGGTCGAACAACACCACGTACTCCCAGACCACAGGTTCCCCCACGGTCCGGTCGCGCAACGAGCGCGTACGCCTGAGCGCCAGTCTGTACTCCATGTACAGCGGGAAGCCGGACTCCAGCGCCTGAAGAAATCGCGGCTCGCCGAGCAGGTCGCGCACGCTCACCAGCGCCTCCGGGGAATCCGGCCCGCCGAGATCCACGCGGAGCGAGGGCCGCTCCTGCCCGCTCAAGGCTCCAGCGAACAGTGCTCCGAGCGACACCGCCAGTCCCAGGCGCACTCTCTAGAACCGGCGGTGGATGCGCAGGGTCCAGCGGATCGGCTGATTCCGCTCGATGGCGCGCGCCGCGTACAGGCCGACGCTCCCCACCTCCAGCCCGGCGCCGATGTCCCAGTGGAGCCGCCCCGGGTCGGACCCCTTGAGCCACCCGGTCCCCGCGTCGGCGAACAGCACGACCTGCGGGCCCTCCCACCAGAAATCCTCCCAGTCGCCCCAGTCCCGGTCGCGACGCCCGTGCCAGGCGTCGCGGTCCCAGGCATCGAACGGATTGATATCCAATCCGCCGCGGTATTCCGCCTGGAACACCACCATGCGATCGCACAACGCCGGTAGGGCGGGGTCGGCGACGAAGTCGTTGCAGGCGAAACGCCGGAACCCGTACCCCGGCATCGGCTCGGGGCCCCCGAGCGAGAAGCGGCGTTGGATCGGGAGCGGCGCGTCGCCCAGCACGGTGCCGCCGGCCGCCCGGAGCCGCAGCTCGCCCCAACCCACAGGCTGGTACAGGCGCAGATCGCCAAAGACGCGGTCGTACTGGTAAGGGGTAAGGGGTAAGGGGGGCCGCACGGCCAGCGGCAAGACCCGCTCCGCCACTGCCTCACTCCGGCCGCGCTCCCATTCGGCGTGCAGCCGGATGCCGGTGGACCACCGGTCCTGGTATCGGGTGTCCACATCGAAGCCGGCGGTGAAGCGCGTGAACGTGCCCTCGTCCACCAGGGGGTTGAGCCGCCAGGGCTCGGCGTCGCGGAACGGGGTCCACGGGTCGCGGGCGGCGACCGACGTGGCCTCGGCACGCGCCAACTCCCCGAACAGCGTGACCTCCGGCGATGGCTTCAGGCGCGCGAAGCCGGCCACGCCGCGATCCAGGTAGTAATCCCGGTAGTCGCGGTGCCACAGCAGCGTCGCCAGCCCGGCTTCGTCACTCCGGAGCTGCCAATCCTCTATTGGCGTCACGACGTCGAACGCCCGGCCGCCGATCTCGATCTGCCGTTCCGGTCCCAGCCGCAGGGAAACCAGCGCGTCGTAGCCCAGCTCACGATTGTCAATGTCCGGATCGAAGCCCGTGGCGGTGCGCCAGATGCCGAGCGCCTCGAGGCGGACCGCCGTGGCGCGATCGGACCAGGTGATCCTCGGGCCCGCCATCACCGCCAGCCCCTCGACCCGGTTGTAGGTGCGTCCGGTGGTCACCGCCAGCGAAGCGCGTCCCCGGTTGTAGGATCGCCGCAGCCGGCGATCCCCGCTCACCACGACCGGTCGAGGGCGTGCTCCGGTGACCTCCAGCCGGCCGTCCACCACGCGGACGCCGATACGATCAGAATGCCGTTCCACCGAGCCGCCGACGTCGGCGTCCTCGCTGACGAAGAGCGTGCCGCCCACCACGAGGACATCGCCCAGGACCTCGGCGCCCGCGTAGATCGAGACATCGGCGTTGATCGCGACCAGGTCGCCCTCGACCGTGCCGTACAGGTTGAGGGGGCCATCCAGAACGCCGAGGTCGGTGCGGATGGTCGTCCCGCGGCTGATGGTCTGCTCTCCATAGTGGCGGGTGGTGTTCTCACCGTTGAACATCCGGAGGGCGCGTTCGCCGGCCGGCACGCCGCGCGCTACGAGCACCGTGTCCTGCGCCGCCAGCGGGAATGGAGCCCCGAGGACCGCTGCCAGCAGGGCCCATCGGCTCGTCATGGCGAGGGCTCCCGGTCGCGCACCACGAACACGACCGTTCCGGCCGGCAGCTCGCAGCGGGTGCGGATCTGGGTGAGCACGGGCAGGGAGTCGGCGGTCACCGCGGACCGGGGCGGGCGGGGCGGACGCGACGCCGATGTTCGCAGCACCACATCCAGCGTCAGCAGTCCGGCTACGCACCAGAAAAACACGAAGATCTTGGCCATCGCTACCTCCGGCATGGTGCATATGCACGGAGCGTACCGGCGGCGTGTCGGCTCGTAAGTGCTTCCTGGACAACGGACCACCGAAAACGGACAACGCCGCGTTCCGTGTCACTCGGACTCGTTCGGGTCGTTTCGACTCATGCCCAGGCGACGCATACGGCGGTTGAGGTTGGCGCGGTCGGTGCTCAGGCGTCGTGCGACCTCTGCGAGATTCCCGCCGGCGGCATCCAGCGCCTCGCGGATCAGCCGCCGCTCGTAGTGCTCCAGCGCGTCGCTCAGTGACGGCGTCGCGGAACCGGCGCGCGGTGTGGTAGGCGCGCTCAGCGGGGCCGCGAGCATCGGCTCGACCTCGGCGACGCTCACCGGGCCTTCACCCAGGATGGTGAGCCGTTCAATCAGATTGGCCAACTCCCGTATGTTGCCGGGCCAGGTGTGCGCCCGCAGCCGGTCGAGCGCCGCGTCACCCACGCGGCGCGATGGCCGGTTGCAGCGGGCCGCCGCTCGGCGCCCGAGATGCTCGACCAGCATAGGTAGGTCCTCGAGCCGTTCACGCAGGGGCGGCACGTTGACGGGGAACACGTTCAGCCGGAAGAACAGATCGGCACGGAACCGGCCGGCCTGAACCTCCCGCTCGAGGTTCTTGTTGGTTGCCGCGACCACCCGCACGTCCACCATCCGCGCGGCGGTGCCGCCCACCCGGTCCACCGCCCCGGTCTCCAGCACCCGCAGCAGCTTCGCCTGCGCGGCGGGCTCCAGCTCAGCCACTTCATCGAGAAACAGCGTCCCTCCGTGTGCCAGCTCGAACTTCCCGACGCGCCGTTGGACCGCGCCGGTAAAGGCTCCCTTTTCGTGGCCGAACAGCTCGCTTTCCAACAGCTCACGGGGGACGGCGGCGCAATTGAGGCTCACCAGCGGCTTGAGCGCGCGCGGGCTCTGCGCGTGGACGCCGCGCGCCACCAGCTCCTTCCCCGTGCCCGACTCCCCGGTGATCAGTACCCGGCTTGTGGTGGGAGCTACCTGGCGGATGAGTCGCCGCACCGCGGCCATGGCGGGGCTGTCGCCCACCATCTCGTCGTCGTGCGTCAGGGCGGCGCGAAGCGCCCTGGCGTCGGCTCGTGCCGCCGCCAGGTCCAGGCCGGCGCGCGTGGTGGTGAGCACGCTCTCGGGTGAGAGCGGCTTCTCCAGGAACTGGAAGGCGCCGAGCCGGGTGGCGCGCACCGCGTCGGCCAGAGTGGCCTTGCCGCTCATCATGATGACCACCAGGTCGGGATCGCCCGCCTTGAGCTGCTCCAACACGGCGAGGCCGTCGGGCCCGTCGCCGAGCACCAGGTCGAGGAGCACCGCCTCCGGGCTGAAGGCGGGCACCGCGGCGAGCGCTTCGGCGCCGCTGGCCGCGGCGCGCACTTCGTGGCCGGCGTCTTCCAGCAGCGCCTGGAGCATCCGCCGGAGGTTGGCCTCGTCGTCCACGACGAGGATGCGGGGGCTCACGCCGCGGGGAAAGAAAACACGAACGTGGCGCCGCCCCCCGCCGTGTCTTCCGTGGTGAGCGTGCCGCCGTGGGCGGCCACCGCCTGATGGGCGATCGCGAGCCCGAGTCCGGTGCCTTGAGGTTTGGTGGTGGCGTACGGCTGGAACAGCCGGCGGCGCAGCTCCACCGGAATGCCGGCTCCATGGTCGCGCACCACGCAGATCACGCGGGCGCCGTCCCGCGAAGCGCTCACGGCGATGCCGCGGCCGTCCGTCGCCTGCACCGCGTTCCGCACCACGTTCTGGACCGCGCGGCGCAGGGCTTCGTAGCGCCCGCGAATCACCAGGCCCGGCTCGAGGCTGCGGCCCACGGGGCACTCGGCCGGCACGGTGGCGGTCAGCACGCTCTCGAACAGCTCGGTCATGTCAATGTCGCTCTCCGGACCTTCCGGGAGGCGGCCGAACGCGGAGAATTCGTCGGCCATGCGTTTCAGGCGCTCGGTCTCCTCCGCCAGTACGCGGTGAGCCGCCTGCGAGTTTGGGTCGGCATTCTCGACCAGGCGGCCGAGGGCCAGCTGGGCGGCCGTGAGCGGGCCGCGCATTTCGTGCGCCACGCGCCTGGCGGTTTCCCGGAACGCCTGGAGGCGCTCCCGTTCGATCTCCTGCCGGCGCGCCCCCTCCAGGGCGGCGGCCAGCTCCCGGAGGGCGTCCCGCAGCGTCACGAGCTCCGGGGCGACGCGCCGGCTCCTCTCTGGCGGCAGGGACTCGCCGCGCTGGATGCGGCGAGTCCAGTCCACCAGTTCCTCCACTGGCGCCGAGACCTGCGCGGCCCAGCTCCGGACGAAGATCACGGACAGGCCCACCAGCACGGCGGCCGCGAACAGCGCCACCGCCGCCAGCGCGGGCGCCGCGACACGGGACAGGGTTTCCGCCCGGCGGGTGAGCCTGGCGGCGACCGCCATCTGCCCTTCGTGCCGGCGCACCAACGCGCGGGCCGAGTCGTCGAGGGCGGTGGCGTCCAGCGCCTCGATGACGGCGCGCCCGCTCACGGCGATACTGTCCACCGCCGCCCGAGGGCCGGCCAGCGTGGCGGTGGAGCGCACGTACAGCGCCAGGGCCACGAGGGCCGCCGCGAGCGGCACCGTCCCCAGGGCGATGAGCCCCAGGAACAGGCGGTGGCGGAAGGTCAGGCGCATCGGGGCTAATCTACACCGCGGGGTTCGAGGCGCTGGTCGGGCCCCGAACGGCGTCCCCCACTTGATTCAGGGCCGCTCCCTGGGCATGCTGTTCCCAACCCCTTCCAAGGTGACCGCATGAACACCCGTGCGTTGATCTGGTTGACCGCCGCCCTGCCGTGCGCCGCCGTGGCCCAGCAACCGGCCCACGGCCACGGCTCGATGAGCGGCATCGCCGCGGTACAACGGCCGTACGACCGGCTCAAGGATCTTTACGAGCGTGCCGCCGAGCTGATGCCGGAGGAGCATTACGGCTTCAAGCCGGTCCCCGAGGTCAGATCCTACGGGGAGATTCTGGGCCACGTCGCCAACGAGAACTACCTCTTCTGCGCTGCGGCCAAGGGAGAGGAGAATCCCAACAAGGCCGACTTCGAGAAGACCACCAGCAAAGCGGCAATGGTGCAGGCCCTCAAGGACTCCTTCGCATACTGCGACCCGGCCTATCGCATGGAGGAGATGAAAGCCATGGAGGAGGTCACCTTCTTCGGGAGCAAGGGCAGCCGCTTGTGGGTGCTCATCTTCAACGTCGCGCACGACAGCGAGCACTACGGGAACCTGGTGACGTACTTGCGCACGAAGGGCGTGGTCCCGCCGTCGAGCCAGGGCGGGATGTAGCCTCGTGCCGGGCGCCGCGTGGCTGACGCGGTGCCCGGCGCCACCCCCAACCTTATGCAGGTGGGAGGGTCACATGATCGTCATGCAGGTCGTGCCCCGGGACGCGAAGGTCGACATCTACCGGCTCTTGCGAGCCAAAGTGCTCCACGAAGCAACCACCTGGTACTGGGGGAACAAGGCCAGGACCCGCCTGCGCCACCTGAACTCCAAGGGATACATCGACGTTCGCGGCGCCGACGGCGTCCTGGTGGCCCACCTCCATCCCAAGGCGCCCCGAGACGTCTTTTACCTCTCTGAGAAATTCCTGGGCCGGCTGACGGCGTGGTTCGAGCAGCACCTGGCGGCGATCAATGTCCAGTTCGCGCCCGAGGCGGCGCCCGCTCGCAAGAAGCGACGGCGCCGATAGTTAGCGCAACCGGCCCGGCCCAGAGGCCGTAAGTCGAACCACCATAGCCGGTTACACCGACGGCCGGCGAGTGTGATCTACGTCATACCGCCCAGACCCTCTATCTGGCGAGCCTGTTCGTTGCGCTCATACACCCAACAGGAGGTGGCTTGTGTTGACCCGTCCGGCGCTGTGGGCGGTTGGCATTGCCCTGACACCTTTCACGGTCCCCATGGACCGCGGGCTCTTGCATCACCCGGTCCCGCCCTCCCCGGTCTGGCGGGTGCGCGGGCCCGGTGCGGCAGCGGCCTGCGCTCGCATGCCCGATGGTCTGGTAAGCTGGTGGCGTGGGGACGGGGATGCTCTGGACTACACGCAGACCAACCCCGGAACCCTCCAGGGCAACGTCGGTTTCGCCCCCGGGGTGGTGGGGCAGGCGTTTCAGTTGAACGGTGACGGCTTCGTGTTGGTGCCGGACCACGAAACGCTGGACCTGGTTGACGCATTCACCCTGGAGCTCTGGTTCAACTACACCACCGCGCCGACGAACCGCGGCATGGTCGCGAAACGCGCGGCAAACCTGGTCACCAACTACGGCGTGACCCTGCATCAGACGTTTTTGGGACTCGGCCTGTACTACAACGACCCCAACGTGGTGGGCGGCGACGACTGGCAGCAGGTGCGGTCGCGGTTCGAGACCATCCGCATGCTCCCCCCGCCGTCCGCCAGCTCGTTCCATCACTTCGCCGGGACCTACCGGCAGACGACGGGCGGGGTCGAGGTGCGGATGTACGTGGATGGAGAAATCATCAAGTCCATGACGCTCCCCGGCAGCCTGGTCCGGACCTTGAACGACGCGCCGCTGACCATCGGCGCCGCGACGTCTTCCCGGGCTGACCCGTTCGTGGGCCTGCTGGACGAGGTCGCCATCTACGGCCGCGCATTGTCGGATGACGAGATCGCCGATATCTATGGCGCCGGCAGCGCCGGGAAGTGCACGGTCGTCGCGTTCGCGAGTCTCCAGATCACCCGCGCGCGCATCGGGCAAAGCCGGGGCGCGACCCGGGATCAGATCGACCTCTGGGGCCAGTTCGCGCTCGGCCCGTCGAGCGACGGGATCGCCCTGCCTGGTGAGCAGGTCGCCGTCACGCTCGGCGGACTGACGTGGACGATGCCGGGGAGCGCCTTCGTCCGCACCGACGAGAATGACGGGTTCCAGTTCCAGACCACGGCTCCGGGGATCAAGCAGGTCGTCATTCGCGACAACGGGATCTTCCGGGTGCGCGTCAGTGAGGTGGACCTGGGCGTGGTCAACGCGGCGAATCCGCTGGTCGTCACGCTCCGAATCGGAGACGATGAGGGGAGCGCGAACGTCGCCTCCCCGGAGCGGGGTGGGATGCACTAACGAGGAGGGCGACGACCGTGGCCCTAGCCACTCCAGGGCGGGGCCCCTAACGTACCAGCCTCAGATCCCCAGGCGGCCGGGTCCGATTCCGGCCGCCTTCGTCTCCCTTCCACCTGGAGACCCGTCATGGCGACTTGGACCATCGCCCGCGCCGGCCTGTACGCGGCCCTGGCGGCCGCACCCCTCGCGGCCCAACAACGCCCCATTTCCTCCGCCGACTACTACCGCCTGATCTCGGTGTCCGAGCCCGCCATGTCGCCTTCCGGAGCGGCGGTCGCATTCACCGTGACCACGGTGGTGGAGGACAAGGATCGCCGCCACCGCGAGGTCTGGTTCGCGCCCACCGACGGCTCGGCGCCGCCCTACCGGTTCACCAGCCTCTCGACGGAGGGATCGAGCCCCGTTTGGTCGCCCGATGGCTCGCTCCTGGCGTTCAGCAGCCGGCGGGACAGCGCCGGCGTGGAGGACGAGGCCGGCGTGTGGTTCCTCCGCACCGGGGCGATGGGTGGTGAAGCGTTCCGCATGCGCGGCGTGCACGGCATGCCGGAGTGGTCCAAAGACGGGAAGTGGATCGCGTACACCTGGGAGGGCGAGGTGCCGGACAGCGTGCGGCGGAACCCGCGCCGTGGGTGGATGGCGCCGGATGCCATCTCTCGGGGTCCCGATCCCCAGCGGTTCGACGGCCGGGTGATCACCCACATTCCTTATATGGCCGACGGACGCGGCTTCCTGCGCGACGTCGCCAGCGAGCCGCGGCAACACCTCTACGTGGTGCCCGCGGGCGGTGGGGAGCCCCGGCAGCTCACCCACGGCCGGCTCTCGCAGCGGAGCATCACCTGGTCGCCGGATGGGCGGTTGATCGCGTTGGTGCAGGACTCGACCGACGGCGACGAGCGACGGCTCGACCAGCACCCGGACATCTACCTGGTGGAGGTGGCGACCGGGACGCTGCGCCGGCTCACGACGACGCCCGGGTACCACAACAGCCCGGCGTTTTCGCCGGATGGCCGCACGATCGCGTTCAATTGCTCGACCGGCCGAGGACAGCCGGACGATGTCTGTCTCATCCCCGCCGGCGGGGGCGAGCAGCGGAACCTGACGCCGAACTGGGATCTGGACCCGGGCGCGCCCCGGTGGTCTCCCGACGGCGCCAGCATCGCCTTTCAGGCCGAGATGCACGGCAACGTGCACTGGTTCCGGGTGCCGGCCCGCGGCGGGGCGGTGGCGCAGGTGACGCAGGGCCCGCGGCAGCTGGGCGGCTTCTCGATGAGCGCGGACGGCCGGATGATGGCGTACACGGCCACCGACATCACCCACCCCAGCGAGTTGTTCGTGGCCCAGAGCAACGGCAGCGGTGAGAAGCGGCTCACCGGCTTCAGCGACCCGTACCTGGCCGAGGTGACCGCGATCCCGGCGGACACGCTGTGGTACGAGAGCGTGGGCGGCTTGAAGATCCAGGGCTGGTTGCACAAGCCTTACGGCTATGAAGCGGGGAAGCAATACCCGCTGGTTCTCTATATCCACGGCGGCCCGCACGGCCAGTACGGCAATGTCTATTTCCACGAATTCCAGATGCTGGCGGGCCAGGGGTACTGGACGCTGTTCACCAATCCCCGCGGGTCCACCGGCTACGGGCACGAGTTCACCTACGCCACGCGCATGCGCTGGGGCATGGAGGATTACCAGGACCTGATGAAGGCGGTGGACGAGGTGATCCGCCGCACCGGGCAGGTGGACACCACCCGGATGGCGGTGCTGGGCGGATCGTACGGCGGCTTCATGACCAACTGGATCATCGGCCACACTAATCGCTTTGCCGTGGCCCAGACCGATCGCTCCATCGCCAACTGGTTCTCGTGGTACGGCTCGTCGGAGGCGCAGGGGCTCACGGAGTACGAGTTCGGCGGCTTCCCCTGGGAGCAGGACTCGCTGTACCGGGCGCTGTCGCCGTTCACCTACGTCACGAACATGAAGACTCCGCTCCTGATCGTGCACAGCGAGGAAGACTACCGGGTGCCCATCACGGACGCGGAGCAGCTGTTCATGGCGCTCAAGAAGCGCGGCGTGCCGGTGGAATTCGTGCGCTATCCCAGAAGCTCGCACGGGCTCTCGCGCACCGGGCCGCCGTGGCTGCTGGTGGACCGGCTGGAGCGGATTCGCACCTGGTTCGCGCACTGGATCGGGACCGGAACGACCCCGGCCAAAGCGCTGCAATAGGGGATCTTACCGCGGAGAACGCGGACGCTGCGTGCTCCGCGGTGACATTCTGAACGGAGGCTTGCATGAAGTTTGGAGTCCTGGGCTCGGGGCCCGTCGGCCAGGTACTCGCGAAGGGATTGCAGAAGCACGGCTACGAGGTGCGCATCGGCAGTCGGACACCCAAGAAGCTGGCGGAGTTCTCGTCCGC
Source organism: Gemmatimonadales bacterium (assembly GCA_035287045.1). Taxonomy (GTDB): domain Bacteria; phylum Gemmatimonadota; class Gemmatimonadetes; order Gemmatimonadales; family GWC2-71-9; genus JACPAP01. The sequence continues at coordinate 93,681 of DATECF010000256.1, read as the reverse complement.
GAGCGGCATTCCGAGCGGCACGTTCGCCGACGTGGCGGCGTAGGCCGAGGCCCTGGTGCTGGCGGTCCAGGGGCGCGGAGCCGAGGAGGCGCTGAAGCGGGCGGGGGGGAAGCACCTGACGGGCAAAGTCGTGATGGACACCACCAACCCCATCAGCGACGAACCGCCCGAGGACGGCGTGATCCGTTTCTTCACCGGGCCGAACGACTCGTTGATGGAGCGATTGCAGAAGGCGTTTCCCGACGCCCGTTTCGTCAAGGCGTTCAGCAGCGTGGGCAACGCGTTCATGGTGGGCCCGTCGTTTCCGGGCGGCAAACCGACCATGTTCTACTGCGGCAACGACGCGGAGGCGAAACGGACCGTGGCCCGGATCATCGAGCAGTTCGACTGGGAGCCGGCGGACATGGGGAAGGCGACCGCGGCCCGCGCGATCGAGCCCCTTTGCCAGCTGTGGTGCATTCCCGGCTTTCTGGAGAACCGCCTGGACCCACGCGTTTCGGCTCTTGCGACTCTGAGGTATCACCCATGCGAGTGGGCCGACGCCCGGTCCCACATCTGTCAGCCTACTGAACCAGAGAGGCGTACGTCATGCGTCGTTGGATCTGCTTCCTGCCGCTCGCGCTGCCGCCGGCGGCCGCGTCCGCCCAGGAGTTCCAGCTCACCGTCCCGAGCATCATGCGGGGCCCGGACCTGGTTGGGACATCTCCGTCCAACGTGCGGTTCTCGGCGGACGGCCGGTACGTTTACTTCCGGTGGCGGAGCCCCGGCGTAGATACGCTGGATCAGGACTACCGGGTGCCGGTGGCCGGCGGCGACCCGGAGCGGCTGCCCCGCCTCACGGTGGACACGCTGCCGATGACCGGCGTCTGGTCGCCCGATCTCCGCAACCAGATCGTGGTCCTCAAGGGGGACCTGTGGATCGTGGACCGCGCCGGCGCGAAGCGGCGGCTCACCCAGACGCAGGGCGGGGAGTCGAACCCCTCGTGGTCGGCCGACGGGCGGAGCGTGTACTTCACCCGCGACAACAACGCCTGGTCGCTGGATCTGGGGGACGGACGGCTGGTGCAGCGCACCGACATTCGCCGCGGCCCGGCGCCGAGGAAGGCCGCCGAGCCCACGGGACAGAAGGACTTCCTGAAAGACCAGCAGCGCGAGTTGTTCGATTTCATCCGGCGCCTGGTGGCGGAGCAGGCGTTCCGCGCCGACACCGACACCACCGCGGCCCGGCCGATGTACCTGGGCGATCGCGAAAGTGCGAGCGGCATTCGGGTGTCCCCGGATGGGAAGTTCGCCCTGGTGCAGGTGAGCGAACAGGCGCGCGGCGACACGGTGGACGGGCGGCGAGTCCAGATGCCGGTCTGGGTCACCGAGTCGGGATACGTGGAAACCCGGCAGATCCGGACCAAGGTGGGGGATGAGCCGGGCGATCAGCGCGCGGCGATCATCGAGCTGGCGACCGGGAAGGTGTCGTGGGTGGACTCGCTGGCCACGGTCACGACCGCGCCGCACGACGCCCGGCCCATCGGGTTTTCGCCCAACGCGCGCCACGCTCTCGTGTGGATCGGGACGGACGACTTCAAGGATGACTGGCTGGTGGTCGTGGACCTGCCCTCGCTGGAGACCCGCGCCGTGGTGCACCGGCACGACGACGCGTGGCTGGGCACCGGGTTCCTCGGGCTGGGAAGTTGGACCGGCTGGCTGGACGACGAGACCGTCTACTTCGGCAGCGAAGAGACCGGCTACGCCCACCTCTACACCGTCCCGGCTGCCGGCGGCACGCCCCGCGCGCTCACCAGCGGCCAATGGGAGGTGCACGACGTTGAGCTGTCGCCGGACCGCAAGACGTTCTACCTGCACACGAATGAGGGCGACTTCGGCCAGGTCCACTTCTACGCCATTGACGTCGCCACCGGTCGGAAGACGCAGCTCACCGTCGCCGAGGGACGCCAGGACGTCGTCATCTCGCCGGACGGCCGGACGCTGGCCCTGCGGCACAGCACGGCGAACCACCCGCCCGAGCTGTATTTCCAGCCCAACCGCGCCGGCGCCGAGATGCGCCGGGTCACCAGAAGCACCACGGCGGAATGGCGCAACTTCCCCTGGATCACGCCGGAGATCGTCATGGTCCCGGCGCGGGACGGGGCCCAAGTGCCCGCCCGGCTCTACCGGCCCATGGGCGTACCGTCGAATCGCGCGGCGGTGATCTTCGTGCACGGCGCGGGCTATCTCCAGAACGTGCACAAGTGGTGGTCCAGCTACTACCGAGAGTACATGTTCCATCATCTGCTGGCCTCCAGGGGCTTCACCGTGCTGGACCTGGATTATCGCGGGAGCGCGGGGCAGGGCCGCGACTGGCGCACCGCGATCTACCGGCACATGGGCGGCAAGGACCTGGACGACCAGGTGGACGGGGCGCGCTGGCTGGTGCGGACCATGGGCGTGGACTCGAGCAAGATCGGCATCTACGGCGGGAGCTACGGCGGGTTCATCACGCTGATGGCGATGTTCACCCAGCCGGGCGTGTTCGCGGCGGGCGCCGCGCTGCGCCCGGTGACGGACTGGGCCCATTACAATCACGGCTACACCGGCCGGATCCTCAACCTGCCCCAGGGAGATACGCTGGCCTACAAGCGGTCGTCGCCCATCTACTTCGCGGAGCACCTCGCGGGGCGGCTGCTCATCTGTCACGGCATGGTGGACGACAACGTGCACTTCCAGGACACGGCCCGCCTGGTGCAGCGGCTGATCGAGCTGGGCAAGGAGGACTGGGAAGTGGCCATGTATCCGGTGGAGCCGCACGGATTCCGGCGGAACGACAGCTGGACCGACGAATACCGCCGGATTTTCAAACTCTTTGAAGAGATGGTCAGGTAGAGCGAATAGGAGGTCTTGGCACCATGGCGAAGCCCCCATCCCCCGCCGACGATCCCCTGGACGGCATGTCGGCCGAGGTGAACCGGCTGCTCAAGCAGTTACCCGGGGCGGATCCCTCGCTCCGCGGATCCGGGCCATCCCGGTCGCCCGGGTCCCCGCCTCCCTCCGCGGTACCGATCAGACCGGGCGTGGTCACCGCACCGGCGGGAGCCGCCATCCCCCGTGAGCCCACGGTTCGGGACAAGATGGCCGTGTGGCTCAAGGTCGGCCTCGCCGTGCTGGCCAGCGCGGTCATGTCGCAATGGCCCTACGCCCACGGCTGCGGGTTCAGCCTCTATCTGTACCTGGCCGCCGTGGCGGTCATCATCGTCGCCGCGGGGTGGGGCAGCGTGTCGTCCTGGAAGCTGCGCATGGGTGCGGCCCATGTCGCATCGTTGCTGGCCATCTTCTGGGGGTTCGTGCTGGTCGCGCAACAGGTGCTTCCCCGCGTGGGATACGCCGCCGCCGCCGCGTCGTGGCGCTGCCTATAGACGGCTTCATGGTTGCCGTAGCGGTCCTTCAAAGAACGCCGGCCTACGTTGGACACCATGATGGCGTCCTGGGTGCCGTGGGTGGGTGTGATGGTCGTGGCGGCGGCGTGCCGCCAGGATCCCCGCGTCCTGGTGCAAGTGCCTGCGGTGGATTCCGCGACGGTGCAGCTCGCGCGGGCCGTTGCGGACTCACTGGACGAAGAGTTGATGGGTCTGTTGGCGGCCACGCTCGAGCAGGGCGGCCCCGCTCTGGCCATTCACATCTGTGCCGACTCGGCGCAGGTGCGCACCCTGCGGCACTGGAAGAACGGCGTGTACATCCGCCGCGTCAGCCGCCGGGTACGCAACGTGGACGACACGCCCGACGCCATCGAGCGCCGGTTGCTGGAGGACCTGGCGGAGGCGCGGCGACAGAAGCGGCTGCCACGGGAGCTGGTGCAGGTGATCCGGGCCCCGGACGGCACAGCCGAGCTGCAGTATATCCGGCCCCTGCTGGTGGATGGACGTTGCCTACCGTGTCACGGCGATCCCGCGGAGTTCGACCCCGAGGTTCGGGCCGCGTTGGCCCGGCGCTATCCGGAGGATCGTGCGACGGGGTACGCCGTGGGCGACCTTCGCGGAGCGGTGTCAGTGCGCGTGCCGCTCCGGTCGCCGTCATTGCCCTAGCCATTGCGAGGCGGCGTTCCGTGCGTTTCGGGGGCGTTATTCCACTGCCATGACGCCGCCGGGCGGCGCCGGGTTCAAGGACTACTTCTCCGAGCGCGCGGCGGAGTACGCGCGCTTCCGGCCGCGGTACCCCGCCGCCCTGTTCGAGGCCCTGGCCCACCTGACGCCCGGGCGGGGACTCGCCTGGGACTGCGGCACGGGAAATGGGCAGGCGGCGGTGCGCCTGGCGGCGCACTTCCGTCGCGTGGTCGCGACCGACGCGAGCCCCCAACAACTGGCCCACGCGGAGCATCACCCCCGCGTGGTCTACGCGCGCAGCCTGGAAACGCGAAGCGGCCTGGCGGCCGCCTCGGTGGACCTGGTGACGGTGGCGCAGGCGCTGCACTGGTTCGACGTCGAGCCGTTCTTCGCGGAGGTTCGCCGGGTGCTCCGTCCCGGGGCGGCGATCGCGGTGTGGTGCTACGACCTGGCCCGGGTGACACCGGCTATCGACGCGCTGGTTGACCGGTTTGCCCAGGACACCGTCGGCCCGCACTGGGCGCCGGAGCGGCGGCACGTGCGGGCCGGGTATCAGGACCTGCCGTTCCCGTTTCAGGCACTCCCGTTTCCACCGTGCACCATGGAGCGGGACCTCACGCTCGACCAGTTTGCCGGCTACCTCGACACCTGGTCGGCCGTCCGGCGCTACCGCGAGACGAACGGAACCGACCCGCTGCCGCCGCTGATCGCGGCGATGGCGCCGCTCTGGGGCACGGTGGCCCGCACCCTCCATTGGCGACTCAAAGGGCGCGTAGGCACGTCGGGGCGTGACGTCTGAGCGGCGCGCGTCAGCTGGGGTGAGTCTTACCGGACGTCAGACGTCACGCCCCGCCGGGCTTCCGCGCCCGCACGAACGCCGCCATCATCCGCCCGCCCACCTCCGGCGCGAGACGGTCCGGGTCCAGGCCGGCCTCCATCAGAAACGCCCGCGCGTCCTCCACGCGATAGATCCTGGTGGGCTCAATGGAGGGATCCTCGAACCCCACCTCCCGTAACAGCCGCTCGAACTCCTCGACCTCCAGGGCGCCCGCCACGCAGCCCACCCACAGCTCCAGGCTGCGGCGAATCTCCTCGGGCACGGGCCCCCGTACCACCACGTCCGATACCGCGAGACGGCCGCCGGGCCGCAGGACCCGGAACGCCTCCCGCAGGACCCGCGGCTTCTCCGCCGACAGGTTGATCACGCAGTTGGAGATGATCACGTCCACCGAGTCGTTGGGTAACGGGATGCGCTCGATTTCCCCCTTGAGGAACTCGACGTTCGTCACGCCGGCCGCTTGCGCGTTGGACCGCGCCAGCTCCAGCATCTCATCTGTCATGTCCAGACCGTAGGCCTTCCCGCCGGGCCCCACGCGCTTGGCCGAGAGCAAGACGTCAATGCCACCCCCGGACCCCAGGTCCAGCACCACCTCCCCGGGGCGAAGCTCCGCCAGGGCCGTGGGGTTGCCGCAGCCGAGGGACGCCAGCACCGCTTCGGCGGGCAGGCCCGCCGTCTCGCCCGCCTGGTACAGGTCCTGGGTGATGGGATCGCAGCCGCACGAGGAGCCGCAGCCACAGCCGGCTGGCTGGGCGCCCTCCCGTGCCTGGCGCGCCGCCGCCCCGTACTTGGCCCGCACCACGTCCCGCAGCTTCAGTGGCTCATCCATACCGGCAGCTCCCGTGTCGAGGACAGTGCATCAACAACCATTGATTTAAAGTGCCGAAGGAGGCGCTGATGACGCCAGCACAGGCAACTGGTGTTGTGGTTTCGCCGCGACCAGCTCCAGCAGCCGCCTCGCCTCGGAGACCGCCTCCGGGTTGAGCGAGTAGTACATCCAGCGCCCCTCACGCCGATCCCGCACCAGCCCGGCGTCCTTCAACGCCTTCAGGTGGAAGGACAACCGAGATTGCCCGGCGCCCAGCGCCGCGGTCAACTCGCACACGCAACGCTCACCGGCCGAGAGCCGCTCCAGGATCCGGAGCCGGGTGTCGTCCGAGAGGGCGTGGCAACACCGGGCCAACCGCCGCCGGTCGGCTTGGCTGAATCGTACCATTGACGTTCAATATATCAAGTAATATTGATATTGCAATCCTTGGCGCGCCCGGGCACGGGTCCCGGGCATAGATTGTGGGTCCATCATCATGACCGCTCTCGACAGCCTGCGGCAAGCGTTGGCCGGCCGCTACGTCATCGAATCTCCGCTCGGCCGCGGCGGAATGGCGACCGTGTATCTCGCCGAAGACCGCAAGCACGGGCGGCGGGTGGCGGTCAAGGTGCTCAAGCCCGACCTGGCGGCCTCCGTGGGGGCCGAGCGCTTCCTCCGGGAGATCAGGATCGCGGCCCGGCTGTCGCATCCCCACATCCTGCCGCTGCTGGATTCCGGCGACGCGGACGGGGTGCTGTACTACGTGACGCCCTACGTGCCGGATGGCTCGTTGCGCGAGCGGCTGCGCCGCGAGGGCCGGATGGGCGTCGCGGAGGCCGTGCGCATCGCGCGGGAGATCGGCGCGGCGCTGGACTACGCCAACCGCCAGGGTTTCGTCCACCGGGACGTCAAGCCGGAGAACATCCTGTTCGCCGACGGCCACGCGGTGCTGGCGGATTTCGGCGTGGCCCGGGCCTGCTGCGCTCCGGGGATGGCCGCGCTCACGGAGGTGGGGCTCGCCCTGGGGACCCCGGAGTACATGAGTCCGGAGCAGGCGAGCGGCGAGCTGGACCTGGACGCGCGCAGCGACCTCTACAGCCTGGCGTGTGTGGTGTACGAGATGCTGGCCGGCGAGCCGCCGCTCGGAGGCGACAAGGCACGGTCCACCATGGCCCGGCAGGTGACGGAGCTCCCACGCCCGGTCCGGCTGCTCCGCCCGGACGCACCGGCGTCGGTGGAGGGCGCCTTGGAACGGGCGCTGGCCAAGAACCCCGAGGACCGCTTCGCGAGCTTCGGCGAGTTCGCCACGGCGCTGGAGCGTGGAGCCGACGCCACCGGTGCGGCCCCGGCCCTCTCGGTGGCCACGCGCTGCATCGCCGTGTTGCCCTTCGTCAACGCCAGCCCGGACGCGGAAAACGAGTACCTGAGCGACGGTATCACGGACGAGCTGATCACCGCCTTGGCCAACGTGGAAGGGCTCCGGGTGGCGTCGCGCACGTCGGTGTTTGCGCTCAAGGGGAAGGCCCAGGATGTACGAGCCATCGGCGCGTTGCTGGGCGCCGCGTGGGTGCTGGAGGGGTCGGTCCGCCGCGCGGGGGATCGGCTCCGGATCACTGCGCAGATGAGCTCCACGGACGACGGGCGGCTGATCTGGTCCGAGCGCTACGACCGCCGGCTGGACGACGTGTTCGCGGTTCAGGACGAGCTGGCTCGCACCATCGTGGACACGCTGCGCGCGACGTCGTTTGCCCACCTGGCGACCCCGATCCCCCGGCGCTACACGGAAAACGTCCGCGCCTACGCCTTGTATCTCCAAGGGCGCCACGCCTGGAACAAGCGCACCCAGGAGGGGATCGCGGAGGCGATCGGTTACTTCGAGCAGGCCATTGCCGAGGACCCGCGCTATGCGCTGGCCTACACCGGCCTGGCCGACTCGTACGCCCTGCAGCTGGATTACCGGAGCGTGCCGGTGGCCCAGGGGTTCGAGCGCGCCAAAGGCTACGCGCGACAGGCGCTGGCGCTGGACGAGGCCCTGGCGGAGGCGCACTCGTCGCTGGCCTGGGCGCTGTTCATCTACGATTGGGAATGGGACGAGGCGGACCGCGAATTCCGCCGGGCCATCGAGCTGAATCCCCGGTATGCGTCGGCGCACCAGTGGTATGCCTTCCTCCTGGCGGCGCGCGGGAAGGTGGAGGAAGGCATCATCGAGGGGCACACGGCGCTGGAGCTGGATCCCGCTTCCGTGTCCGTGCGGCGCGGCGCGGGCTGGCTCTACTTCTACGCGCGGCGCTACGCTCAGGCGATCTACCACCTGAGTCGTGCGCTCGCCATGAACCCCGCCGCGGAGGAGACCTGCCGGATCCTGGGCCTGTCGCAGGCGCTGGCGGGCGATCTCGGTGGGGCCGAGCAGGTACTGCGGCAGGCCCTGGCGTTGCCGGGTGCCGGAGCGTATACCATCGCCTCGCTTGGATGGGTCCTGGCCCGCGCCGGCAAGCGCGCGGAGGCGCAGGCCCTGCTCGATCAACTGCACGCGCGCGCGGCGGCCGGCTACGTCTCGCCGGTGGCGTTCGCCACGCTGCACCTGGCCCTGGACGATCACGCTGGGGCGTTGGACTGGGCCGAGCGCGCGTACGCGGAGCGGCGCGGGTGGCTGGCGTATCTCAGGGTGCACCCGCTGCTGGATCCCCTGCGCGGCGAACCACGGTTTGAGGCCCTGGTGCAGGAGCTCCGGCTCTAAGCGCCCGGCGCCTCGCTGCGGCGAGGTAGGCTACCGCAGAGAGCGCAGAGAAACGCAGAGATGAACAGCGAACGGGATAATCCACCCTAGTTCACCGCAAAGGAGTAGAGATTATGCGCATCGGGCTGGTTGCTGCCGTGCTCGCGTTCGCCGCGTCGTCCGCCGAGGGTCAGGTGACTGCCATCCGAGCCGGTCGGCTGGTTGATCCGGAGGCGGGGACGGTGGCGGTCAATCAGGTGATTCTGGTGGAAGGCGGGCGATTCCGCGCTATCGGCCCGACGGTGACCATCCCCCAAGGCGCCGAGGTCATTGACCTTTCCCAGCTCACGGTGCTCCCGGGGCTGGTGGACGCGCACAACCACCTCGCCCTCACGTACAAGGCGGAGCCCGAGAGCAACGTCTATTACCTGACGTACGTCCTGGACGGCACGCCGCTCCGGGCCATCCAGGCGGTGTCCAACGGCATCCAGATGCTGTCGTCCGGGTTCACCATCGTCCGCGACATGGGGAACAACGGCAATTACGCCGATGCCGCGCTGCGGATCGCCATCGAGCAGGGCTGGATCCCCGGCCCGACCATCATCAACTCCGGGATCATCATCGGCGGCTTCGGCGGGCAGTTCTGGCCCACGCCGGAAATGGCCATGGGGAAGTCTATCGTGTATCCGGAGTACCTCGACGCGGACACGCCGGACGAGATCGTCAAGGCGGTCCGACAGAACGCCCTGTTCGGCGCCAGGGTCATCAAGATCTGCGTGGACTGTAAGCCCTGGGGCTACACCGTCGATGAGATCACGCTGTTCATCGCCGAGGCGGCCAAAGCGGGGCTCAAGGTGGAAGGGCACGTGCAAACGGTGGACGGCGCGCGGCGCGCCATCGAGGCCGGCATCTGGTCCATCGCGCACGATCGCGGGCTGACCGACGAGATGCACAAACTGATGGCGCAAAAGGGCATCTGGCGCGCCGGCACGGAGACGCCGATCTCGCTGACGGGGCACACCACGCCCCAGCGGTATCAGGCCACGGTCGCGGGCCTCAAGAACGCCTACGACAACCAGGTGCCGCTCACCTTTTCCACCGACGCCGATTACTACGTGCCGGGCAAGACCCGGGGCGAGGTGGCGATCGAGTTCATCGAGACCTGGAAAGCGGCGGGAATTCCTCCGGCGGACATCCTGCGGGCCATGACCGTCAACGGCTTCAAGGCGAGCGAGACCTACACCTCACGCGGCCCGATCAAGGTCGGCTATGCGGCCGATCTGATCGCGGTGCCGGGAAACCCGCTCCAGAACATTGACGCGCTGCGGGAGGTGCGGTTCGTGCTGAAGGATGGCGTGGTGTTCAAGCGGGACGGGGTGATGACGCCCGAGAAGTTCTTCCACGGCGGGCCGGTCAACGGGTGGAACATCCGGTAGCCGCCACCACCTGGGGCGCTGCCGTGACCGGTGGCCGGCTGAACTCCCTGAGCATGTGGTAGTGCGACCGGATGGCCGCCCAGAGCGTGGGTTGCTCGTGATACGGTACGCCGTACTTGGCCGCCACCTCGCGCAGGATGGGGCGGATCGCCGGGTAGTGGATGCTGCACACCCTGGGGAACAGGTGGTGCTCCACCTGGTGGTTCAGCCCGCCCACGTACCACGTGAGGAGCTTGCTGCCGGTGGAGAAGTTCGACGTGGTCCGCATCTGGTGCACCATCCACGCCGGTTCCATCCGCCCGCCGGCGTCCGGTGCCAAATGCTCGGCCCCTTCAACCACGTGCGCCAGCTGGAACACCACGCCGAGCGTGAGACCGGCCGTGAGGTGCATGGCGGCATAACCGATCGCGAACTGCCACCAGGCCACCTGCACCACCAGGAACGGGATGACCACCGACCAGCCGTAGTACACCAGCTTGCCCACCATCAGGATGGCGATCTCAGCCGGCGGGTGCTTCTTGTTCTGGTAGGGCCCCAGGTTCTTCTGCAGAAAGTACTTGTAATCCTTGGCGAAGACCCAGAAGATGGTCGAGAGGCCATACAGCACGAACGCGAAGACCGGCTGGATGCGGTGGATCGGCCGCCACTCGGAGCGCGGGGACAGGCGAATCAGCGGCGAGACCTCGAGGTCCTCGTCCACGCCCTGGATGTTGGTATAGGTATGATGAATGACGTTGTGGGTGATCTTCCACAGGTACCCGTTGGCGCCCAGCAAGTCGAACGAATAGCCCAGCAGCCGGTTGACGGCGGGATTGGCCGAATAGGCGCCATGCAGGGCGTCGTGGGAGACCCCGAACCCGATGCCCGCCACGCCGACCCCCATCACGATGGCCAGGATCAGCATGGTCCACGGGTCGAACCGGTTGGTCAGGATCAGGGCGTAGGGAATGAACGTCAGCGAGAAGGCCGAGAGGGTCCTGGCGATCATCCGCCAGTCGGCATGGCGTGACAGACCGCGCTCGTCGAAATAGGCGTCCACGCGTTCCTTCAGCTCCGCCACAAACTCCGCGGCGCGACCCTCGAACTTCACTGGGGCTGCGAGCACGTACGACACCATATGTGAGGGATTCAGCGTCTAAACTGCACCCTGCGTGGCGCCGGGGCAAGAGGCCGGGTACCTTAGCCCGCTCGAGTATGAAGACCCTGGGCGGAGGCCGGTGACCCCCTACCGGGCCCTGGCCATCGGGGCCACCGGCGCGGTGGGGTCCGCCCTGGTGCGCGAGCTGCTGGCGTCGCCTCGATGCACCGCGGTCACGATCCTCACGCGGCGGGCGACGGGCATGTTCGCGAGCGCTGCCGGGGCGGCCAAGCTGACCCAGCGCGTCGTGGACATGGATCGGGTGGACCTGCAGGCGCGCGAGCCCGCCGCCGGCTGCGAGGCCGCGTTCTGCACCATGGGGATCGGCCAGCCCCGCAAGGTGCCGCGCGAGGTGTTCTGGAACGTGGACGTGGAGTACGCGACCGCCTTTGCGCGGGCCTGCAAGGACGCGGGGGTGCGGCACATGTCGCTGCTCGGGGCCCTCGGCGCCAACCCGCGTTCGTCCAGCTACTACCTGCGGGTCAAGGGTGCCGTCGAAGAGCGCTATCGGGCTTTGGGGTTTCCGCGATTGAGCCTGTACCGGCCCAGCGTCCTGGTAACGGAGAAGCTGCGCTACGGTTTCCAGGACTGGCTCACGCAGCGCCTGGTTCCGTGGGCATCGAGGCTCCTGCCTTCCCGCTTTCACCAGATCCGGGTTCAAGATCTCGCGCGGGCCATGCGCCTGAATGCGGAGCGGGACACGGCGGGCGCGGAGGTGCTCTACTATGACGAATGCCTGGTCTTGTTACGGTCGGCCGAGCGGCTTTGATTCCGCTCCGGGAGATGTCTGATGGGCCTGTTCCTGACCATCCTCGCCGTGCTCGCCGTCGCCGGCGTCCTCATGTACAACCGTCTCGCCCGCCTGCGGTTGCTCATCGGGAATGCCTGGGCGGACATCGACGTCCAGCTCAAGCGCCGGCACGACCTGATCCCCTCGCTGGTGGCCGCGGTGAAGGGGCATGCGGGATACGAAAAGGGCACGCTGGAGGCCCTGGCGGAAGCGCGGAGCCGCGCCGTCCTGGCGCGCGGGCCCGGCGCGGCGGGTGAGGCGGAACGGGCGCTTGCCGGGTCCGTGCGTCAGATCTTCGCCGTGGCGGAGGCGTATCCCGATCTTCGCGCCGCCGAGAGCTATCTGTCGCTTCAGCGGAGCCTCACCGAGATCGAAGACCACATCCAGCACGCGCGCCGCTATTACAACGCGGTCGTCCGCGACTTCAACGTCATGACTCAGCAGTTCCCTGCCGTGCTGGTAGCCCGCGCGTTCGGGTTCCAGCCGGCCGAGTTCTTTGGGCTCGCCGATGACCGGGAAGGGGCGGTGCCGGCGATCGACCTGGAGACCCGCACGTGAGACCCCTGGGAGGTTTGCTGGCGCTGGCGCTGCTCCTCCTCCCCCGCGTGGTGTGGGCCCAGCGCTCGCTCGCGATCAAGCGCTTCGACGCCGCGATCGTGGTGAACCGCGATGGGGCGGTGAACGTCACGGAGTCCATTACCGTCGCGTTCACCGGTTCGTGGAACGGGATCTACCGCACCGTGCCGGTGGGGTACCGCACGCCCCAGGGATTCAGCTGGACCCTTCGCCTGACCCTGCTGGGCGCCACGGACGGCGAGGGCCGCCCACTCAAGGTGGAGAGCTCCCGGGAGCGCCACTACCTCAAGTACAAGATCTGGGTGCCCGGTGCCCAGGATGCGACCCGCACCGTGGTGCTGCGATACCGGGCGGCCAACGGGCTCCGGTTCTTCGAGGATCACGACGAGCTGTACTGGAACATCACCGGGGATGAATGGGACGTGCCGATCGAGGCGGCCTCGGCGCGGATCGAGCTGCCCGCGTCGGCGACGGGAGTGCGCGCCACCGCGTTCAACGGTCCCTACGGGTCCACCGCCCGGGACGCCGAGCTCACCATCTCCGGAACCACGCTGGGCGTGGTCCTGCCCACGCCGCTGGGCTTTCGCGAGGGCTTGACCGCCGTGGTAGGGTGGGACAAGGGTGCGGTGACGGAGCCCACTCAGGCGGAGCGGGCCGCGGGATTCCTGGCGAGTAACTGGCCCCTCGCCATTCCGGTCGCGGTATTCCTCGGGATGTTCGGGCTCTGGTACCGGGTAGGACGCGATCCGGCCAGGCTGCCGGTCACGGTGCAGTACGAGCCGCCGGGCGGGATGACGCCGGCCGAGGCCGGCACGCTGATGGATGCCTCGGTGGACCTGCGGGACATCACGGCGACCATGGTGGATCTCGCCGTTCGAGGGTATCTCAAGATCGAGGAGCGGGAAGAGGAGGCATTCCTGGGGCTGTGGAAACGCCGGGAGTACGTCTTCCACCGGACCGAGCCGGCGGCGGGCGCAAGAGGGCTCGAGCCGCATGAGTCGCGGGTGTTGGGCGGCTTGTTCCAGCACGGTCAGCGGACCGTCCGGCTGTCGGATCTGGAGAATGAGTTTTATGTGGAGTTGCCCGCCATCCGGACAAGCGTCTTCGACCGGCTGATTCAGCGGGGGCTGTACCGCGCCCGGCCGGACCGCGTGAAGGTCCGCTGGGTGACCGGCGCCGCGTTCCTGGGCGTGATCCTGACCGCGCTGGGAACCACCGCCGGAGCGACATCCGGCCTCAGTATGGTGACCGTCATCGTGGCGGCGGGGTTGAGCACGCTCATCGTGGCGCTGTTCGGGCTCGTCATGCCGGCGCGCACTGTGCTTGGTGCGCGGCAGCGCGAGCGGGTCCTGGGTTTCGAGGAGTTTCTCGATCGGGTCGAGGGTGATCGCTTCGAGCGCGTCATCAAGACGCCGGAGATGTTCGAGCGCTTCCTGCCCTACGCGATGGCTTTTGGGGTGGAGCGGAGATGGGCCAACGCGTTCCGGGACGTGTACCGCGAGCCGCCTACCTGGTACGTCGGCACCAACCCGATGGGCTTCAACGCCGGCACGTTCTCGAGCCGCCTGTCCGACCTCTCCACCCGAGCAGGCAGCGCCATGAGCAGCGCACCGCGGAGCTCGGGCGGCTCGGGGTTCAGCGGCGGGTCGTCGGGTGGTGGGTCGGGCGGTGGAGGGGGCGGGGGGTTCTGAGGTGGGAGGCCGAGGACAACGCAATGGCAAATCGTGGAGGAAGACGACCATGACCACATCCTATGTGCACTATGCCACGTCGGCGCTCCTGACGATCGCCGCGTCCACCCTGACGACCGGAACCGCCGGGGCACAGGGTGGGGGCGGCCCGTCCGGCCCTATGCGGGAGGCCCAGGAGCTGGACCGGCAGGGAAAGCACGCGGAAGCACGCGCCGTCTTGCAGCGCCTGATTGACGAAGCGCCCGAGCCGGCCGCCAAAGCCGCGGCCCAGCGCCGCATGGCCATGTCCTACGGCTTTGAGGGCGACTGCGCCAACGCGGTGAGATATCACGAGATGGTGATCGCCTACTGGGTGACCCGCGAGCAGGCCGAGCCCCAGAACGCGTTCTACCAGCAGGGGGAGATGGCGAACGAATCCGCGCGGGTGTGCATTGACGCCGGCGAGCTGGAGACCGCGGAGCGGATGTACCGCAGGGGCTGGGAGCTGGGCCTCAAGGAGCCCGAGCCCCGGGAGCATCCCAGGAGCCTCTGGGACTACCGCCTGGCGCACGCGCTGGGCCGGCTCGCCGCCCGCCGGGGAGACCAGGTGGAAGCCCAGCGCCAGGTCGCCGAGGCGCGACGGATCCTGGACAGCGACCCGACCATGGCGGAAAACCAGGAGCGGTTCTTTCCCTATCTCGCGGGCTACGTGGCGCTCTACGCGAATGACCTGGCAACCGCCGAGGCGGAGCTCACGAAAGCGGTTGCCATGCGCGGAAACGACCGCGATCCCTTCATGCACTGTCTGCTGGCCATGACGTACGAGAAGCTGGGGCAGCAGGACCGGGCCAAGGCGCTGTACCAGCGAGCGTACGACATGGCGACCGCGCACAATCCGCCATCGGCGTTTGCGCGCCCCTTCGCACGGCGGAAGCTGGGGCTGCCATGAGACACCTCGTCCTCGTGCTCGCCGCCTGCGTCGCGTGCGCGCCTCGGGATCCGGAGGTCGCGGCCTGGGAGCAGCAGGCCAGGGAGGTCACGATCATCCGGGACGACTGGGGCATCCCCCACATCTACGGGAATACCGATGCCGACGCGGTCTTCGGCATGATCTACGCGCAGGCAGAGGACGACTTCCATCGCGTGGAAACGAATTACCTCAATGCGATGGGCCGGCTCGCCGAAGCCGAGGGGGAGGCCGCGGTCTATCGCGACCTGCGCATGAAGCTGTTCATTGATCCCGACTCGCTGCGGGCGCAGTACGCGGCGAGCCCTGAGTGGTTGCGACACCTGATGGATGCCTGGGCCGCCGGGCTGAACTACTATCTCCATACGCACCCGGACGTGACGCCCCGGGTCATCACCCGGTTCGAGCCCTGGATGGCGCTCTCGTTTACCGAGGGCAGTATCGGCGGGGACATCGAGCGCGTGAACCTCCGCCAGCTCGAGGCGTTCTACGGTGAGGGGCCCCGAACCCGGGCCCTGGTCCCGCTCGAGGACCTCGAGCCCGTGGCCGAGCCGGCGGGATCGAACGGCTTCGCCGTCGCCCCGTCGAACAGCGCCTCACGGCACGCCCTCCTGTGGATCAACCCGCACACGTCGTTCTTCTTCCGGGCCGAGCTGCAGATGACCAGCGACGAGGGCCTGAACGCCTACGGCGCCGTGACGTGGGGTCAGTTTTTCGTCTACCAGGGGTTCAACCAGACCGCGGGGTGGATGCACACCTCGAGCGGCGTGGACAACATCGACGAATACGCGGAAACTGTGGTGCAGCGGGGCGACGGCTACGTCTATCGCTACGGCAGGGAAGAGCGCCCGGTCCTGGCCACGACGATCGCCGTGCCGTTCAAGACCGACACGGGCATGGCCAGGAAGGCCTTCACGGTGTACCGGACCCATCACGGACCCATCGTCCGCGAGGCGAACGGCAAGTGGATCAGCGTCCGGTTGATGCAGGAGCCCGTGAAGGCGCTGACGCAGTCCTACACGCGGACCAAGGCCCGAAACGTCCAGGAGTTCCGCGAGACCATGGAGCTGCACACCAACTCATCCAACAACACGGTGTTCGCGGACGCCGAAGGCAACATCGCCTACTTCCACGCCAACTTCGTTCCCAAACGTGACCCGCGCTTCGACTGGAGCGAGCCGGTGGACGGAAGCAACCCGGCGACCGAGTGGCAGGGCGTGCATGCCATTGACCAGAGCCCCAACGTGATCAACCCGGCCGGCGGCTGGATCCAGAACACCAACAACTGGCCCTACTCGGCGGCGGGCGCCAACAGCCCCAGGCGGCGGGACTACCCCGCGTACATGGAGACCGGAGGGGAAAACGCCCGGGGGATCCACGCCATCCGGGTCCTGGAAGACCGGACCGATTTCACGATGGCCTCGCTCACCGCCGCGGCGTTCGACAGCTACCTCACGGCGTTCGAGGACCTGATCCCCTCCCTGCTCCGGGCCGACGATCAGACGCCGGCCTCGAGTCCGCTCAAGAGCCAGGTGGCGGAGCAGATCGCGGCGCTCAGGGGCTGGGACCTCCGCTGGTCGGTGACCTCGGTGCCCACGTCGCTGGCGGTGTTCTGGGGCGAGGAACTGGCGCAACGGGTCGGCGCGGACGCGCGGCGGGCCGGCGTGCCCCTCTTCGACTACATGGCCACCCGGACGACGCCTCGCCAGCGGCTCGAGGCGCTCGCGGCGACCTCCACCAGGCTCACCAACGACTTTGGCACCTGGCGAACCCCCTGGGGAGACATCAGCCGGTTCCAGCGCCTCACGGGGGATATCGTGCAGCCGTTCAACGACAGTGGGCCCAGCATCCCCGTGGGCTTCACGTCCTCGCGCTGGGGTTCGTTGGCGTCCTTCGGAGCGCGCGCGTACCCGGGTACCAAGAAGTGGTACGGCACCAGCGGGAACAGCTTCGTCGCGGTGGTCGAGTTCGGCGACAGCGTCCGGGCCAGAGCCATCACGGCGGGCGGCCTGAACAGCAGTCCCGCATCCGCCCACTTCAACGACCAGGCCGTGCGCTACAGCACCGGGGACCTGCGCGAGGTGTACTTCTACCGCTCCCAGCTCGAAGGGCATACGGAGCGCAGGTATCGTCCCGGACGCTGAATGGGCGGGTGTCGTGGCTGGGAGGTGAGCGGGCAACCTGGGAGGGGTTGGTGAAAGTGGGATTGGTGGGCTTTGCGGGCTCCGGCAAGACGACCGTGTTCAACGCCCTGACGGGCCTCGATGCGCCGGTTGGCTTCGGTGGCGAGGTGCGGCTGGGCACGGTCAAGGTGCCGGACCAACGGATTGATGTCCTCTCCGGCATCTTCAAGCCAAAGAAGACCACGTACGCGGAGATCGCCTTCTGCGACATCCCGGGCGAGCACGGGGCAGACAAGAAAGGCCTCTCCACCAAAGCATTGCAGCAGATCCGCGATCAGGAGGTACTGTGCCTGGTGCTGCGGGACTTCGAGAATCCAGCGCTGGAGGGAAAGCCGGACCCGCTCGCCGATCTTGAAGCCTTCTACACTGAGTGCCTGTTCGCCGACCTCGGCATAGTGGAGCGGCGGCTGGATCGCGCCCACAAGGAGAAGACCAACCCGCTCGAGGTGGCGACGTTCGAGCGAATGAAGGCGGCGTTGGAACAGGAACGGCCGTTACGCTCGCTCTCGGAGAGTGAGCTGCACCGGGATCAACTCAAGGGCTACGCGCTGCTCACCGACCGTCCCCTGATGGTGGTCCTCAACCGGCACGAGGCGGAGGCGGCCAAGCCGCTGCCGGGCGATCTGGCGAAGCGCCTGGAGCAGGTCAACGCCGAGGGATTCGTGCTCTCGGCCAGCGTGGAGGCGGAAATCGCCGGAATGGATGTCGCGGATCAGCCGGCCTTCCTCGAGGACCTGGGCCTCACGGAGCCGGGCCTGGTCCGGTTTATTCGTACCGCCTACCATCTCATGGATCTGATTTCGTTCTTCACCGTGGGGCCCGACGAAGTCCGCGCCTGGACCATCAAGCGTGGCGCCAACGCGCGGCAGGCGGCCGGGCGGATCCACTCCGACCTGGAGCGCGGGTTCATCCGGGCCGAAGTCATTCCCTACCAGGTGTTCATGGAGTACGGCTCCGAGCACGCGGTGAAAGAGGCGGGCCGGCTCAAGCTCGAGGGCAAGGACTACGTGGTGGCGGACGGAGAAATCCTGCACGTGCGGTTCAACGTCTAGGAGTGCGCTCCGCCACCTGGGTGCTCCTCGCGCTGGTGGTCGGCCTGGCACTGGGCGCCGGCGCCGCCGCGTTGCACCGTCCCTCTCTGGCGACGGCCGTCAGCGGATTCGAGGCCGTCGGCACCCTCTGGATCAACGCGATCCGCATGACCGTGGTGCCGCTGGTCGTGGCGCTGGTCATCACCGGTGTGGTCTCCACGGCCGACACTCGGCGAGTCGGTCGCCTGGGCGCGCTGGCGGTGCCGGTATTTCTGATGTTTCTGCTGGCCGGCGGCGTCTTCACCCTCCTGGTGGCGCCGCTCTCCCTGGACCGCCTGGTGATCGCCCCGGAGGTCGCGGCCAACCTCCGGTCCGGCGCCGCCGCCACCGCGGGCGCCGCCACTGGCGGGCCGCAGATGCCCGGCCTGGTGCAGCGCATCGTCGAGATGGTACCCGCCAACCCGGTGAAGGCCGCCGCCGACGGCGCCATGTTGCCGCTGGTGGTGTTTACGCTCCTGTTGGGGCTCGCGCTCACCCGGCTCGAGCCGGGGCGCCGGGAGGCGCTGGTGGGCGTGTTCCAGAGCGTCGCCGATGCGATGATGGTCCTGGTGCACTGGGTGCTGATGGTGGCGCCCATTGGGATCTTCGGGTTGGCCGTGGCGTTAGGCTTCCGGATGGGCGCGGCGGCGGCGGGCGCCCTGCTGCATTACGTGCTCACGCTGTCCGCCGTGTTGTTGATCTATATCGTCGCGTTGTATCCCGTCGCCGTCCTGGTGGGACGGGCAGGTCTCCGCACGTTCGCCACCGCGGCGGCGCCCGCCCAGGCCGTGGCCTTCAGCTCCCGGTCGTCGCTCGCCGCCCTGCCTGCGATGATCGCCGGCGCCACGGATCGGCTGAAGCTCCCTTCCCCGGTCACGGGGTTCGCGCTCCCACTGGCCGTGTCGGTGTTCCGGGTCAACGTTCCCATCGCGTGGGTCGTGGGCGTGCTGTTTCTGGGCAAGCTCTACGGCGTACCGCTGGATATCGCGCAGATGAGTGGCCTGATCCTGACCTCCACGCTCATCAGTTTCAGCGTTCCGGGCATCCCGTCCGCCAGTTTGTTCCTGCTGGCGCCCGTGCTGGTGCACCTGGGGTTGCCGGCGGAAGGCGTGGGCATCCTCATTGCGGTGGACGCGATTCCCGATCTCTTCAAGACCATGGCCAACGTGACGGCGCACCTCGCTTCGGTCACCATCCTGGCGAGATACCAGGGCAACCCCGCGTCTTAGCGCGGGCTCCTCGTGATTCTGAGCGTTCTCGCCTACGTCGGGCTTGCGCTGGTGCTCGCCGGAGCAGTTGCCGTTGTGCGGCCACGCTTCATGGGGCGGCGTACTCCCGGCATCGGCATGGTCCTGCTGCCGGCCGGCGTGGTCCTCGCGTGCGCCGGCGCCTGGTGGCCGGTTGGCGTGCAGCAGGCGACCGGTGACACGCTCCTCGACGAGCTTTTGCCGGAATCACACTTCGGCGAGGTGCACACGACCCGAGTCCGGGCCGCGCCTGAACGCATCTTCCGGGCCGTCCACGCCGTCACCGCGGACGAGATCCGATACTTCCGGGTGCTCACGTGGATCCGCTCGCCGAGGCTGCCGTGGAGGCGTGGGACCGAGAGCGTCCTCGCGCCCGACTGGCACGCCCCCATTCTGGATGTGGCCCTACGGTCGGGTTTCGTTCTGTTGGGAGAAATCCCGGAGACTGAGCTGGTGGTGGGCACCGTGGTCTGCTGCGGCACGGTGGCGCTGGGAAGCGCGGACGGCTTCCAGGCCTTGGAGACCCTGGACTATGCGCGGGCGGCGATGAGCTTTCGCGTCGAGGCCCTCCCGGACGGCGCCAGCCTGCTCACCACCGAGACCCGTGTCGCCGCGCGCGCCCCGTCGGTCCGGCGCCGCTTCGGGCTCTACTGGAGCTTCATCTATCCCGGCAGCGCATTGATCCGGCGCGGGTGGCTGGAGGCCATCCGGCGGCGGGCCGAAACCGCGCCCTGAGGATCAGCGCAGAACCGTCCCCAGGAACCGCATCAGCCGAGCCCACGCGTCCCGGGCCGGCGCCTCGCGCGTGGCCGGGTCCTGGTCCACGTACAGCCAGAACCCGTGGCCCACGGGATCGTAAATGTGCACGTCGTTCTGAATGCCAAGGGAGTCGAGGGCGGCGCTGAACCGGCGAACCTGCTCCGGCGGAATGCCCCGGTCCTGGCCCGCGAAGGTGCCGTACAATGGATGGTCCAGCTTCCTGAGCTCAGCCGGATCCGTAACCAGCGAGCCGTAGAACATGGCGGTGGCATCGTGATGTTCGCCCCCCAGCGCGTAACTCAACGCCACGCCCCCGCCAAAGCACCACCCCATCACCCCGATCTTCCCGGTCACGTCCGCCCGTTGCCGCAAGAAGCGCTGGGCGGCGTTGAGGTTGGCGATCACCGCGGGCAGGTTGCTTCGCGCCTCTGAGGACAGGCGCCGGTTCTCCTCGGGGCTGGTTCCCGTGCGGCCCTGGTACAGGTCGGCGGCCAGCGTCAGGTAACCCTGCGACGCGAACGCGTCTGCCACCTGACGCACCCGGTCCACCAGGCCGTTCCACTCGTGAATGATGATCAGGGCCGGAAAGGGTCCGGTGCCACCGGGCACGGCGAGGTAGCCCCTGGTCGCCGCATCTCCGGCAACGTAGGTGACGGCCTGCCCGGCGGGCGGGGGGGCTTTGCCCACTAACGCTTCCGGAATGGAAGAGCCGGCCTGCGCGTAGGACGGCCGGCTCGGCGCGGCGAACAACGCCAGGACCGCCGACAGCGCGATGATGTCGTGTGTCATGGGGGGAGGGCCTCCACGAGGATGCCCGTAGGGTGCCCGGGGCGGGGGCGCGTGTCAAGCCGACCCTGGCGGTGTCGCCTCCGGACGCGGATCTTGGTCTCGTCCGACACCAAGGAACCGCCCTTTGCCCGCCGCACGCGTCTTATCCGTGCTGACCGTCGCGCTGATCGGTGTTGCGTTGGTCCAGCCTGCCAGGGCTCAGGACGCGCCGTACGATCTCCTCCTCAAGAACGGCCGGGTGGTGGACGGGACCGGCAGCCCGTGGTACCGGGGGGACGTCGCGATTCGGGGCGAGACCATCGTGCGGATCGCCGCGTCCATTACGGAGCCAGCGGCCCGAGTGATAGATGTCGCCGGATGGGTGATCGCACCGGGGTTCATTGACATCCACTCGCACGCCCGTCGCGGGATCTTCCAGGTCCCGACCGCGGACAACGACGTGCGCATGGGCGTGACCACCGTCATCGAGGGACCGGACGGCGGATCGCCGGTGCCCTTAGCACCGTTCCTCGCGCGCCTCGACTCGCTCCCAAAGTCCATCAATATCGGCGCCTTCATTGGCCAGGGCTCGGTCCGCTCGGCGGTGATCGGGGAGGTCAACCGCACAGCCACGCCGGACGAGGTCCAGAGGATGAGGGCCTTGGTGGAGCAGGGGATGCGGGACGGGGCGTTTGGGCTCTCCTCCGGGTTGTTCTACGTGCCCGGCACGTTCACGCCCACGGAAGAGGTGGTCGAGTTGGCGAAGGTCGTGGGCCGAATGGGCGGCATCTACATCTCCCACATGCGCGAAGAGGCGTCGCGGGTGGTGCAGAGCGTCGAGGAGACCATCCGGATCGGCGAGGCAGGCGGGCTGCCCACCCAGGTGACCCACCACAAAGTGGTGGGGCCCGCCAACTGGGGACGGAGCGTGGAAACGCTGCGGCTGGTGGACCAGGCGCGAGCGAGGGGCGTGGACGCGACCATCGACCAATACCCGTACACCGCCTCCAGCACCAGTATCACCGCGGCGCTGTTTCCGGCCTGGGCCCAGGAGGGCGGCCGGGAGGAGATCCTGAAGCGCCTTGGGGACCCCGCCACCCGTGCGCGAATCAAGACCGAGAGTGCGCGGATCATTCGCGAGGAGCGAGGCGGGGGGGACCCCAAGAACGTGGTGGTGGCGAATTGCCAGTGGGACAGCACGCTGGCGGGCAAAACCCTAGCGGACGTGGCCCGCTTGCGGGGCATGGAGCCCACGGTAGAGAACGCCGCCGAGGCCGCCATCTGGGTCACCGAGCGGGGCGGCTGCCAGGGCGTGTTCCACGCGATCAATGAAGAGGACGTGGTCCGCATCCTGCGGCATCCGGCAACCATGGTCGCGACCGACGGAGAGATCCCCATCTTCGGCCGAGGGAGCCCGCATCCTCGGAGCTACGGGACCTTTGCGCGAGTGCTGGGCGTGTATGTGCGGGACCAGGGCGCGCTCACGCTGGAGGACGCGGTACGCAAGATGACGTCCTTCCCGGCGCAGCGACTGGGGCTCCCGGATCGCGGCGTGGTGAAGCCGGGAATGAAAGCAGATCTGGCGGTGTTCGATCCGGCCACCGTGCGCGACGCGGCCACGTTCGAGCGGCCGCACCAGTATGCGGAAGGGTTCTCGGTGGTCGTCGTCAACGGACAGATCGTTTTCGAGAACGGGCACATGACGGCCGCGAGGCCTGGGCGGGTGCTGTACGGACCGGCCCGCGCCCGGCGTTAGCCGTCCACCGATCCACTCGGCATGGACGCCCCGCCCATCACCCGCAAACCCCGTGACGACGAGATCGATATTCACGGGCTCACCCATCCCGGCAAGGTCCGCAAGACCAATCAGGATCACTTCCTCATCGCCTCGCTGCGCAAGAAGATCGAGCTGCACCAGACCAGCCTGCCCGACGTGGCGCGTCTCCCCACTGGGGAGGACCGCGTCGCGTTTCTGGTCATGGTGGCGGATGGGGTTGGAGGCGGCGCGGGAGGCGAAGAGGCGAGCCGGTTCACCCTGGAACAGTCCATGCTGTACGTGACCGAGAGCATGAGGTGTTACTACTCGGCGGACGCGAGGGATGAGGCCTTCCGCGACGAGCTGCAGCAGGCGGCCCGGCGGACCCACGCCGGCGTGCTCGAGCGGGCGGGGAGCGACCCCGACCTGCACGGCATGGCGACCACGCTGACGCTGTTCCTCGGTGTGTGGCCGTGGCTGTATCTGCTGCAGGTGGGCGATTCGCGGTTCTATTTGTTCCGTGAAGGCCGCCTGACCCAGGTGAGCCGCGACCAAACCATGGCGCAAGCCCTGGCGGACCAGGGCGTCCTGAAGCCGGCGGACCTGGAGCGGTCACCGTGGAGCCACGTCCTGTCCAGCGCCATTGGCGGGAAGCAAACCGAGCCGGTGGTAACGCGGCTCCAGAACCATTGGCGCAACGTCCATCTGTTCTGCACCGACGGGCTCACGAAGCACGTCTCCAACGAGCGCATCGCCGAGCGGCTCGGCGCCATGGAATCCGCCCGGCAGGGCTGCGAAGGCCTGCTGCAGGATGCGCTCGATGGCGGGGGAACCGACAACATCACCATTATTGTGGGACGGTTCGTGCCCCGGCCCACCGGGTGACGTCGCGCGACTATTCCGCCCGCAACGCCTCCATGGAATCACTCGAATCGCGCGCCAGGCCGGCGGGACCGCGGCCGCCGCGGCCGCCACCATCATCTGTGTGATGCCCCCTCCGGTGTCCAGCCCACTGGCGCTCCTTGTTGGCGCCGCAGCGCGGTGGCACATTCGACAACGACCTTCCCCTGGTGAAGCACATGAACCGACGACGGTTTCTGGGAGCGGCGGCTGGCTTGGGAGCGGCGGCTGCCTGGTACCCGCGAGGGCTGGCGCCGCAAGGGACCGCCTGGCGGTCCTGGCGGGTGAACGGCGCCCGCGTCAACCAGCACCTTTCGGACCTTTCCCGCTTTGGACGGAATCCCCAGGGTGGGGTGTCGCGGGTCGCCTTCAGCCCGGCGGACGTCGAAGGGCGGGCGTTCGTCATGGAGTTGATGCGCGCCGCCGGACTCTCGGTGCGGGTGGATCCGGTGGGCAACATCCTGGGACGCCGCGAGGGATCGCGGGCGGGTGCGCCGCCCATTCTGTTCGGGTCCCACATTGACTCGGTGCCGGAGGGTGGGAACTACGACGGCGACGTGGGCTCCATGTCCGCCATCGAGGTGGCGCACACGCTAAGTGACCGGAGCTACCCAAACCGCCACCCGCTCGACGTGGTGGTGTGGGCAGATGAAGAAAGCGGGCTCACCGGCAGCCGCGGGTTTGTCGGTGACTTGTCGGATGAAGATCTGCGCACCCCGGGGCGGGACGGCGTCTCGCTGGCCGAGAAGATCCAGCGGATCGGCGGGAATCCGCTGCGTATTGCGGAGGCGAAGCACGGCCCCGGGAGCGTCGCGGCCTATATCGAGTTGCACATCGAGCAGGGCGGCATTCTGGACCAGGCGGGCATTCAGATCGGGATCGTCGAGGGCATCGTGGGGATCAACCACTACGACATCACGATCAACGGCTTCGCGAACCACGCGGGGACCACCCCCATGGACCAGCGCCAGAACGCCCTGCTCTCGGCCGCCGAGCTGGTGCTCGCCGTGGAGCGCATCGTTCGGGCGGAGCCGGGACGTCAGGTAGGGACGGTAGGGCGCCTGCTGGTCAAACCGGGGGCGCCGAACGTCGTCCCCGGTGAGGTGGCGTTGACCGTGGAGCTCCGCGATCTCTCGATGGAGAAAATCGAAGCCTTATGGGACCGGATCTACCGGGAGCTCCAGACGGTCACTTCCAAGCATGGCACCACGTTCAGGTTCGCTCAACAGCATTCCAACGTGGCGGCGCTGTCCGACCCTCACATCCGGGAGGTGATCGCCGACGCGGTGGCTAACCTGGGGTTCACCAGCCAGGTGATGCCCAGCGGGGCGGGGCACGACGCGCAGGACCTGGCGCACATCTGCCCTATGGGGATGATCTTCGTGCCGTCGGTGAAGGGCATCAGTCACTCGCCGGCCGAGCTCACCCGGCCGGAGGACGTCACCAACGGCGCCAACGTGCTGCTCCAGACGGTATTGCGGCTGGACCAGGCGTAACCGGGACTATCGGATTCGCGCGGAGTAATTGCTGTTCCGCTTGAGCCGGGTGACCTCGCCGCGCGCGTTGGTCTCGAACACCAGCTCTTCCGCCAGTTGGCCGTCCTCACGCACGCGCCGGAAGGTGTCGCCGCTCACGTGCCTGAGCTTGGCGAGCGCCTGTAAGGGATCATCGGTGGGAAACCCCACGATGGCGAGCCCGTCTTCCCATGGGATCACCGCTGTCTCACCCCCGAACGACTGCTCGTAGGAGCCGTAGTACTTGGCGAACGAGGGGTCCGGCTGCTTGCCGGCGCCGGGGGTCTTCTTGGCCCCCGAGACGGCGGGGGCCACCAGCTGGTACATCCGCATGGTGAAGGGCTGCGGGCTCACGCCCAGCGCGTTGGCCATGAAGATGGTGGCGATCTTATCGTCGGTTTGCAGTGAGAGCTGGGTGCGGTAGCCCGGGCAGCGGCCCCCATGGCCCACGAACGTCTTTTCTTGGTTGCGCCACACGGTGAAGCCCAGCCCCCAGGTGGTGCGCCAGTCGGGGTCGGTCCAGTGGACCCGCTGCATCTCTTTGAGGGTGTTGGCCGCCAGGACCTCCATGCCGCCGCGGGAGAGCAGGCGGAACTGCCACTGGGCGAACCGTGCCAGATCCTCGACGGTCGAGGCGAATCCCGCCGCCGGCGCAATGCCGCGCGCCTGAAACAGCGGCAGCGTCGTGCGCGTCCCCTGGCGGGACAGCGCGCCGTAACCCGTGGCGAGCCGCTTGCCCCGCTCCTCGGCGGGAACCTCGGGCGTGGTGCTGGTGAGCCCCAGCGGCTCGAGAATGTGCTGTCGTACATAGTCCGCGTACGGCCGGCCCGACGCCTGCTGGACCGCTTCCCCGGCCAGCGTGAGCCCCAGATTGGAATACTGGTAGTAGGTCTCGGCAGGATAGAGCGTTTGCTGGTGGGCGAGCTGCTGAATCACCTGCTCGCGCGTGGGGAAGGTGAAGTCAGGTCCGGTCCAGTACGGCCAATCGGACTCACGTGGCAGCCCGGAGGCGTGGGTCAGCAGGCCCTCGATCGTGATGGGCGGACCGTCCGGATACGCCTGCTTGATGGAAAACCAGGGCAGGTGGTGGCTGACCGAGTCGTCGAGCCGGAGCTTGCCCTGGTCGCGCAGCTGCATCACCGCCATGCTGGTGAACAGCTTGGAAATGGAGCAGATGCTGTAAATGGTGCGCGCCGACGGCACCACGCGGGTTTCGCGGTCCTGATAGCCGTACCCCTTGCTCCAGATCAGCTCCTGATCGTACACCACGCCCGCCGAGACGCCGGGGATGTGCTCGTAATCCCGCTGGGCGTCGAGCCAGAGGTCCAGCAGGTTGAGCGCTTGTTGTACCCGGGGGTCGTCACGCACCGTCTGGGCGCGGGCGGGCCAGGGTGTCGTGCAACAGAGGAGCACGGAAACCACAGCGACGGGTCGCATCGACACCTCTGGCCGGACGGGACGGGCGTGATATGGGCGCGGGAGTCCCGCCCCGCAAGGGTGTTACGCCTGGCGCGCGAAGCCGCGCGCCACTTCGCGGAACACCCTCCCGGCCGGTGAGTCCGGGAGATCCTCTGGCCGCCGGGGCAGGGGCATCCGCACGGCGAGCACGCCGGCATCCTCCAGGGCCACCGTGGCGCCGAGCTCGGTGAACAACTTGACCATGGGCGCGTTCTGGACCAGCACGTGCGCCACGAAGGCCTCGATTCCGTGCTGGACCGCGGAACGGGTAATGACGCCCAGCAGAATGGTGCCGAGCCCGAGCTGCTGATGCGAATCCACCACGGTGATCGCGACCTCGGCGACGTTGGGATGGCCGGGGAGCTGGATGTAGCGGCCGACGCCGAGTCCAGGGTGCTCCGGCTTGTGAGGGTCCACCGCGACCCAGGCCATGTGGGTGGTGTAGTCAATGCGGGTGAGGTAGTCGAGGTCCGCCTCGGTCAACTCTTTGACCGGCCGCATGAAGCGCCGGTAGCGGGACTCCTCGGACAGGCGGGTGAAGCCTTCCCGCAGGATGGGCTTGTCCTCCGGGACCACCGGCCGAATCAGGACCGGAGCGCCGTCGCGGAGCGATGTGAGCAGCGTTTCGGAAGGAGCGCCGGCCATGATGGTCCGAAAGGTAGGAGGGATGACCGGGCAATCGCGTGGCAGTTGACATCTTTATGTCAGCATAAGACATTTCGACATATGAGAACGACGGTCCGGCTCGATGAGCATCTACTGCGCAAGGTCAAGCAGTACGCGGTCCGCCAGGGGAAGACGATGACGCTGGTGTTCCGGGAGGCCCTATTGGCGTACTTGGCTCGCCCGGCTCGGGCTCCCCTCGAGACTCCACCGGATCTGCCCCGTTCCGGCCGCGGCGGCACCCTCCCCGGCGTGGACCTCGACGATACGGCGGGGCTGTACGAGGTGATGGACGGCCGCCGGTGATTCTGTGCGACGTCAACGTGCTGCTCTACGCCTTCCGGGCGGACAGCGCGCGGCACCACGAGTACCGGGCCTGGCTCATCGAGCGCCTCACCGCGCCGGAGAACGTGGGAGTCTCTGAGATCGCGTTGAGCGCGATGATCCGGATCGCGACGCATCCCCGCGTCTATCACTACCCCAGTACGCTGGCCGAGGCGTTCGCGTTTGCGGAAGCGATCCGGGCCCGACCCAACGCCATCCCGGTGGTACCGGGACCTCGCCACTGGGGAATCTTCCGCGACCTGTGCGAGCGAAGTGAGGCCAAAGGCAACCTGATTCCCGACACGTACTTTGCCGCGCTGGCGATGGAGTGGAGCTGCGAGTGGATCACCACCGACCGCGATTACGCCCGGTTCCCGGGCCTCAAGTGGGCCCACCCGCTGGGAGGGTCGTAAGAAGCCGTCGCGCGACTGACGACTCCAACCCCTCTATGCCCCCCAAAGGCTAGTCGGTATCTTCGCACTCGGAGGATGCTCATGCGCCGGGCTCGGCCCTTACCCCTCACGCTCGCTCTACTCCCGTTGTTCTCGGCCGTCCTGACAGCGCAGCAGTTCTCTCCGTCGCTGTTTCAAGAAATGCGCTGGCGTGGGGTCGGCCCGCACCGCGCCAGCCGTACCAAGGCAGCGGCCGGCGTGCCCAGCCAACCAAGTGTCTTCTATATAGGGGTAGTGAACGGTGGGGTCTGGAAGACCACCGACTACGGCCGCATCTGGACGCCCATCTTCGACGATCAGCCCACCGGCTCCATCGGCGCCATCGCCGTGGCGCCGTCGGATCCCAACATCATCTATGTGGGCAGCGGCGAGGGCCTCCAACGGCCGGATCTCTCCACTGGCGATGGGATCTACAAGTCCACCGACGCGGGTAAGACCTGGACCCATCTGGGACTGCGCGACGGCCAGCAGATCCCCGAGATCATCGTGGACCCCGCCAATCCCAACCGGCTGTTCGTAGCCGTGCTGGGACATCCGTATGGGCCCAACCAGGAACGCGGAGTGTTCCGGTCGCTCGACGGCGGGCAGACGTTCCAGAAGGTGTTGTACCAGGACGAGGACACGGGCGCGTCCGATCTGCTGTTCGACCCGAAGAACCCGCACACCATCTACGCGGTGCTTTGGCAGGCACGACAGGGACCGTGGGAGAACGCGGCCTGGAACGGTCCGAACAGCGGCCTCTACAAGTCCACCGACGGTGGCAACACCTGGCGCCATCTGACCAAGGGGCTCCCCACGTTCGAGGAGGGCTTGGGTCGGATCGGCATTGGCATCGCTCCCAGCGATCCCAACCGAATGTACGCCACGGTGGAGCAACGCGGCGGCGGCTTCGTCTATCGCTCGGACGACGCCGGCGAGACCTGGACCCGGATGACGACCGACGGCCGCATCGCCACGCGGCCCAGCGACGCGGCCGAGATCGTGGTGGATCCACGGAACCCGGACATCGTCTATTCCGTCACCATCGTGACCTGGAAATCCGTCGACGGCGGCAAGACCTGGACCGGGTTCCGGGGCGCGCCCGGCGGGGACGACTATCAGAAGGGCTGGATCAATCCCAACAACGGCGACATCATCCTGCTCACCTCCGATCAGGGCGCCGTCATCACGGTCAACGGCGGCCAGACCTGGAGCTCGTGGTACAACCAGCCGACCGCGCAGTTCTATCACGTTACCGCCGACAACGCCTTTCCCTACCGCCTGTGCAGCGGGCAGCAGGAAAGCGGCTCGGTCTGCATCTCCAGCCGCGGCGATCACGGACAGATCACCTTCCGCGAGTGGCACCCGGTGGCCGTCGAGGAGTACGGCTACGTGGCCCCCGATCCCCTGGATCCGGACATCGTCTACGGTGGCAAGGTGACGCGCTATGACCGGCGCACCGGGCAGGCACAGTTCGTGGGTCCCGTCGCGATCCGCACGCCGGAGTACCGCGTGCTCCGGACGGCGCCGCTCCTGTTCTCGCCGGTGGACCCGCGCACGTTGTACTTCGCTTCGAACCATCTGTGGAAGACGACCGACGGCGGCCATACCTGGTCTCGTATCAGCCCCGATCTCACCCGGACGGATTCGGTGGTACCTCCCAACGTGGGCGTCTACTCGACCACGCCCACGGCCCGGGCCCGCCATCCCGGTGTGATCTACACCATCGCGCCGTCACCCAGGTCATTGAATACTATCTGGGTGGGAAGCGACGACGGGTTGATCCACGTGACGCACGACGGCGGCAAGACCTGGACCAACGTGACGCCCAGGGAGCTCACGCCTTGGAGCAAGGTATCCATCATGGATGCCGGGCACTCGGATACGCTCACCGCGTACGCCGCGGTCAACACCTTCCGGTTGGACGATCTCCGGCCCCACATCTACCGCACCCGCGATGGTGGCAGCACCTGGACCCACGTCACCAATGGCATTCCAAACGGCGGGGCCGTGAACGTGGTGCGGGAGGATCCCCAACGGAACGGGTTGTTGTTTGCGGGGACGGAGCAGACGGTGTATGTCTCGTTCGACGACGGCGACCGCTGGCAATCGCTCCGGCTCAACCTGCCGCCGACGTCTATTCGGGACCTGATCGTCAAGGACGACGACATCGCCGTCGGGACGCACGGCCGGTCCTTCTGGATCCTGGACGACATCACACCCCTCCGGCAGACGGCCGACTCCGTGGTCCAGGCCGAGGCCTTCCTGTTCCGGCCGCAGACCGCCACGCGGTTTCGGTGGAACAAGAACACGGACACGCCGCTGCCGCCGGATGAGCCCGCGGGCCAGAACCCCCCGGACGGCGCGATCATCAACTACTACCTCGAGGCGAGGCCGGCCGCGCCAGTGACGCTGGAGGTGCGCGATCCGTCGGGCGCCGTCGTCCGCCGATTCGCCAGCGACGACCAGCCCGAGCCGCTGGTGCCCGGGCGCAACCATCCGGACTACTGGATTCGTCCGCCGCAGACCCTCTCCGCGGAGCCGGGTATGCACCGCTTTGCGTGGGACCTTCGCTACCCCCCGCCGGCGGTGAGCAACTTCTCGTACCCCATCTCGGCGATTTACCGAGACACGCCCCGCGAGCCCCGCGGGCCCTGGGTGGCGCCGGGTGCGTACACCGTCCGGCTCACGGTCGCGGGACGACCTTACACGCAGCCGCTGACGGTGCGCATGGATCCGCGGGTAAAGACGCCGCCGGCCGCGCTGGCGCAGCAGTCCACCCTCAGCATGGGACTGTACCAGGCGCTCAAGCAAGACTCCGCAGCGCTCCACCAGGCACGCGCCCTCCGCGCGGAGCTCCAGAACCGGGGGGCGAACGCGCGCGGCGACCTGGCGACGGCAATGGCGGCGGTGGATCAGCGCGCCGCGGCCCTGGTCGGCAGCGGCGGCGGTTTCGGGGGCGACGCCACGGAAAGCCTGTCCCGTCTGAACGGCAACCTGGCCCAATTGCTCGGCATGCTGCAGGGCGCCGACGTGGCGCCGACGACCGTGGTCGTCGAAGCGGTCCACGAGCGCCAGATGGTGCTGTCGAAGCTCCTGCTTCGTTGGGAGGAAATCCTGACCAGGGACCTTCCCGCGCTGAACCAGAAGCTCCGGGCGGCTGGACTGGCGGAGGTGCGGCTGGACCGCTAATACGGCTCCCGCCGGACAATCGCGGTGTATGACGTGCTGCAACGCCCCGGCAGGGCGCCGGGGGAGGATGGCATGTATGCGAAGCGTGTTGGTTGGACTGGTCATGAACCTCGCCGCCGCGACGGCCGCGACCGGTCAGGAGCCCCGCCCAGTGCAGCAGGATCGGCCCGAGATCGCGGTGACCGCGACCGGCACGGTGGACCTGTCACCCGACTACGCGGTGGTGCACGTGAGCGTGGTCACCCGCGAGCCCCAGGCGGGCCGGGCGGGGGAGCAGAACGCCCGGATCGCCACGGCGGTTCGGACCGCGTTGCGGCAGGTGCTGCGCGTGCCGGACGATTCGCTGCCGTCGATCTGGTACTCCGTGGACACCGAATACGACCGGGAACGGCGACCCACGGGCTACGCGGCGCGGAACACCGTCGAAGCCCACGTCCATGACCTCGCCCAGGTTGGCCGAGTGGTGGACGCGGCGCTGGGCGCCGGGGCCACCAACATCTCGGGTATCCAGTTCCAATCCACCAGGCGCGATGCGGCGCGACTGGAAGCACTGGGCCGGGCGGTCGAGAAGGCCCGCCGCGAGGCGGAGGCCATGGCCCGCGCGGCCGGCGGGCGGCTGGGCCCGCTGATCGAGGCGTCGAGCGCCGGACCGGCCTTCCCCGTGATGCGCGCGGCCCGAGCCGCGATGGCCATGACCGCCGAGACCGCCATCACGCCGCCCGAGCTGACGGTGGAGGCGACCGTGTCGGCGCGGTGGGTGTTCATCCCGCAGTAATGCACGCGGCGACCCTGTACGACCTGGTGGCGCCGGTGTACGAGCGCGTCCTGACGCCCCTGCACGATCTGGGTGTTTCGCGCGCCGTGGAACGGGCCCTGGACGCGGGGCCGGAGTCGGTGCTGGACGTGGGCATCGGTCCGGGGCGCGGCGTGGCGCTCCTGAGCGGCAACGGGCGCCGGGTGGTGGGCGTGGACGTTTCGCGGCGGATGCTGCGCCTGGCCGACGAGCACCTGACGGCCGAGCGAGCCCGCGCGTCGCTCACGCGGGCCACCGCGCTGGCGCTCCCGTTTCGATCCGGGTCGTTCGATGCCGTGGTGAGTACCTATTTGCTCGACGTGCTGACCGATGCCGAGATGGCCGACGCCCTGCGGGAGCTGGTCCGGGTGCTGTCTCCCGGCGGGCGCCTGGTGCTGGGGACCATGGCGCTACCCAACAAGCTCACCCATCGGGTGTGGATGGCGGCCTACCGCGCCCTGCCCGAGCTGGTGGGTCACAGCCGCCCGGCGGACCCACTCCCCCACGTACGCGCGCAACCGCTGCGGGTGCTCCGCGAGGAGCGCGTGAAGGGGTGGGTCGGGATGCGGGTGCTGACGACGGTGAAAACCGGGTAGCCCTTACGGGTTCGTTGGGCGGATATCCAGCTCGGAGATCATCGCCCGACCCGCCGCCTCGATCGTGGCCACCACGGTGTGCGCCACGTCCTCCGGAAGCAACTTGTGCTCGGCGCGCTCGATCTCCCGGGCGCTCTTGCCAAAGATGTCGGTGACGACGGTTCCCGGACAGATCGTGACCACCCGGATGTGGTGTTTCCTCACCTCGAGCATCAGGGATTTGGAAAAGCCGAGCACCGCGTGCTTGGACGCCGCGTACGCCGCGAGGTGCTGCACCGGGTTCCGTCCGGCCAGGCTGGCGATATTGACGATGGTGCCCGCCTGTTTGGCTTTCATGTCCGGTAAGAACGCCTTGGTCATGAGGAAGACGCCGCGCACGTTCACGGCGAAGGTCTCGTCGAACTGCGCCAGCGACATGTCTTCCACCGGCACCAGGTGTCCCAGCCCGGCATTGTTCACCAGCACATCCACCGTGCCGAGCTCCCGATGCACCGCGTCCGCGAAGTCGCGGACCTGCCGGTCGTCGGACACGTCGCACCGGGCGCCCCATGCCGTGCTCCCCCTCTTGCGAAGATCAGCCACGGCGGCGTCCACCTTGCCGGACGTGCGGGCGCAGATGGCGAGCCGGGCTCCGCGGGCGCCGAGCGCTCCCGCGATGGCCCTGCCGATGCCTTCGCTGCCCCCCGTGACGACGCAGACGGCGCCTTTGAGGTCCATGGTGGGAATGTAGGGCTACGCCGGGATCACGCCTACCGGCTTGCCGCCCTGGTAGCCGGGGAACACCGTGGCGAGGTCCACGGCGCCAAGATGCCGAGTGAGGACTTCGCCGAAGAGATCCCGGAAGTCGGTGGTCACGGCCAGATCTCGCCCCTCGAATCGCCTGGCTGGATCCAGCGTCGGCCACTCACCGTACACCCGTCCGCCCCGTACCCCGCCGCCCAGCACCAACATGGCGGTCGCATGGCCGTGATCGGTGCCCAGGTTGCCGTTCTCGGCGACCGTGCGGCCGAACTCGCTCATGGTGAGCACCACCACATCCGCCATCCGCTCACCAAGGTCCCGGGTGAACGCGGTAATGGCGCCGGCGAACTCCGTGAGGCGGGCCGCGAGCTGGCCCTCGGCCGCCCCTTGGTTCACGTGGGTATCCCAGCCGCCCACGTCGGCGAACGCGATCTCCAGCCCCAGGTCGGCCTTGATGAGCTGGGCGACTTGTTTCATGGACCGGCCCAGGGGTCCCGCGGGATACTGGGCGCCGTTAGCTGGTTCGTAGCGCCGCGGGTTCACGGTTCTCAGCATCCTGACGGCGTCGAACGCTTCTTCCGAGGAAGTGGCAACCAATCCGGTGGCGGACCCCTGATAGAGCTGCTCGAACGCCTGCGTCAGGCGGCCTCGCGCCGGTTCCGGCGCGCGAAGCCCGAAGCCCTGCAGGTTGTCGATCGCGAGCGCCGGCGCCGAGCCGCGCAGCGCGCGGGGGAGCTGCGGCCCGATGGCCACGCCGCGGAATGGGGTGTCCCGGTGCTCGATCGCGTGCCGCGCGCCGAGGTACCGGTTGAGCCAGCCATCCGGCGTGGACTTGAGCCCGGGCGTCCCGCTTTCCATGTAGTCCTGGGCGTCGAAATGGCTGCGGGTGGCCTCGGGCGATCCCACGGCGTGGACCATCGCCAGCGTCCCGTGGTCGTATAGGGGCTTGAGCGGGGCAAGCGCCGGATGGAGCCCGAAGTGGCCGTCGAGGTTCAGTGCGCCACCAGCCGTGCCGGGCCGCGGAATCGCGATGCGGGGACGTTCGCGATAGTAGAACGGGTCGCCGTGCGGCACCACCATGTTGAGCCCGTCCACGGCGCCGCGTTGGAACAGGCAAACGAGCGTCTTCATGCGGTTTGCCGATCCGGTGCCGCGCTTTACCGCGTATGCGGCGCGGGTGAGGAAGATGGGGTCCAGCCCGAGCGCCACGAGTGCCAGGCCTCCCGCCTTCACGAACACGCGGCGACCAACGGGCAAGTCGGTGCGGGAGCAATCTTCACGTCTCACGTCTCACCTCTCACGCTTACTGTCGCTGAAACTCCGGCGAACCCAGCGCCAGACCCACCGCCATCATGCGGGCCTGCGCCGGAGCCAAACTCGCCGTCTGCTCCTGGATGACCCGCAGCGTGTTTCGCGAGGCCCCGCCGCTCAGGATTCGCCGGTTTACCAGCTCCGCGAGCTGCGCAGCGTCAGCCCACGAAGCGATCAACGCCTCCAGGTTCAGGGCGACGCCTGGAGCGCGACCCGCCGCGAGGCCCATCGCCACATTGAGTCGCTCCAACAGCGCCCCCGAGTTGACCCACGACTCCTGGGTTTCGGGGTAGCCGGTGGGCGCCGGTTGCAGGTAGAGCGGCTGGCCCAACCGGCCCACCAACTGCGCCAGCGCGAGCGTCGAGTCCGGAACGCCGCCCACGGCGCGCACCGCGCTCACCACAAACTCCAGTGGCGTCTTGACCTTGGCGCCGCGGTACGCCGGCGCCCAGAACTCGTTCGAGCGGAAGATGGCGCGCAGGATCTCCCGGATCTCGC
Organism: Gemmatimonadales bacterium; assembly: GCA_035287045.1. Lineage (GTDB taxonomy): Bacteria > Gemmatimonadota > Gemmatimonadetes > Gemmatimonadales > GWC2-71-9 > JACPAP01. Next base: position 58,450 of record DATECF010000256.1, on the reverse strand, counting down.
CACCGGTCCGTTCCCATGCCTGTACCCCGGCGTCTATGCAGCCGTCCGGCGGGTCGTCCGCCAGGAACCGGGCGCACAGCTTGGCCGACACGTGCCGCATCGTGGACGGATGGCGGGCAAGGAGCGTCAGCAGCTCCAGGCCTTCCTCCTGCCCCCGGCCGGCGGGGAACGTCCGGCCCAGTACGATCTTCGCTCCCCGGTCGTGCGCCCAGTGGTGGAATACAAAGCGTGCGCCGCGTGGCGGCGGCGTCATGCTCCAGCCGGTGAGAATCCGGGCCACGTTGATCACGTCCTGCTGGGTGTACCCGCCGTCCACGCCCAGCGTGTGCAGCTCCATCAGCTCGCGGGCGTAATTCTCGTTGAGCCCAACGGGCAGGCGCTCCCCGGCACGCGCCCGGCCCGGCGGCCGCGAGCCCGGTGCCACCGACTGCACGTTGTCGAGGTAGAAGAGCATGGCTGGGCTACGGGCGGTGGCGACCAGCAGGTCCTCGAATTTCCCCATCGCGTGCGGGCGAATGGTGCGCTCGATGTAGTCCGGCACCAGAAAGCGGTCCGCGCCTTTGCCCATGAACACGTTGAAGTGATTGGACCAGACGTCGACCATCACCTCGTACAGCTGCCGCTCGGAGAGCGTGGCCCGGACCATGGTGGCTTGCTGCAACTCGCCGGCCAGGCGGCGCGCCCGAGGCAGCTGACGCCCCTGCGGCATCTGCGGCATCTGCGGCTCCTCCGCCGCCGAGTCCCGTCCTCCGGCTTGCTGGCGCTGCCTCCGGGCGCGTTGCTCCTCGAGATAGATCCGGGCCAGCTCTTCAGATGAGAGACGCAGGACGTCGAAACGCGCCAGCCGCCGCTCCACCAGGCCGTCGTCGATTCGCTCAGCGGCGAGCTGCTGATCGATATACCGATCCACGCCCAGGGCCACTACGCGGTCCACGTCGCCGGCACGGGGGCCGAACGTCAATCGGTTGAGGGCGTGGAGGGCGCGGGCCCGTTCGACGCTGTCGGACGGCAGGCCGCCGCCCTCAGGCGCCGGCCCACGCGGAACCGGACTCCAGGCCACGGCCGTGGAGACCAGGCCTGCCAGGATCAACGATTTAGGCAAGACCGCCATAGGACGCTCTGGAGGGAGCGGTTGTTATTACGCGTGGGACGCTCGTGGCTCGGCGCTGTTAACTTCACCCCTTGTGACGGGCCCCTTCATTCCCTTTCCCCGCCGGCCTCGAAGCCGACTGACGCCGGACCAACTCCCCAATTGGCCCGACCGGCTCGCCGCCCTGAAGCACGTGCCGCCGCTCCTCAAGATGGTGTATGAGACGCACCGTGGCTACACCGCGGCCATCGTGGGCCTGCGCGTGGTGCGCGCGGTGGTGCCGTTGGGGCTCCTGTGGATCGGCAAGTTGATCATCGAGGCGGTCGAGGCCTCGTACCGAGGGGAGCAACCGGTGGATTGGGGGCAGCTTGGGCTGCTGGTGGGCGTCGAGCTGGCTATTGCCGTCGGCGGCGAGGGCCTGGCGCGGGCGTCATCCCTCCTGGAGAGCCTCCTGGGCGATCTCTTCTCCAACCGCATCTCGGTCCGGCTGATGGAGCACGCCGCCAGGCTGGATGTCGCCCAGTTCGAGGACGCCGAGACCTACGATCACCTGGAGCGGGCCCGGCGGCAGACCGTCGGACGCATCGGCCTGGTGGCCCAACTCCTGGGGACGGTGCAGGACCTGATCACCCTGGTGTCGCTGACGCTGGCGTTGCTGGTGTACGTCCCGTGGCTCCTCGTGCTGCTGGCGATCGCCGTGATTCCGGCATTCCTCGGCGAAACCCACTTCGCCGCCCTGGGCTACTCGCTGCTGTTCCAGTGGACCCCGGAGCGGCGCATGCTGGACTACCTCCGGTTCACGGCGGCAAGCGACCAGGCCGCCAAGGAGGTGAAGCTCTTTGGCCTGTCGCCCTACTTGATTGGACGCTATCGCCGCCTGGCGGACGAGTTCTACGAAATCAACAAGCGCCTCTCGATCAAGCGGGCTTCGGTCTCCACGCTGCTCGCCGGCGTGGGCTCGCTGGGGTACTACGGCGCCTACGGTGTGATCATCTACCTCACGGTGACTGGGTATCAGTCCCCGGCGGGACCGTTCACCATCGGGGTGCTCACCTTCCTCGCAGGCTCCTTCCGGCAGAGCCGGGACCTCATTCAGCGCGTGCTCCTGATGCTCTCGAGCGTGTATGAGGAGAGTCTCTATCTCCGCGACCTGTTCACGTTTCTGGCGCTCCAACCACGGGTGGTCTCCAGGCCGGGGGCCAGGGCCCTGCCGCGGCCCATCGGCCGAGGGTTCGACTTCGAACGGGTGAGCTTCAAGTACCCGGGGTCGGACGTGTGGGCCGTGCGCGACCTCTCGTTTTCGCTGGCGCCGGACGAATCGGTGGCGCTGGTGGGGGAAAACGGGGCCGGCAAGACCACGCTGGTGAAGCTCCTGGCCCGGCTCTACGACCCGGACGAGGGCCGGATCCTGCTGGACGGCGTGGACCTGCGGGAGTACGACCTGGCCGGCTTGCACGCGAACATCGGCGTCATCTTCCAGGACTTCATGCGCTACGCGTTTCTGTTCCGCGAGAACATCGGCGTGGGGCAGACGGAGTACATGTCTCAGGATGACCGGGTCCGGGAGGCGGCGCGGCGCAGCCTGGCGGACACGGTTGCCAAACGGTTGAGCAAGGGGTTCGACCAGCAACTGGGCCGCCGCTTCGATGACGGGGTGGACCTGTCCGGCGGCGAGTGGCAGAAGGTGGCGCTGGCGCGCGCCTACCTGCGCGAGGCCCAGGTCCTGATCTTGGACGAACCCACGGCGGCGCTGGATGCCCGCGCCGAATACGAGGTATTCCTCAGGTTCACCGAGCTCACCAAAGGGAGAATCGCGGTCCTCATTTCCCATCGCTTCTCCACCGTTCGGATGGCGGACCGGATTCTGGTGCTGACGGGCGGGCGGTTGGTGGAGCACGGGACGCACCAGGAGCTGGTAGGGCGGGGCGGGTTGTACGCGGAGCTGTTTAACCTGCAGGCGGCCGGGTACCGGTGAGCGACGGTCGCAGTCTTCATCCCCCTCCCGTTGCGGTCTCCGGGACCGGGGTTCAAGTTTCCCGTCCCCCTGGCAGGAGGTACCGCGCGTGCGCGTGTACACAGGAGAAGCCATCCGGAATGTCGCGGTGGTCGGCCACGGCCAGAGCGGCAAGACGAGTTTGGTAGACGCCCTGGCGTTCGTGGCCGGCACCAGCAAGCGGCATGGCTCCGTCAAGGACGGCAGCGCCCTCACCAACTACACCCCCGACGAAATCGAACGGAAGTATTCCATCAGCTTGGGGCTGGCCTACGCCGAGTGGATGGACACCAAGATCAATCTGCTTGACGCGCCCGGGTATCTCGACTTCCTGGGCGACGCGATCGCGGCGATCTACGCGGCCGATGCCGCCCTGATCGTGGTGAGCAGTACCGCCGGCGTCGAGGTCGGCACCGAGCAGGCCTGGGAGCACGCCGAACAGCGCGGGATTCCACGTCTGTTCTACGTGTCACTGATGGACAAAGAGCACGCGGATTTCGAGAAGGTCTATCAGGACATCAAGACCAATGTGAGCTCGAAGGTGCTGCCCATCGAGATCCCGGTCGGCGCGGGCTCCCAGTTCCACGGGATCGTCAACCTGCTCACCACGAAAGCCCATGTGTACCGCCAGGGCAGCAAGACGGGCGAGTACGACGAACAGGAGGTCCCGACCGAGTTGAAGGCGCAGTTCGACCGCTACGAGCAGGACCTGGTGGAGGCCATCGCCTCGACGGACGACGCGCTGCTGGAGCGATACCTGGGTGGCGAGGAGCTGTCGTCGGACGAGCTGACCAGGGCGATGCACGCCGGTGTCGCCCGCGGGGAGATCTATCCCCTGCTGTGCGGGGCGAGCGAGCTGACCTACGGGACGCGCGCCCTGCTCACGGCGTTGGTGGAGCTGGTTCCCGCGCCGGTCGAGCGCGAAGGCGTGGAAGGCCAGATGTGGGGCGACCCCAAGCCCGTGTCCCTGGCGTTCAAGGACGACGGTCCGTTCGTGGCGCAGGTTTTCAAGACGGTGTCCGAGCCCCACGTCGGCGATGTGACGTTCTTCCGCGTCTACTCGGGGCTGGTGAAGAACGGGGCCGAGGTATACAACGCCCCCCGCTCGGCATCGGAGAAGCTCAATCACTTGTCGGTGGCGCTGGGCAAGGAACGCACCGAGGCCCCCGAGCTGCACGCGGGCGACATTGGCGTGGTCGCGAAGCTGCGCGACACCCATACCAACGATACGCTCTCCACCAAGGAGCAGCCCATCGTCCTGCCCAAGATCCCGTTCCCCGACCCGGTGATCACCCTGTCGGTGGAGGTGAAGCAGCGGGGCGAAGAGGACAAGCTCAACACCGGACTCCAGCGCCTGCACGAGGAAGACCCCACGTTCCATCACGAGTACAACGCGGAGCTGGGCCAGACCTTGATGCGGGGCCGCGGCGAGCGGCACCTGGAGATCATCGTAGGTCGGTTGGCCCGCAAGTTCGGGGTCCACGCGACCCTGGGAAAACCCAAGATCGCATATCGGGAGACCCTGAAGGGCAGGGCGGAGGGTCAGGGCAAGCACAAAAAGCAGACCGGTGGCCGCGGGCAATACGGCGACTGCTGGATTCGGGTAGCGCCGCTGGCGCGGGGCTCAGGGCTGGTGTTCGAAGACAACATCGTGGGCGGCGTGATCCCGCGGCAGTATATCCCGGCCGTTGAGAAGGGGATCATTGAGGCCACGGCCCGGGGCCCGGTGGCTGGCTACCCCATGGTGGACTTCAAGGTGGAGTTATACGACGGCTCCTACCACGACGTCGACTCCAACGAAATGTCGTTCAAGATGGCCGGCATCCTGGCGTTCCGGAACGTGACGCCCAACGCGAAGCCGGTGCTGCTGGAGCCTATCGTGGAGGTTGAAGCCTGGACGCCCGAAGAGTATCTGGGCGCGGTCATGGGGGACCTTTCGTCCCGCCGTGGCCAGATTCTCGGTACCGAGGCCGACGGGCGGATGAGCAAGATCCGCGCCCTCGTGCCGGAGGCCGAGCTGGATCGATACGCCACGCAGCTCCACTCGATTACGCACGGCCGCGGGACCTACCGCCAGAAATTCCACGCATATCAGGACGTGCCGCCGGAGGTGGCGGCGAAGGTCATCGAGGCGAGGAAGAAGGAGCTCGAAGAGGCCGACAAGAAATGACGTGCAACAGCGGACGGCGTAAGGGGTGATGGGGAAGGGGACCCCTCACCCCTCACGCATTTGCAAACCGCCCCTACGCGACCCGCTTGTTGCGTTTGCGTTTCTTCCCGTTCTTGGCGTTCTGCGCGGCTTCAAAGGTGGGTAGAAAGTCGTATTCCGGCTCCCGCACCCCCGCGCCGACCAGCGATTCCTCCTCGCGCGGCTGCTTCCACACGTAGCGCTTGCCGCGGTAGTTCCGCAGCACTACTTCGTCTTCGGTGATGCGCACCACGTACTCCGGCAGCAGCGGGATCTTCCCGCCGCCCCCCGGCGCGTCGATCACGAAATGCGGCACCGCGAGCCCGCTGGTCCATCCGCGCAGCGCCTTGATGATCTCCAGTCCGGTCTCGACCGATGTCTTGAAATGCTCCGCGCCGGCCACCTGGTCGCACATGTAGATGTAGTAGGGCCGGACGCGCGCGGCGAGCAACCGCTGCATCAGCTCCTTCATGACATCCGGATCGTCGTTCACGCCCTTCAGCAGGACCGTCTGGCACCCCAGGGGCACGCCCGCGTCCGCCAGGAGCCCCAGGCCCTTCACTGCCGCGGGCGTCAGCTCGTCCGGGTGGTTGAAGTGCGTGTTGAGGTACAGCGGATGGTACTTCTTCAACGTGGCGCACAGCTCCGGCGTGATCCGCTCGGGCAGGTGGCACGGCACCCGGCTGCCGATCCGGACGACCTCGATATGCTTGATCTGCCGGAGCCGGCCCAGGATTTGGTCCAGCCGGCGGTCGGACAGGAGCAGGGGATCGCCGCCCGACATGATCACGTCGCGGATCTCGGTGTGTTCCGCCAGATACCGGAACGCGCTCTCGAACTGCGACATCGGGATCTTTTCGGGATCGCCCACTTTGCGGCGGCGGGTACAGAACCGGCAGTAGGCGGCGCACACCGGGCTCACCAGAAACAGCGCCCGGTCAGGATAGCGGTGCGTGATGTTGGGAACCGGGCTATCGTCATCTTCGTTCAGGCTGTCCGGGACGCCGTCCACGACATCCAGCTCCTGAAGGTCCGGGACGTACTGCCGCCAAATGGGATCGCCCGGCTCCTTGATCAGATCCACCATGGCGGGTGAGATCCTCAGCTCGAAGTTGTCGATCGCCTGTTGCAGCCGGTCCAGGTCCGGGAACTGCTCACGCCCGAACCTGGCCACCAGCTGCTGGAGGGAGGCGACGCTCCGCTGGTGCAGGAGTTTCTGCCAATCAGCCATGTGGTCGTTCTCTGGTAGAGGGAACCAACCGCTTGGTGTACACGACGAGGTCGTCGTGCGGCGCGTAGAAGTCAGGGATGCGCGCCGTTGCCCCGTACGCCAGCGCCTGGTAAAACGCACGCGTCGAGTCGTAATCCGGTCGCGACGACGTCTCCACCACCACCAGCTGGCCACCGGCCTCCGCGATCGCGCGCTCGCAGGCCGCCATCAGGGCGCGGCCAACGCCGCGGTGGTGAATGCCGGGATCCACGGCGATCCAGTACAGGTCCCAGGTAGCCTCGGTGCCGGGCGTAGCGCCGTAGCAGGCGAATCCGATGAGCTGATCGGCGTCGTCGTACGCGCCCAGGGCGTGGTAATCCACGCCGGGTTTGGCCGTGGCGCCGTCGAACACCTCCAGCGCGATGTCCACCTCCGCGGGGCGGAACACGCCGGTGGCGCGCACGATCCGGGCCACGCGGCTCCGATCGCTCGGGCGGGGGGGCCGGAGCGTGAGAGGGGGGGCCGAGACGCTCACGCGGTGCGGACCTCCAGCGGCGGCGCCTCGGCCGGGGGCCGGCGATCCGTGGACCGGGCCAGCTCCACCATGCGCAGGATCAGGTCGTCGTACGACCAGCCGGCGGCCTGCGCCATGCGCGACAGGCCGGCGTCGTCGGAGATGTCCGGATTCGGGTTCACCTCGAGAATCCACGGCTGTCCGGACGCGTCCACGCGGAGGTCCACCCGCCCGTAGCCCTGCCCCCGCACCGCCCGCCACGCCGACAGCGCCACGGCCCGCAGCCGCCGGGCCAACCACGACTCCACCCGCGCCGGGCACACCGGCTGGCTCCCAACGTCCTCCGGACACCCGCTGGTCCACTTGGCGTCGAACGACAGAATGGGCCACGTGCCCTCGGGCATGCCGCGGAAGTCGATCTCCGAGAGCGGGAGGATGGTGCTTCCCACGATCCCCACCGCGAACTCCCGGCCGCCGATGTACTGCTGCACCAGCGCGGAGCCGTATTCCTTTTCGACGTACGCCACCCGCCGCTTGAGCTGCCGGTGGTTGGTCACCACCGAGGCCTGGTCGATACCCACGCTGGCGTCCTCCGCCGCCGGCTTGACGATGGCGGGCAGGGGGAAATCGCTCGGCACTTTGCCGGCGACCGGCACCAGCCACCGGGGGACCGGCAGGCCGGCCGCCTGGAGCAGGGCGTTGACCACGGACTTGTTGTGGCAGGTGGTGATGGTCCAGCATCCGGCGCCGGTGAACGGGACACCGGTGAGCTCCAGCGTCCCCGCCACCATGCACTCCCAGCGGCTCACGCCGCCGATCCCCTCACAGAGGTTGACCACCAGGTCGGACCGGCGCACGTGATCCAACCACTTGAGGTTGTGGTGCATCGGGACGCGGACCACACGATGGCCCAACGATGACAGGAGGTCGCCGATCTGGTTGACCGGATCGAGCACCGACTGGATGTCTTGCGTGCTCCAGTCGCTCGCGCCGCCGTCGTACAGGATCGCGACTCTCAGCCGGCGACTCCGGCTAGGGTGGATACCGCCAGCTCCCGTCCCGCGATGCGCCGCCAGGCGATCCGCACCACGGTCTGGATCAGCTCGGCGTATGACAGCCCCGCCGCCCCCGCGGCGCGCGGGAAGCAGCTGTTCGCCGCCGGGTCCGGAATGATCCCCGGCAGCGGATTGATCTCCAGCACGTTAGGAACGCCCTCGGCGTCCAGCCGGACGTCCACCCGCCCCCAATCGCGGCAGCCGATGGCGCGATAGGCCGCGAGTGCCACGGCCTGGATCCGCTCGGCCGGCTCCGGGGCGATGTCCGCCGGGCATTCCAGCACCTCCAGCGAGGCGTCGGGCGTGTCCCACACCCATTTCGCTTCGAAGCCCATGATCGGCAGCGCGCCCTGAGGCAGCGTCTCGAAGCGATACCGAATGAGCGGCAGGCACCGGGCATCGTCCTGGTTCCCCAGCACCGCGACCGTGAATTCCTCACCGGGCAGGTACGCTTCCGCCAGGACCGGCTGGTGATACGACGCCAGCAGATGCTCGGCGCGCGCCTTCGCGGCCCGCGGCGACTCCACCCGGTTGGCGGCGCTGATCCCCTTGGAGGAGCCCTCCCACGCCGGCTTGAGGAACAGCGGATACGCGACGCCGTCCAGCCGCGACAGGTCGCCGAACGACTCGAGCAGCAGGAACGGCGGCGTCGGCACGCCGCGCTGCCGCAGCAGCTCTTTGGTGCGGCCCTTATGGAGCGCGATGGCCAGGGTCAGCGGGTCGCTGGCCGTGTAGGGGACGCCGAGGAATTCGGCGATCGCGGGCACGTGCGCCTCGCGGCTGGGCCCCGCGACGCCTTCCGCCATGTTGAACAGCAGGTCGACGCGCGCCTCCGCCAGCCGACGGGGAAAGTCACCGATCGCTTCGAGCGGCATGACGTCGCCCAAGACGCCTAACGCATCCGCGACGGCGGCGATCGTCTCAGGCTCGTCCCATTCTACGAATTGATCTGTGGTGAGGGGGGCTTGGGGGGAGAGAGCGGCGTCGCGACGCGTACTGATCGCGGTTGGTCGTTGGTTGTATGCGAGCCCTAAGCGCATCGCGCTCCGGATCAAGTATTTCGCGTTGCAACAGAATAAGAAATGATGAGAAGATATGCAATAGGGTTCAGCGACTCTTGGACGTGCGCTCGTATCGCCGGAAGCTGAAGGGATGCGCGTGCCGCTCGTCGGCCGGGTGCCGCTCGTCCTCGAGCAGCCTCCATTCGGCCGGCACCATCTCCGGAAAGCGCGCGTCACCTTCGATGTGGGCGTGAATCACGGTGAGATAGATGCGATCGGCCCGCTCCAGCGCCTGGGCGTACACCTCGGCGCCACCAGCCACGAACACCTCGGCCTCATGCGCCACCGTGCGGACCGCCTGGTCCAGGTCGTGCGCGACCTCCACCCCTTTGTGACGCCAATCACGTTCGCGCGTGAGGACGATCCACCGGCGGCCCGGCAGCGCCTTCCCGATGGCGTCAAAGGTCCTCCGCCCCAGGATCACCGAGTGCCCCATGGTGAGCGCCTTGAATCGCTTGAGATCGGCGGGGAGGTGCCAGGGGAGTGCGTTGTCCCGCCCGATGACCCGGTTCTGGGCCATCGCGGCGATGAGCGACAGGATCAGACGGCCACCTTCGCCGGAATGTGCGGGTGCGGCTGGTAGCCCTCCAGCACCAGGTCCTCGAACTGGAACGCCGGCAGGTCGGGGATGTCGGGGTTGAGCCGCAGTGTGGGCAGGGGCCGAGGCTCGCGGGTGAGCTGCAGCCGGGCCTGCTCCACGTGGTTCACGTAGAGATGCGCATCGCCCAGCGTGTGCACCAACTCGCCGGGCGCTAGGCCGGTCACCTGCGCCACCATCCGGGTGAGCAATGCGTACGACGCGATGTTGAACGGGACGCCCAGGAAGACGTCCGCACTCCGCTGGTACATCTGGCACGATAACCGGCCGGCCACCACGTAGAACTGGAACAGCACGTGGCAGGGCGCCAGGGCCATGCGGGGGATGTCCGCCACGTTCCACGCGCTGACCATGAGGCGCCGGGAGTTGGGGCTCTGGCGGATCTGCTCCACCACGGCGGCGATCTGGTCGATGTGGCGCCCGTCCGGCGCGGGCCAGGACCGCCACTGGTATCCGTAGACGGGCCCGAGCTCGCCCTGCTCGTCCGCCCATTCGTCCCAGATGGTGACGCCGTGCTCCCTCAAGAAACGGACGTTGGTGTCACCCCGGAGGAACCAAAGCAGCTCGTACGCGATGGACTTGAAGTGCAGCTTCTTGGTGGTGAGCAGGGGGAATCCGTTCCCCAGGTCGTAACGCGTCTGGTGACCGAACACACTGAGCGTGCCGGTTCCCGTGCGATCGTCTTTGGGCCGCCCGTGGTCGAGGATGTGGCGGAGGAGGTCGAGGTACTGCTTCATCGCCGTCCATCCTCCTCCATCGTCCTCCATCGCCCTTCATCCCCCTGGGGGATGGAAGGGGATGGAAGGGGATGGAGGGGGATGGGGAGCACGCCGGGTAGCGTCACGCCGTCGCCGCCGCCGGCCAACCGGCACCGGCCAGCAGCCGAAAATAGGCGCGCACCATATGGTTGCTGGGCGCGACGAGCCGGGTGGCCGCCAGCGTCCGATAGACATCGGCGCGGCTGATCTTGACCTTGTGCGCCGGATCGAGCAGGTGGGCGTCGCGCTCCGCCAGCCGGAGCGTGCGGACCGCGAAGAACAGCGACGTGAGGCAGAACAGCCTCACACCGTAGCGCCTTCGGGGCAGCGTCGTGCTGTAGGCCAGGGCGTCGGTCAGATGGCGTTTGGCCTTCTCGATCAGGGTCAGGACCACGCGCCGCGCCTCGCCGCGGTGCCGCTCGTCCTGGAGATCTTCCGGGCGGATGCCGGCAAGCAGGCACAACTGGCGCGGAATGAAGCTGAAGCCACGCCGGCGATCGTCGGCCACGTCCTTGATGATGTTGGTGAGCTGCAGTCCCCGCCCGAAGCTGGTGGCCAGCGCCTCCAGCCGCTCATACCGCCCCGCCGCCGGCCTGGGGTCGTGCAGCCGGAACAACCGGGTCAGGAGATGGCCCACGGTGCCGGCGACATAATAGGTATAGCGATCCAGGTCCTCCACGGTCCCGATGCCGCCGGGCGGCCGTCGCACGAATTCGGCCATCCCGGCGCACATCTCGCGGACCCAGGGTCGCACCGCGTCCCGGTGGGACGGCGGCAGCCGCCGGAACTCGCGCAGTACCACGTCGGCATCGTTCACCAACCGTTCGTCGTCGCCGGCGGGGGTGGGGAAGGCGGTGCCGAGGAGGCTCTCGTCCGGGTTGCCCTCCTCCAGCGCCCGCGCCCAGGCGCTCAACAGCGATGCCTTGGTGTCCGGAGCCAGAGCAACGGCGTCTTCAATGGTGTCGGCCACCCGGCAGACCAGATAGGCAACCAGCGTGGCGTAGTCGAGGCCCGACGGGAGGAGCGGGATGCACAAGGCAAAGGTTCGCGAGACCTTGGGGAGTATCCCGTGGCAGTAGGCCCGGTCGGCCTCGGGCGAAACCGGTACCGTGGTCACCGGTCCCATCGTCCGCCGTCCCCCTCCATCCCCGTCCATCCACGACTCATTTCGGAAACCGCTCCTTGAGGTTCTCCAGCACCCGCTGCGTCAGCGAGTCGCCCGGGTGTCCCGGCGGGGTGATGGTTTCGTCTTCCCGCCCCGTGGACGAGGGATCGGCCCAGCGGCGGAAGACCGTCTCCAGCGTGAGCTCGCTTCGCGTCGGCGGCACCGAGTCGGCGTAGGCCCGCATCCGATAGACCTGCCCCGTGCGCCGGTGCTCCTGGCCCACGGACCGCCCGGTCGTTGGGTCGAACCAGGACGTCTCCAGATACCCCTCGGCCTGGCTCACCGCCCGGACCCGGAGTCCGAGCGTCTCCAGCTCCGACGCCAGCGCGCCGATCACCGTTCCCGGGCCGGCACCCAGCGTGTCCACCACCGCTCCCGGCATAGGCCCAAAATGCGGCCGGGTACCCACAGCGGTACAGGCGACCCCCACGGCGGCCAAGGCCTGCGCCAGCCGCACCGTGCCCGCATTAGTCGTGCTCATGGGGCGGTGTTCCAGGTGCATGGGCGTGCCCCGTATCGGCCTTGGCGGCCGCCGTGTCCGCCGGTGCCGTCTCCCCATGCTCTTCGCCCGGCGCATGCTCGTGCTCCTGGGTGCGCTCGGCGAGCGCTTCCTGGAGGGCCGGCGTGGGAATACCGCCTGCGTGCTGGAACACGATGGTACCACCGAGGTGCGCCACGTAGATGATGCCGGCCGCCCCCACCGTGGCCGCGAACAAGTACGTCGGACGCTCCTGCGGCCCCAGTACGCCTTTCCGCCAGATGCGCCATCCCGCCAGCAGGGCGAACGCCACCGTTACGGCGATGGCGAACGTCTCGTGCCGCTCCATGACGAGGTGCACGGTCTCGCCGTGCTCGATGGTCCCTTCCGCTCGGAGGCCGGACGCTACGGAGAGCACCGCGCCGGCCGCGCCGGCCACCAGCGTCCAGAACCCCGCGGCCTTGAGGGAATCCCGCTTGGTGGCGCTCCCCACCCAGTCGAAGATCACTGAGACCAGCAACAACGCCGGCGGCAGATCGTTGATCGCCGCGTGCCATTCCGCTGCGGTGTCAAAGAGCATGTCAGAGTCCCAGTTGGGTCACAGAGGGTGGAGTGGTGGAATAGTCATAAAACCCCTTGCCGGACTTCTTACCGTACATCCCCGCCAGCACCATGCGCTTGAGCAACGGCGGGGGCGCATATCGGGCCTCACGATACTCCGTGAACATGATCTCGGCGATCTTGTACGTGGTGTCCAGTCCCACGAAGTCCAGCAGCGTGAACGGGCCCATTGGATACCCACAGCCCAGGACCATGCCCTGGTCCAGGTCCGGCACGCTTCCCACGCCGTGCTCCAGCGCCCGAATCGCGTCCAGCAGGTAGGGCACCAGCAGCAGGTTGACGATGAAACCGGAGTTGTCCTTTGCCGCGATGGGCTCCTTGCCGAGCGAGCGGGCGAACGTAAACGCCCGGTCGAACGTCCCGGTGCTGGTGGTCACGGTCCGCACCACCTCCACCAGCTTCATGAGCGGCACCGGATTGAAGAAATGGAGCCCCACGAACCGGTCCGGCCGCATGGTGGCGGCCGCCATCGCCGCGATGGTCAGGCTGGAGGTGTTGGAGGCGAAGATGGTCTCGGCCCCGCACCGGCCGTCCAGCTCCTTCCACAGGGCGTTCTTGGTCTCGAGGTCTTCCGTGACGGCCTCGATCACGATGTCGCAGGACGCGAGGTCGCTCACCTTGGTGGTGAACGAGAGGCGGCCCAGGGTCGCGTCCCGGTCGGCCTGAGGCAGCTTGCCCTTCTCCACGAACTTGTCCAGCGACTTGGTGATGCCGGCCTTGCCCCTGTCATTCAGGGCGTCGGATATCTCGCGGACGATCGTGCGATACCCAGCCTGCGCCGCGACCTGGGCGATGCCGCTGCCCATCAGTCCGCATCCCAGCACGCCTACGGTCTTGATGTCGGCCATCGTAGTCTAAGAGGTGTAAAGGTTCGCGCGCCCACGGCGCATCATGGATTGAAGGCGCGGCGAATCTCTTCCGCCACGCGCACCAGGGGACTGGTCCCCGCCGGTCCGGCCGCGCGGCGCGGGTCCAGCTCGCCGTGCTCCAGCCGGTCCAGCACCTGTTCCAGCGCCACCGAGGCCTCGGCGGCCCGCTGGCGCTGCCGGCGCGCCACGCCCACCGCCAGGGCGCCGCAGATCGCCACCGGGATGATCGCCACCGGCACCATGACGCCCACGGCCAGAGCGACGCCGGTGCCTACCGCGCCGGACGCGCCGAGGACGGCTGCCCCGGTCACCTGCTCGTTGAAGGCGTTACCGACATCGGCCACCAACTGGACGTGACAGGTCCGCGCGTCCACCGCGGTCACCGCTCCCGCCACCTCCCGCGCCCGGCCCAGCACGTAGCGCCGGCCTCGGGAGCCAAACGCGCGCTTGAGCGACGCGTAGGCGCCCTGCTGCGGCTCCCAGGTGGTCTGCTCCGGATACCGCCGCTTCACCTGGAGCAGTTCTCCTTCCGTCATCCAATCGTGCATCATGGGCTCGACGTCCGGCCGGGGGCGGGGGATGGTCCGGGCGGCCGCCACCCGCCGTGGCCCCGCGAGCCAGATCAGGAGTCCCCGCTCGGTCTCGGTGACGGCCCGGGTCTGCTCTTCCAGCAGCGCCTGACGGAGGTATCGGTCGCCGATCCCCACGTCCTGGCCCAGCGCGTACAACTCCTGCTCGGTCAGTCCCTCGCCGATGTCCCGCTCGCCAGCCTGAAGCTCCGCCGCGCGCTTGACAATCCGTTCCAGAGCGCCGCGGTCGATGCGGGGGCCGGACGGCAGCGTTTCCGCCATCCGGGCCTTAGGTCGTTTGCCGCGACCCCGCCGGTACGGGGCTGGGAAGCGGCGTGCCGGTGGACGCCGGGAGCGCGGCCGTCTGGTCTCGGCGCTGCACCGCCATCTCGAGGAAGGGCGAGATCAGATCGAGCGGCACGGGGATGATGATGCTGCGCGAGTTGTTCTCTGTCGCGATCTCCACCAGCGTCTGGAGGTACCGCAGCTGCAGCGTCGCGGGTTGGGTCCCGATCACCTGGGCCGCCTGCGCCAGCTTCCCGGCCGCCTGGAACTCGCCCTCGGCGGCGATCACCTTGGCCCGCCGTTCGCGCTCCGACTCCGCCTGCCGCGCCATCGCCCGTTTCATCTCGGTGGGCAGGTCCACGTCCTTGACCTCAACCGCCGACACCTCGATGCCCCACGGCTCGGTGCGCTCGTCCACGATGCGCTTCAAGATGCCGTTGATCTTCTCCCGGTCCGCCAGCAGCTGATCCAGCTCCACCTCGCCCAGCACGCTGCGCAAGGTGGTTTGGGCCAGCTGGCTGGTGGCGTAGACGAAGTTCTCGACCTCGATGACCGCCCGGTCGGGGTGCTTCACCCGCATGTACAGTACCGCGTTCACCTTGACCGACACGTTGTCCCGGGTGATGACGTCCTGCGGCGGGATGTCCATGGCGATGATCCGGAGCGATACGCGCTGGAGCTTGGCGAAAAACGCGGGGACGAAAATCAGGCCCGGCCCTTTGGTGCCCCAATACCTGCCCAGGAAGAAGCTGACGGCCCGCTCGTACTGCTTCATGATGTGCAGGCTGCCGTAGGTGTACGCCAG
Organism: Gemmatimonadales bacterium; assembly: GCA_035287045.1. Taxonomy (GTDB): domain Bacteria; phylum Gemmatimonadota; class Gemmatimonadetes; order Gemmatimonadales; family GWC2-71-9; genus JACPAP01. The sequence goes on along the minus strand of DATECF010000256.1, from coordinate 43,191 downwards.
TACGGCCGCCAGCGCGATCAAGAGTCCCGTCATAGGAACGCCTCCACGATCACCGCGGCCCCTTGCCCGCCGCCGATGCAGGCGGACCCCAGGCCGTAGCGCTTCTTCTGCTGGCGCAGCGCGTGCAGCAGATGGATGGTGATGCGCGCCCCGCTCGCCGCCAGCGGGTGCCCGATCGCAATGGCTCCCCCGTGCACGTTGGTGCGCGCCCGGTCGAGCCCCAGCTCTTTCTCCACGGCCACATACTGCGGCGCGAACGCCTCGTTCACCTCGACCAGATCCATATCCGCCAGCTTGAGGCCGGCGCGCTCGAGCGCCTTGCGGGCGGCCGGCGCCGGCCCGATGCCCATGTACTTGGGCTCCACGCCGGCGATCCCCCAGGCCACCAGCCGCCCCAGCGGCTCGAGCCGGTGCTCCCTGGCGAACGCTTCGCTGGAGATCACCGTGGCGGCCGCACCGTCGCAGATGCCCGACGCGTTGCCCGCGGTCACGAAGCCGTCCTTCTTGAAGTAGGGCGGCAGCTTGGCCAGCCCTTCCAGCGTGGTCTCCGGCCGCATGTGCTCGTCCGCCCGCCAGTCCACGTTCTGCTTCGACTTGCGATCCGGGATGGGGACGGGAATGATCTCCTGCTCGAACACGCACGCGTCCCAGGCCTGTTTGGCGCGTTGCTGGGAGGTATAGGCGTATTCGTCCACCTCTTGCCGGGTGAGCTGGTACTTGTCGGCCAGATTCTCCGCGGTCTCCGCCATGGACAACCCGCAGTAGGGATCCTTGAGTGCTTCCCACAGCGTGTCTTCGAAGCCGATGGCCGGCCCCAACCGGACGCCCCAGCGGGTGCCGCGCACCACGTGCGGCGCCTGGCTCATGGACTCGGCCCCGCCGGCCAGCACCACCCGGGACTCGTCCAGCAGGATTTGCTGGGCGCCCTGGATGACGGCCTCGAACCCGGAGCCGCAGAGCCGGTTCACCGTCACGGCCGGCGTCTCGATGGGCAGTCCGGCATTGAGCGCGACGTGGCGGGAGAGGTAGATCGCGTCCGCCGAGGTCTGTTGCGCGTTGCCGAACACGGCGTGATCCACGTCCTTCGGCTCGACCCCGGCCCGCTCCACGGCGTGCCGGGCCGCGATGGCGCCGAGCTGGGTGGCGGAAAAATCCTTCAAGGTGCCGCCGAACTTCCCGAAGCCGGTCCGGACCCCGGACAGGAAGACGACGTCCATGCGTTTGCCTTTGGTGGTCATGCCGACACTCCGTTTCTCCGTGACACCACGCCCTGGACGGAGAATATACAGGGAGGACCCCGGCTCGCTCAGAGCAGCTGCGTCACCGCCTCCGCGACCTCGGTCGTGGTCGCCCGGCCTCCGAGGTCCTGCGTGCGCGCCCCCGCCGCCAGCGCCGCCTTCACGGCAGCTTGCAGCTGGGTGGACGCCTGGGCCAATCCGAGCTGCTCCAGCATCAGGCCGCCGGTGAGAATGGTCGCCATGGGGTTGGCCGTGCCCTTGCCGGCATACTTGGGCGCCGAGCCGTGCACCGGCTCGAACAGCCCCACCTGCCCCGGATGGAGATTGGCGCTGGGCGCGATGCCCAGCCCGCCTACCAACTGCGAGGCCAGGTCTGAGATGATGTCCCCGAACATGTTGTTGGTGACGATCACCTGAAATTGGGTTGGCCGCTTGATCATCTGCATGCAGAGCGCGTCAATGTAGAAATGCTCGCGCTCGATGCCCGGGAACTCCTCTCCCACCTGCGCAAAGACCCGGTCCCACAACTGGTGCGCCGGCACGGCGTTCGACTTGTTCGCCATGGTCACCTTGGGCTTACCGTGCGTCCTGGCCCACTCGAACGCCGCCCGGATGACCCGGCGCACCTTGGGCGCCGTGTTGACCTCCTCCGCGACCTGCTCTTCCTCCGGCGTGCCCTCGTGCTTGCTGGTGCCGCGCGCTAGGTACAGTCCCTCGGTGTTCTCCCGGAAGATGACGAAGTCGATGTTGGGATCGCCCTTGAGCGGGCAGAGGTCCGGATGCAGCAGCCAGCAGGGACGGAAATTGATGTACAGGTCCAGCCGGAACCGGAGGCCGAGCAGGATGTCCCGCGCATGCCGCTGATCCGGAATCCGGGGGTCGCCCAGCGCGCCTACCAGGATCGCGTCCACGTCGTTGCGGAGGTGCTGGAAGGCGCGATCCGGAAGCGTCTCCCCCGTCTTCAAAAAATGATCCGCCCCGTACGGCAACCGCTCCCACTCGATGACGGCGCCCCCCAACCGCGCCGCGCGCTCGATGGCCGGCATGGCGGCCTCCACCACCTCGGGGCCGATGCCGTCGCCGCCGATCACGGCGATGTGGAATGTCCTGGGCTTGGTCATCTCAGTCCCCACCCATCTTCCGGCCGCACGTGATGCAGTACAACCACCCCACCTCCAACTCCGTGCGGCACTCAGGGCACCGCACGCCCTTCAGGTTGCCGCCGCAAAAGGGGCAATAGAACGGCTGCCGACCCCTGGGAAGGTCGGCGTTGCAATAGGGGCACGATTCCTCCGATTCCCCCTCCGCATCCCCTGGCGATGCCGCCTCCTCAACCCCGCCCCCGGGGCGATCGAGGGGGAGGGAGGGCGATGGAGGAGGATGGAGCGTCTGTGGGGCGTACGCCTCCGCTCCCGCCATGACGTTCTGCGCGGCGGTCACATTCAGATGGACCCGCGCCGCCGCGAACTCCCGAACCACGCCGGTCTCCGGATACGTGGCCTGGGCCTCGGCGACCAGCGCTTCCTGCGCCTCGGCCGGCTCGACCGTGGCGTACCCCCGCTCGCCGGCCAGCAGCCGGAGCATCGCCATCTCGTAGTCCTGATAGGTGTCGAGGCGCAACGCCGACCGGTTCTGGCGGTAGGGCACCAGCTCCTGGTACAGCTCGGCCACCTGGAACGACTCGCGCACGTCTTCGGAGCCTCGCTCGGCCAGCGCGCGCACCACGCGATCGAACAGCCGGTCCAGCTCGTCCATGGGCGCTAGCGCCACTCCGTTTCCCATCGGTCGTACAGGACCGGCGTGACACCGGCCGAGGCGAGCAGCTCGATCCCCGACGGATCCCGGTAGAGCCTGCGGTAGAACACGTGGGTCACGCCGGAGTTGATCATCAGCTTGGCGCACATCACACAGGGACTGCTGCTTACGAACGCGACCTTGTCACGCAGGGCACCCGGCGCCTTGACCAGCGCGTTGACCTCAGAGTGAATGCACCCGCAACTACCGGGCACCGCGGAGTCGCAGCGGTTGGGGAGACCTCTGGCGTTGCCGTTGTAGCCGATCGCCACCACGTTCTCGAGGCTCGCGTCCGTAATGACCGTTCCCACCTGGAGCCGGGTGCAGGTGGAGCGCTTGGCCAGCTCCTCGGCCATCCGCATGTAGACCTCGTATAAAGGAATGCGCGAATGGTCGGGCTCGGCCCCATCCTTGAGCAGGTTCAGGCGATGGGTGTTCGCCGGAACGCCGTCCTTGAAGACCGTCATGATGCCAGCGCCGCGAACGCCGCGTCCGGGTCGTAGTCGGCGTACCGGCCGCGTCCGCGCTTGACCTCCAGCCAGTCGAGGAACCCCGAAGGTACCGCTCCGTCCGACATCAGCTGTTCTCCCGCCGCGCGCATCGCGAGGTCGTTGGCGTACTCGTTCTTGGGATGCCCGGCGTGGCCTCGTAGCCACATCCACTCGGACTGATGGGCCGCGCTCACGCGGACTAACGTCTGCCAAAGCTCAGGGTTCAGAATCTCGCCGCCCTTCCGCCGCCAACCGCGCCGCTCCCAGGCAGGCACCCACTCCCGCATGCCCTTGATCAGGTACTCGGAGTCCGACAGGTACACGACCCGCAGCCGCTTGCCCTTTCGTGACAGCAGCGCGAACACGGCGATGGCGCCCGCCAACGCCATGCGGTTGTTGGTGGTCGCCGGCGCGGAAATATACAAATCCCGCCGTTCGATCCGGCCGCGGGAGCGGACCTCGATCAGCGCCCCGGCACCCCCCGGGTTGCTGCCCTCCCGGCCGTTGCCCAGGCAACTCTCGTCGGCGTGGACCACCGCCACCGGCAACTCAGCCACGGGAACTAATGCACCTCCACGCGGCCGGCGTCGGTGGTGATCTCGCCGATCACGCTCGCGGCCGGCGTGTCTTGCTCCTGGAGCGCGCTCAGCAGCCGTTCCGCCTGATCCGCGGAGACCGCGATCAACAACCCCCCCGACGTTTGCGCGTCGCTGAGCCAGATCCGATCCGTGTTGGTGACCTTCGGACCGAAGGAGGTGAACCGCGCCGCCGCCTCCAGGTTGCGCTTGGTGCCCCCGGGAACGGCGCCCTTTTCGACCAACTCCGGCACTTGCTCGAACAGGGGCACGCGCCGGGTGAAGAGCCGAGCCCCGACACCGCTCGCCGCCAGCACGTTGTGCAGATGCCCCAGCAGCCCGAAGCCGGTGACATCGGTGGCGGCGTGCACGGCCGCCTCTACGGTGGCCATCGCGCGGGCCGCGCCGGCGTTGAGCGTGGTCATCGCGCGGATCGCGGCGGCCATGTCCGCCTCGGCGATCAACCCGCTCTTGAGCGCGGTGCTCAGGATCCCCGTGCCGATCGGCTTGGTGAGCACTAGCACGTCGCCCGCACGGGCGCCGGCGTTGGTGATTACCTTGTCGGGCCGGACGTCGCCCAGGGCCACCATGCCGAACTTGGGCTCGTAGTCGTCAATGGAATGGCCGCCGAGAATCAGCGCGCCGGCTTGGGCGGCCACGTCGGCGGCGCCGTGCAGGGTCTCGCCCAGGAGCTCCAGCATCTCCGGGTTTCGGGGCCAGGCGACGAGGTTCAAGGCCAGGAGCGGCGTCCCACCCATCGCGTACACGTCGCTGAAGGCGTTGGCCGCGGCGATGGCGCCAAAGTGATAGGCGTCGTCCACGATGGGCGTAAAGAAGTCCACCGTGGCCACCAGCGCGCGGGATTCCGACAGCCGGAACACGGCTGCGTCGTCGGAACTCGCCGCGGCGACCACGACCCGCGGGTCGCTCACCTGCGGGACGTGGCGCAGGACCTGCGCTAGCTCGTCGGGGCCGAGCTTACAGGCTCAACCTGCCCCGTGAGACAGCGACGTGAGCCGGATACGCGGTTTCTGATCGCGCGGGGCGCCGGTCATAACGCTCCTTTCACTCGGTCGAGAGGTGCATGAACGAACTGTGGGCGGCCTATGCGGCGGCGTTCGCGTTGGGCGCTGGGCACGCGCTCGAGGTGGACCACATGGTCGCCGTGACGGTCTTCGTCGGCGGCCGCCCTCGGCTGGGCGCGGCGGTGGGGTTCGGCCTGCGCTGGGCGCTGGGCCATTCCCTCGTCGTGCTGGTGGTGGGCGGCGCGCTCGCCCTCTTGGGCGTGCGGGTGCCGGCCGGCGCCCTGCGGTGGGCCGAGTTGCTGGTGGGTCTCACCCTCGTGACGCTGGGGGTGTGGGCAGCCAACGCCGCCCGCCGGCTCCACGTGCACTTGCCCCACGATCATGCGGGCCATGCGCATCTGCACGCGCACGCGCCCGGTCCCGCCGCGCATACCCACGAGCATCGACCCAGCGACGACCCGACCCGCCGCCACCGCCACCTCTCGACCATCGTGGGCGCGATGCACGGGCTGGCCGGAACGCTCCCGGTCGTCGCGTTGATCCCGGTGACGCTGATGGCCAGCAAGGCGGCGGCCCTCGTCTACCTCGTGGTGTTCGGCGCCGGGACCATGCTGGCGATGAGCGCCTATGCTGCCCTCGCCGCCATGGCGGTGCTCCGAGTGGCTGGCTCCACCCGCCTCGCGCGGGCGGTCGCATTGACCACGGCGGGGGCCAGCGTGCTGGTGGGCGCCTGGTGGATCCTGGGGGGCCTCACGACCAGCCATTAATAAGGGCGTGGGCCCGCAGCACCAGGAGTCCGCGCTCCGCCCCGGCCTCGCCGGTGAGGTTCGCCCCCTCCTGGACCAGCCGGCACGCCAGCGGCACGGCCCGGCGCACCGCATCGCGCGCCTCAGCGGTGGGGACCATCAACAGCATTTCCAGGGCGTGAAATAGGTCCGCGCCGGGCCACGAGCCGTCCGGCTGTTGACGCGCGATGACCTGTGCTGCGGCCTGGCCGGCCCGCTCCCGGAGGGCCAGCGGCGCCAGCGCCACGGCGCCCAGCGCAAAAAACACCAGGTCCGGCGCCCAGGTACCGCCCCATTCCGACCAGAGGCCCGGGAGATCGAGCAGGCTGGTCACGTGCCGGTGCACGCCGTCGCGCCGGTCCTCCCCCGCCCGGATCACCGTCCGGAGCGCGAAGCAGCTCGCGGCGAACCGGGCCTGTTGCTCTTCCTTGACCACCACGCCAATGGGAAACGTGGCCGGGGCGATCGGTTGCTCGGTGGGCCCCGCCGAGAAGAAGCCCCCCACGTGGTGGCTGCACCACTGCCGTTCGTGCAGATAGGGGCGGCAGCCTTCCCCGAACACGCGGCCAGGCTGGTCCTGTTGCCGGATCAGAAAGCCGATGGTCCGCACCACGCCGGCGTTGTCCGCTGGGGCTTCGAGCTGGAGCAGCTCCCAGGCGAGCCACGCCGTGGGCAGCAGCGCACCGTCAATGCTGCCGTCCATGCGGGTCTTCATGCGGCGCTCCCGGATCAGCAGCTCCGCCAGGGCGGCGTCGCCCGGGACCTCAGTCCTGAGCAAGCGGCGGGCCAGGACTCCGGCGCGGGTCTTCTGGTCCCGAAACAACTCCGCTAGGCGGTCGCGCACCACCGAGTGCTCGCGGCTCTGCGTCGCCATCATGCCCCACCTCCCCGGATCTTGTCCCGCGGCTGAAGCAACCGCATTCTAGGGATGGGCCGCCCTGCCTCCAGGGCGGGAACCACCTCCTAGTTGCCGGTTCAAAGATGACTGATGACTGACTCCATCGCCACTCGACTGGCTGCGGCCCTGGGGCCGTCCTATCAAGTCGCCAGCCTGCTGGGCCGCGGTGGGATGGGGGCGGTTTACCGGGCGAGCGACCGCCGGCTGCGGCGGGACGTGGCCGTCAAGGTGCTGCCGCCCGAGTTGGGCTACTCGGAGGCTCTCAGGTCTCGCTTCGTGCGCGAGGCGCAGATGGCGGCCCAGCTATCGCACCCCAACATCGTCCCCATCTATGATGTCGGGGAGCGCGACGATCTGGTGTGGTTCGTCATGGCGTTCATCGACGGCGAGAGCGTGCGGGCCAAGGTCGAGCGAGAGGGCCCCGTGCCGATCAGCGTGGTCCGGCGGGTGTTGCAGGAAGTGGCGCAGGCGCTGGCCTACGCGCACGCCCGCGGGGTGATCCATCGGGACATCAAGCCGGACAATATCATGATGGACCGCGGCTCGGGCCGGGCCGTGGTGACGGACTTCGGGATCGCCAAGGCGCTCACGGGAGCGGACACCGACCTGACGCAGCCTGGCGAAGTCATTGGCACGGCTCGGTACATGGCGCCCGAGCAGGCCCTGGGCGAAGGCACTGTGGACCAGCGGGCGGATATGTACGCCCTGGGGCTGGTGGCGTACTTCATGCTGGGGGGGACCCACGCGATCCAGGGAGCCAGTCTGCCGGCGGTGATCGCCGAGCACATCAAGGGCTCGGGCGTGGACCTGGCGCGGATCGGGCGGCGGCTGCCGCTGCCGCTGGTGACGGCGCTGCAGCGTTGCCTGTCGCCCAGGCCCGAGGAGCGGTTCCCCCGCATGGAGGAGTTCGTTGAGGCCCTTCGGGAGCTGGGTGGCGAGCTGCCGGACGTGCCGGCGCCGGTGCGCCTGCTGCTGCGGGAAACCGAGCGCGCGTTCGTGGTCGGCGCCCTGGGCGCCGGGGCGCTTGGCCTGGTGGGTGTGGAGAACACGCCCCTCGGCCTCATCCTGCTGCTGGCCGGTGGTGTCGTGGGACAGTGGACCCTGGCCATCGAAAAGGCCGCCCGGCGCGGTGTCACGTGGTCGGCGATTCGGCGAGCGTTGTACGTCGAGCGCGCACGGCGAGTGGACGAGATCCAGGAAGTCGGCCAGTCGAATGCGATGGGCATTTCCAGCATGGTGGCGACGTTCGGGCTGATCCTGGGGGGGATGTTCGTCGCCGGGCAGGCAGGATTCGCGCTCTCCACACCGCTCAACGTGGCGTTGTTCATGGCCGGGACCTTCGGAGGCGTCCTTGCCACCAACGTCTTCGGCTTGCCGAAAGTCGCCCAGCCGCGCTTGACAGCCCGGCTTGGGAATCTGCTGGTGGCGGGTTTGATCGTTATCGTGGTCGCCCTACTCACCGGATTCTTGGTCGGCTTTTGGGGAGCGATCGAGGGTGCCTCGGTAGCCGCCGGCGTGGCGACGGCAGTGGTGATGGGTGGTGTACTGGGCGCCGGTGCCGTAACGCTCTACCGGCTGGCGAAGAAGCTCGAGCGCTCGTGGGGGGCCCGTCGTGCCGCCGAATTCGCCCACGCGGAATGGCGACTGCCATCGTGGCTTGACGTCTTAGGCTCCTGGCTGTTCGGTCGCTTTGTGCGGGACGGATGGCGGATCCGCCTTGAGCGCGACCGCCCTCTTGCCTTCGCGGCAGTTGAGCTCGGCCTTTCGGCGGCGCACCAGGTGGAGAGGCGCATCCACGCCCTCGCCGGTGGGATCACCGGTACAGGTGCGGGCGCCGCGTGGGAAGCGGGCCACCTGGCCCGGGATCTGGTGGCCGAGTGCCGTCGGGCGGAGCACCAACTGAAGCCCCTGCTGGCGAAGGTCGCGCGGTTGAGCGAGGGGGTGCTCGTTTCACGGACCATCGCGGCTGGCGGCTCGGTCGAAAGCGAGTTAGACCAGGCCGAGCGCTCGGTGGATGCGCTCCGTACTCACGCACTGGAGTGCGGAGAGATGCTCAACGCGTTGGCAGTGGGACTCGAGGCCGTGTCCCAAGGACAGGATGCGAAACAGCTCGAGGCCGCGCTCCAGCAGGCCCGCCAATTGTCCAGCGCGGTGCGCCGCGGTATGCTTATGGCCAAGCCAACATGACGATGACAGCGCGCAATTCGACCAACGGTAATAATCCGCCGCTCGGCGGGAGGCTACGGGTCTAGCCGAAATCGTTGGCTGATCGCGTGACCGCCCGCCTGAAGATCTCGGCGGGCTTTTGGTTTTCATCGCCCTCGCTCGTCGGGTGGTGCGGGGGTGGGAGGTATTGGGGTGTAGCTCAATCGGCAGAGCGCCCGGCTGTTAACCGGGAGGTTGGTGGTTCGACTCCACCCGCCCCAGTGATCGATGTCCGCGACGCCGGGTGGGACCGGTGTTAGCTTCCGGACCAGCATAGCGGAGCGGAGCAGAACCAGCCCGAGGGCGTGCCCTCGGGCTTCTGCTTTCCTACCTCGCCCGCCACAGGGCGCGCAACTCCGCCGGTGTCCGGTACACGCCGCGCGCCACCACCGCCTCGATGTTTCGCAGGTTCTTGATATCGTCCAGCGGGCTGGCGCCGAGGATCACGAAGTCCGCCACCGCACTGTCCCGCACCACCCCAATCGAGTCCACGCCCAGCAGCCGCGCCGCGTTCCGCGTGGCTGCGAGCAGCGCGTCGCGAGCGGACAGGCCCGCGCCAACCAGGAGTCTCAACTCCTCGTGGAGGGAGGCTCCGGGGGGCAGCAGTTGATTGGGCGCGTCACTGCCGGCGGCCACCAGGCCACCCAGCTGGTGGTACGTGCGGACGAACCGGTCTTGCACCGGCCGGGACCGGCGGAACGCGAGGTAATCGTCAAACCCGAGTCGCGCGCGGGCGATGAGATCCTCCACATCCCACGCCTCCTCGACCGAGCGAGGGACGCCCGTGAGGTCGAGCGTCACGAGGTAGGTGCTGTCCTCCAGGCGCGCCCACACCTCGTGCAAGGCCAGCGTGGGGACGATCGTTACGCCCGCCTGCCGGAGTCCTTCGGCCGTACGCCAGAGCGCCGCCGAGTCCAGGGTCGCCCACCCGCGCTCCGCTAGGTTCCAGCCGCGGAAAAAATCGTCGTGTGCCTCGAAGTAGGGCGTGGGGTCGGCGACGGTGGCCTCCACCACGCCGCTCAGGTGCTCGATCGCCCGGATGCCCATTTGGGCGGCTCGGACGGCGTCCACCTTCCCCAGGTGTCCCGTGACGGGCAACGACAGGGTGGTGGCCTCGTCCATAATCGCGGCGAGCCGCGCGGAGTCGACTTTGGCGTACACCTTGGCCTGGGTGGCGTCGAGCAGCGCGCGCGCGTCCACCGCCCGCCGGGCGTCATCGTCGCTGGCTGCGGCCGTCGCAGTGCGCCAGGTGGCCGGGGTGCCGTCGATCATGGCGCCTGAGATGTAGAGCCTGGGTCCGAGGACCGCGCCCAGCGAGGTGGCGTCGCGCAGCGCCACGATGCTGTCCTGTTGCCCTCCCACATCGCGCACCGCCGTGACCCCGTAGGCCAGGAAACGGGGCAGGGTCCACCGCTCTGCATGCGTGTGGGCGTCTATCAGGCCCGGGATGAGCCATTTGCCATCTACGCGGACCCGGGTAGCACCTCGAGGGACCTTGACCGCGTCGGGAGCACCGGCGCGCTCGATGTGCCCGGTCGAGGTGACGATGATGACCGCGTCCAGCACCGGCGGCGCACCGGTGCCGTCCCAGAGGGTGCCGCCCAGGTAGACCGTTTTACCCTTGCCGGGATTGCAGGCTGCCAGCAGGAACCACCACGCCACAGCCAGCAGCCCGCGGAGGGGGCGGGCCCCAACGACAAAGAGGAAGGGCACCGCGTCGCGCGTACCCTTCCCCCATCGCCTCACGTCAGACTCACGGGTGAAACTCAGCGTCGTTTACGCCGCGCACCCTTCTTCGCGCGCTTGGCGGGCCGCTTCTTGGCCTTTTTGGCCTTCTTCGCCGCCTTCTTCTTGGCCTTCTTGGGAGCCTTCTTCTTGGCCTTCTTGGCCGCCTTCTTCTTGGCCGGCTTCCTTTTCGCCGGCTTCCGAGGGGCAGCCGCGGGTCTCGTTGGCTCCGGCATGGCCGGAGGTGTCGGCGCGGGCGTCGACCAGATTGGAGCCGGCGATGGCTCCGGCGGTCTCACCGGCGGCGTCAGGGGCATCGGATCCCACATGCCGGGTCCGCCGCTGAGATCAATAGTGAGGCTCATGTCGTTATCCCTCCGGTCAGTGACCAGTGGTTCGGAGTCTGGCATATAGATGCTATCTGCGTGCAAGCAGTGCGCAAGAGCCGCGGACGGGGAATGCAGCCGCCCGCCCCGAGTCCGCCATCCGCACGGCGCCGCCCCGGATGCCCATCGGCTTGACACCGCGGTGGCGGAGCCTGTATCCTAGCATCGCTTATCTATCGGTCCGGTCTAGAGTTACGGCCCCTCAGCGGGATAGGGATTGGCACGCGATGGACACCCTCCACCGAGTGGGAATCTTGGGTCTTGCCCTCAGCCTGGCGGCGGTCTGCGGCGCGTGGGCGCAGGCGGTTGCTGAGCTTGAAGTCCTCCCCCCGAACGTCACGCTCCAGGTGGGGCAGCGTCAGGGGGTGGTAGCCACGGCGTATGACGCACGCAGTAATGTGCTGCCTTCCGTCCGCATCACCTGGTCGAGCACCAACCTCGCCGTCGCCCGGGTTGACCCGGACGCCCGGCAACCGGGTGTGGCCACCATCGTCGGCCTGGCTCCCGGCATCGCCCTCATCGAGGCCGAGGCGGGCGGGCGCAAGGGCGCGGTGCAGGTGCAGGTGGCCGGTGCCGGCGGAGTGGCTCCGGGGCCGCCGCAGCCGGGCACGCCGGCCGCCGCCAGTACGGCCGTCGCGATGCGCGTGGAGCCGAATGCTGTCTACCTGCTTCCCTCCGAAGACGCCCGGCTGGGTCTCACGTTCCTCCAGGCGGATGGCTCGCAGGCGGCGCCCATGCCGGTCACCTGGCGCTCGCTGAGCGAAACGGTGGCCAGCATCGGCGTAGATGGCACGGTCGTGGGCATTTCCACCGGGCAAGGCGTGGTCGAAGCGCGCAACGCTGCCGGCCTGGTGGCGCGCGCCACGGTGCTGGTGGCCACTGCCCCCTTTGCCTTTGGAGTGGACGCGTTGTCCCTGGCGCCGGGCGCGCAGGACACCGTCCCGGTCGTGGTTCCCAACCAGGGGAACCGCCGTGTGGCCACCAGGTCGCTGACCTGGACCTCGACCAACCCGGGCGTTGCGAGCGTGACGCCCCTGGGCGTTGCCGTCGGGGTGAATGCCGGGCAAGCGGAGATCATCGCCAGCGGGTTCGGGCAGACGGCCCGCCTCCCGGTGGTCGTGCATCGAGCGGTTGAGTCGATGGGCGTGAACCCCGGCCAGGGTATGCTCACGGTCCCGGTGAGTGGCTCGGTCGCGGTAAGCGCCGAGGCGTACGCCGCGGACGGCTCCAGGATCCCCGAGGCGCCGTTCACCTGGCGGGTGGCGGACACCACGGTGGCCGCCTACGACGCTGGCGCCCGGACGGTGCGCGGCAAGAGAATCGGGCGCACGCGGCTCACGGTGCAAGGGCCCGGCAGAGGCCTCGAAGGCGCCTGGACGGTGGAAGTCGTCGCCGGGGGTCTGGGGCTCGCGCCCGGCCAGCTGGGGTTGGTCCCCGGCGAACGCAAGGCCGTGAGAGCCTCGTTCATCAACGACCGCGGCGAGACGCTCGGTCCCGCGACCGGCGTGCAGTTCACCTCGCTCAATCCCAGCGTCGCCACGGTGGACAATCAGGGCAACTTGTTGGGAGGTGCGCCGGGCCACGCGCGGGTCGTCGGGACCACGGCGTGGGGCAAGGCGGACACCGTGGACGTGTACGTGCAGGCCGAGATCGTGGTGACCTCGACTCGGCGGGGCAATGTCCCTACGCTGCACGCCTTTGACCGGGCGTCCCCGGACCGATTGATCCCGCTCGCGCAGGACACGGTCGCCGCGCAGTTGGACCCGGCTCCGTCGCCGGACGGATCACGGATCGCCTACGTGACCGATCGCGACGGCAACCCCGAGCTCTACGTCATGAACGCGGACGGCTCGAACCCGCGCCGCCTCACCAACACCACCGCGGCGGAGGGCTCGCCGGCCTGGACGCCGGATGGGACCAAGATCGTCTACGCCTCCAACGCCGTCGAGGGCACCACCGGCACGTTCCACATCTGGATCATGAACGCCGACGGCTCGAGCCCGCGACAACTGACCCAGGGGACGCACAGCGACTTCCAGCCCGCGGTCTCGCCCGACGGCGGGACGGTGGCGTTCACCACGGATCGGGACGGCAACAACTACAACATCTACCTGATGGGGATGGCCGGCGCCAATCAACGCCAGTTCACCCGTGCCCCCGCTCCCGAGACCAACCCCGTGTGGATGCTGGACGGCCAACTCGTGTACCTGCTGCAGGAGCCTGGCCGCACGCTCACCAGCCGGGTCATGCGGGCCAACGTGTCGACCGGTGAGACCACGCAGATCTCGCCTCAGGGGCTGGCGATCAGCGACTTCGACGTTTCCCGGACCGGTGACCTGATGGCCATGGTTGTGACCCAGTTCGAGCGCGGCGGGAACGTCTCGCAGAAACTGTACTTGATGCCGCTGAACACGGCGGGCGCCGTCCCAACGGAGGTCCGGCCCGCGAGTTCGCAAGACCGGCTGACCTCGCCGGCGTTCCGCAAGTAACCCCGTCGCGGGACCCTCGAGCCCTATGAAGGCGCTGGTCTTGCGCGGGCACGGCGATCTGACCCAGCTCGGGATCGCCGACGTCCCGGCCCCCACGATCACCGGCGCCCGACAGGTGCTCATCCGCCTGCGCGCGGCGGCGCTGAACCACCTCGATCTCTGGACCATGCGGGGCTTGCCGGGCCTCTCGCTCGAATTCCCCCACATCCTGGGCGGCGACGGGGCGGGGAACGTAGAGGCGGTGGGGGCCGACGTCACCGGCGTGCGCCCGGGTGACAAGGTCATGATCAATCCCGGCGTTGCCTGCTACCGCTGTGAGACCTGCGACGCCGGCGAGCATTCCCTGTGCCCGGAGTACCGCCTGCTGGGCGAGCACCTCCCGGGCACGCTCGCGGAATACCTGGTGGTGCCGGAGCAGAACCTGCTGCGCATCCCCGATCCGCCGGCGCCGCATCCCCCGATCACCTGGCGCGAGGCGGCGGCGTACCCGCTGGTAACGCTCACGGCCTGGCGAATGCTGGTGACGCGGGCCGCGCTTCGGCCCGGCGAGGCGGTGCTGATCTGGGGCGTGGGTGGTGGGGTGTCCGGCGCGGCGCTCAAGATCGCCAAGCTGATAGGAGCGTTCGTCATTGCGACCTCGTCCAGCGATACCAAGCTCGAGGCGGCCCGTGCCCTTGGCGCGGACGTGACGCTCAATCACGCGCGGGTGGACGTGGCCAAGGAAGTGCGGGGCCTGACGGACAGACGCGGCGTGGACGTGGTGCTGGAGAACGTGGGCGAGGCGACCTGGGAGCAGTCCCTGCGGGCGCTGGCCCGGCGGGGACGGCTGGTGAGCTGCGGCGCCACGTCGGGTCCCAAGGTGGTCACCGATGTCCGGCGCCTGTTCTGGCACCAGCACACCATCATGGGCTCCACCATGGGCAACCTCGCCGAGTACCGCGAGATCGTGCGCCTGCTGGGGCAGGGATACCTCCGGCCGACCGTGGACGCCGCCTACGCGCTGGCGGACGGGATCAAGGCGATGGAGCGGCTGGAGCGGGGGGAGCAGATGGGGAAGATCGTGGTCGACCTGTGAAGCGTGCCACAGCCCGTTGCAGCAGCACCGTCGGCGCCGCCGGGCCGAAGACCGGTGTGCCGTGGGGCGCGTGAATCGCCCCAACCAGGTGTCCCTCGTCGAACACGGCGTAGGCCGGCGGCGCGGCACGCTCCAGCTTGAGCCGCGAGCGGGCCCGCTCGATGCGGTCCGTGATCGCCCTGACCGGATCCCGCACCGCGAACCCGCCGTCGTTCTTCAGCAATGGAATGGCCGTCATGGTGCCCTCAGATCGTCCTTCTCTGAGGGGTTAGATGCCCCATGCGCGGGAAGGGTTGCAGCGGCTCGCGCACCGCCGCCGTGACCGTGTGCGAATGGGATGTCGGTGTGGCCGACCTACCGCAGTGGCACGCCCTGAGGGGCCGGCGCCGCGCGACGCCCCATGACGTCACAGGGCACAAATCCTGCTGTTGGCTCGTGGGCCTGACCTGCAAAGGCTCACTCGTGCATCAACCTCGTCTTCTCCTGGTTACGGCCGACGACGTATCGGCCGATACCGTGGACCGATTCTTCGGGCGGCAGGGCTACGCGGTGGTGCGACACCGTGCCGGGCACGCCAGCGTCGATGACTGCCTGCGGGAGCGGCCGGACGTCGTGCTGATCGATCGCGAGCTGCCGGATCTCTCCGGCCTCGAGCTGTGCCGCGCCATCCGGGGCGCCCTGGGTGTTGACCCCGTCACCCCCATCGTGATGGCGACGGCTCACGAGCTTGAGGCGCACCAGCGATTGGCGCTGCTTCGCGCGGGTGTGTGGGACGTGGTGCGGAGTCCTCAGGACCCGGACGAGCTGGTGGCGCGGGTGGAGAACTATCTGGCCGCTAAACGCGCCGCGGAACGTGCACGGGAAGCAGGGCTGATCGATCCCACGACCGGCCTGTACAACGACGCGGGCCTCTCGCGACGCTGCGAGGAGTTGGTGGCCGACGCGTTCCGGCGCCACGCCGCGTTGGCGTGTCTGGCCGTCGCGCCCGAAATCGGCGGCGAGGCGTCGGTGCAGCGGGACGTCGATACGGTGGCGTTGAACGTGGCGCACGGGCTCCACGGCGTTCGCCGGTCGGACGTGACCGGGCGGCAGGCGCCCGTCGAGTTCATCATTCTGGCGCCGCGGACCGACGTGTTGGGTGCGGTAGGGTTGGCCCGGCGCCTGGCCAGCTCGATCCGGCCCCTGCAACTGCGCGTCGGATACGACGCCGTGCCCAACGTGCGGGAAATCCCGACGTCGGCGACGGCGTTGATCCGCTCGGCCCTGGAAGCGCTTCACCGGGCGTCCGGCAGCAAGGAGCAGGCGCCGATCCAACCGTTCCGCCCGTTCGAGCATCGCCGGCCCGACCTGGTTTGACGGAGGCTGGGCCGAGTCCCCCACGATGACCGGAGGGCCCTTGCTGCTGCCGTGGTTTTGCCGCAACATCCTTGTGTGGCAGCGACGCCACTGTTTCGTGGTGGAGATGCCACATCAGATGAGCCTTGCTCCCCTTTTGGGGCCGATGTCATGGAGCCTGGTATCTTTCGTATCTTCAGAAACGGCAGGGCGATACGGCCCGCGGCGGCGCTCTGGCGTCGGTGGTTCGATTACTGCGTTAACGGGGTCAGGAATCCGGTCATGCCCAATGACCCTTACCGCGCATCACGCAGGTCGCATCCGGGTGAACTATGGCCAACGACGAGCATTCAGTGGGCGTTGTCGATGCACCACCAGTCGATTCATCGCCAGTGGAAGGTGAGCCCCCCGTGATGGAGCCCGGGTCAGGTGTTTCCGGTTTGCTGCCGGTGGACTCGGCCGCGAAGGCCAGCATCCGCGTGCTGGTGATCGACGACGATCGCACGCTGCGGGAAAGCTGTGCCAAGTTCCTGGAGATCGAGGGGTACTCTGTTACCGTGGCCCGCCATGGGGAAGAGTCGCTGCAGCTCCTCAAGCAGCGGAACTTCCACATTCTGCTCCTGGATCTCTACATGTCGGGCGTTCCCGGGATGGATCTGCTGCGGGCGGCGCTGGAGAGGAACGCCGAGACCCTCGTCATCGTGATGACCGGGCACCCCAGCGTGCAGTCGAGCATTGACGCGCTGCGGGCCGGGGCCTGGGACTACCTGCCCAAGCCGTTCTCCGCCACCCACCTGCAGGTGCTGATCGGACGGGCGGCGCACACCGTCATCGTAGGGCGCGAGACGCGGGAATTGGACCTCGAGCTGGACCGCCGGCCCGGCGCCGGCGACCGGGTCACGGTGCTCGGGTCGTCACCGGCGTTCCGCAAGGTGATTGAGCTGGCCCGCAAGGTCGCGCCGACGGACGCTTCGGTGTTCCTCACCGGGGAGAGCGGCACGGGCAAAGAGCTGATCGCGCAGTTCATCCACTACCACAGCCGGCGGCACAGCCGGCCGCTGGTGGCCATCAACTGCGCCGCCCTTCCGGAGACGCTTCTCGAATCCGAGATGTTCGGGCACCGCAAGGGCGCGTTCACCGGGGCCATCGCGGACAAACAGGGCCTTCTCGAGGCGGCCAACGGCGGCACCCTGTTCCTGGACGAGATCGCCGAGATGCCGACCAGCCTCCAGGCCAAGCTGCTGCGCGTGGTGCAGGACGGCATGGTCCGGCGCGTGGGGAGTGAGAACGTTGACGCGGTGGTGAACGTGCGGTTCGTTGCGGCCACCAACCGGCAGCCGGAAGAGGCCACGGCCTCGGGCGTGCTGCGCGAGGACCTGTACTACCGGTTGCGGGTGGTCCCGATCCAGGTGCCCCCGCTGCGGGAGCGGAGGGATGACATCCCCATCCTGGCCGATCAGTTCCTGAAGGTGTATTGGACCCGTCACCGGGGCGCCACTGCGGCGCTGCCCACCTTCAGCCCCGACGCCCTGGCCGCGCTCACCGCCCACCACTGGCGCGGCAACGTCCGGGAGCTGGAGAACGTGATCGAGCATGCGGTGGTGTTGCTGGAGCCGGGAGTGACCATCGTACCGTCCGACATCCCGTTCGATACGCCGGCCAATGTCACGACGCCGCCCAGCTTCCCCACGGAGTCCATCGCGATCGAGAACGATCCGGTGGACGAGGGGTTTCACGCCGCGCGAGACCGCTTGATCGCCGCCTTCGAGCGCCGCTACCTCACCTGGCTGGTGAACCGGGCCGGCGGCAACATGTCCCGCGCCGCCCGCATCGCCGGGGTGGATCGGACCACGCTGTACCGCCTGATGGAGAAGCACGGGCTGCAGCGCGAGACCATCATGGTGGCCTCCTGACACGGCATCGCCGGGTGGCCTGAACCCCGGCGCCCTGGCGAAGCGCCGGCGGATTCTACGACCGGGGGTGACTCACCTGGTGGTAGAGCGTTTCGTAGGCATCCACCCACCGCTGTGGTTCGTATTGGATCAGCAGGCGTGTCCGGGCGGCCGTCGCCCGGGCCGTCGCGTGCCGCGGGTAGCGAAACACGTCGTGGATAGCCTGCGCCAGCGCTTCCGCGTTCTCTGTTGGGACGACCAGGGCGGTGCCGCCGGATAGCACGTCGTCGACCCCGCTCACGGCGGTCGCCACGATCGGCGTGCGCGACGCCATGGCCTCGAACAGCGCGATGGGCGGTCCCTCGGTCCGAGCGCTTTGGAGAAACGCGTCGAACGCGCCGAACAGCCGGCCCGAGTCTGGCACGGCGCCGGACCAGTGGACCCGATCCGCGACGCCCAAGCGTGCGGCGAGGCGCTCGCACTCCCCCCGAGCCGGTCCGTCGCCCAACAGCACCAGCATGACCGGGAGGTCGGCGAGCAAGGCCAGGGCCTGGAGCGCCAGGTCCGGTCCGGATTCGCGGCTCAGCCGGCCGACCCATCCCACCACTTTGTGGTCGTCGGGCGTCAGCCCCAAGGCCCGCCGCGCCGCGGCCCGGCCGAGCGGCGCTTCGGCTTCCAGCCAGGCGTTCGGAATGACCCGAAGCCGTTCGGCCACGACGCCGCTCCGGGACACGGCGTCGGCCAGCGATCGGGAGACGGCCACCACGGCGTCGCACCGGACGAGGGCCACGCTCCGCAGCAGCTGGTGCACACAGTTCCTCCACCCCCCCACATTGAACCGGTGCACGGTGGTGACGGTTGGCACCCCCGTCTCCCGCGCCGGCAGGGCGGCCAGGATGTCGGACCGAAAGCCGTGGGTGTGGAGAACGTCAGGCCGGATCTCGGCCACCAACCGGTCCAGTGCGCGCTTCTCCCGCAGGTAGGCGTGGCGCGGCAGGACCACCGGGTGCAGCTGCACGCCCGCGTTGATCAACGGTGCCTGAAAGCGCTCGATCATCGCGGGTGTATCGCTCACGGCGGCCACGTGCACCATGTGGTCGCGGCGGCGGAGTCCGATGCACAGCGATTGAACGGTGCGCTCGAGGGCGGTTGGATCTTCCGGGGCGACGGCGTGCAAGACGCTCAGGCGCCGCCGCGCTGATGATGGCGGGAGATTGCATCTCGCGGCTGGCTCGACGCGCGCGCCAACGCTGGTGAGGCGGCTCGGTCTCCGCGACGCACGGGGTGTGAACTCCACGATGAGAACCTCGAGAACAGGGCGCACCCAACCGAGAAACAAGTTTCGTGCCGCCGAGGTGCCGGCCTGCTGCTGCGACACCCCAACACCGAAGTCGTAGTACGCGCGCCACGCCTTGTGGCGTCGGCGGGCCAATCATGGGGTGTCGCTCCGGTTAGCTCGCCGGGCTAACCGCCTGCTACGAGACGGCTTAGGTAATCAGCCATGTCGGCTGCGGGGCCCTGCACCGCGTGGCACGGGGGTTGCCCCACCCATCGCTGGTGCCTCTGTCACCGCCCGGCCTCTCGCCGGAGACACCTGCCTAGCTCAACAAAAAAAATGAGCCTCGCTTGCACGGAGACGGGTCGGTGGCAGAGGCGTCATTTCTCAACCAAGTTCGCGCCGGTCTCGGGGAAGGCCGGCGCGCTTTCCTTATATGGGGTATATGGGGTGTGATCATCCCCTCCATGGCCTTCCGCAGGTTCCAGACGCACGCGTCTGATCTACGACACGACACTGCGAACGATTGACGCCCACCGGTACGGCGGCTGTCGCCCGAGCACGACGTAACTGAGGGACTCGGTCCACTGCCGCGCGCAACCACCGAAACGCGCATGTCGGTGTGCGGGTTGTATTTGCGCCGAGGCGGTCGGTGGCACCCCGCTTGCTTCCCCGCAGCCGGGAGCACCCGCACAAACCACCACCAGGAGGCGTAGCGACATGCGCGAACGAAGAGGTTTCACCGTGGCAGCCGGTCTGCTGACGGCCGCCGTCGTCGGGTCGGCGTGTGAGCAACCCGAGGCGACCGCGGTGCCCGACGTGGGCAGCCCGTTATTCTGGGTCGGGTGTCCGGCCGCCAAGAAGTTCACCGGAGGCGGGCGGATTGACCCGGGCGGTCAGAAGGTCACGTTCGGGTTCAACATCCACGCCAGCAATACCTGCGAGCCACTCAAGGGCCAGCTCCAAGTCGTGTATCACCCCACGCAGAGCAAGTATCACGCAGGGACCACGTCGTCGGGCGGCTCCATCACCTCGTTCGCGTCCTTCCCGAGCCCGGAGGGCGGCGAGTGCGGTGAGTTCCGAGGCACCGTTCGCGCGAAGCACGGGAACGGCGAGTGGCATACGCACGACTTCTTTGCTCAAGCCTGTGACAATGGCGAACCCGGAAGCAGCCCAGGCACCGGCCCGGACACCTTCTGGTTCGAGGTCAGTGGCGAAGGCCCGGGTCATGGCAGCACCGGCCGTACCCCGCTGACCGGCGGCAACATCCAGGCGCACTAGGGACCTGAACCTCGACGATCGGATGAAAGGAAGGGATATCTGATGCTTTCCCAATGCACACAGCAGTGGACCACGCGCCTGGCGGCCGCCTTCGCGGTGCTGGGATTGAGCGCCGCGGCGGCGGCGAGCGCGGCGGCCCAGACGGCGGCCGGCGAGGCCTACGGGGCCTACGTCCAGACCCCCGAGGCGTCGCAGGCCAAGTCCCCGTTGGCGGTCCTACCCAGTGTCGGGCCTGGGAGTGGAGACATGGCCGAGGCGTCTGGCGAGGCGCTCAGTGTGCTCGGCGCGTTTTCGTCGAACCTCCTGACCAGCGTGACCTCGGGCGCGGTCGGCGCGGGCACGGCCGGCGCGCAAAGCGTGGCCACCGTGGCGGAGGTGAGCATCCTCAGCGGGCTGATCACCGCCTCGCGGGTGTTCGCCGTCACGTCGACCTCGCGGAGCGGATCCACCACGATCAGCAACGCATACGGCTCGACCTTCGAGAACCTGCGGGTGAGCGGCGTGTCCATCGCGGACAATGTGGCGCCCAATACCCGGATCAGCCTTCCGGGGGTGGGCTATGTGGTGTTGAACGAGCAGGTCCAGCACGCCACTGGGATCACGGTCAACATGATTCACGTGGTGCTGCAGACAGTGACCGGAGGCGAATGCACGTCGTTGGAGTGCCTGCCTGAAGTCACCGCCACGGTTGGAGAGATCATCGTCGGCTCGGCGAGCAGCAGCGTGAGGTAGCGTACCAGTCGCGAGTTGGCGTCCCCGTGCCAGGGCCTGAAATCCTGGTACGGGGGCGTCGTTGTGTGTGGTCCGGCGGGTGTAGCGAGGGTGAGCGCCCGCGGCTACGCCGGGATGGCGTCGCCGTCGCAATCCTGATGTTCGGGGGCAAGGAGGTCGAAGAGCAGGCGATCATGCGGCTGGCCGTCCAGGACATGACATTGCCGCGTCCGCCCCACGTACTTGAAGTGAAGCGATTCGAGGACCCGCCGCGCCGCGATGTTGACGTCGAGGGTCCATGCATTCACGGCCCGAAGGCCCAACTCCCTGAATGCCACGGTGAGCATTTTGGAGGAAGCGCACTTGGTCAGTCCGCCGTACCGTTTGTTCCCCAGCACCGCCCAGAGCGAGGCGGTCTTGAACGTCTGGTCCACATTGGTCAATCCCACCACGCCGATCGGCAGCTCCCCGTCATTCGCCGTGTACGCCCGGACTACGTGCAAGTCCCTCTGCGTCATGATCTTCAGCGTGACCGGCGTGACCTTCTGGACCCCGTTGCCGAAGTCCAGCCACTTGTAGTTGTCGTACCGGCCCAACCAGTCGGCCGCCAGCTGGATGCGTTCGGGGCTATCGAGTGGCAGGAGCTTCATCATTGGCGTTGCGTCGCGGGACCGTCGTCGCTCATGGAAACCGTCCCCCAGGGAACTGCAAGACCCGGACCGTGGGCTCCACCGCGTGATCCTGCGCTTCATCCCTATTGCACGCCTCCCGCAGCCGGGGCGCCGCGGTGTGTGGTGGCGGCACGTCACCCGGCCCCCGGCCCCGCCGCGCCCCCTTTGGAGCCCGGCGGGCACATGCCTTGCAACGCCGTCGGCGGGACGTTGAGCACGATGCCCCTCCTTGCATCGGTCGAGAGACCACTGCGCGCCCTCCGCGCCCATCCGCTCCTGAATCCGACCGCTCTGGTCGAGGAATGGCGCGAGCGGGCCGGCGGCTATCCGGCCGACCACCGCCACGAACCTCACCTGGTGGCGGCCATCGACTGGCTGGTGCGCGCCGGTGAGACGACGCTGGACGGTGGCATCGCGCGCGGGTTCAGCCTCAGATGGCATCCCTATTTCGGGTGCCGCGGCTGGCAGCCACCCTATCCGGAAACCACGGGTTACATCATTCCAACGCTGTACGCCGCCGCCCGGCGCCTGGGGCGCCCGGAGCTCGCCGCCCGCGCGGAGACGGCGGCGCGGTGGGAGATCGCGGTTCAGCTAGCGGGCGGCGCGGTCCAGAGCGGCGTGATCGGGGAGCCGCAGGCGCCGGCCGCGTTCAACACCGGACAGGTGCTGCTCGGCTGGCTGGCCGCGTTCGAGGAAACGGGGCTCGGAGGCTTTGCCGACGCCGCCTGCCGCGGCGCTCGCTATCTGGTGGCGACGCTCGACCCGGACGGACAGTGGCGCGTGGGGGACCCCCGCCTCGCGCGGGCAGACTCCATGCTCTATAACACCCGCACGGCCTGGGCGCTCGCGGAGGCTGGTGTTCGCCTCGCCGATGCGACCTTCACGGATGCTGCCGCACGGAGCCTACGCGCAGCGGCACGGGTACAGGCCTCCAACGGCTGGTTGCCACGCTGTTGCCTGAGCGATCCCGCCCAGCCTCTGCTGCACACGCTCGCGTACGCCATTCGCGGATTGTTGGAAGGTGGACGGCTACTCGGTGATTCCGGCTTGCTCGCCGCGGCCCGGCGCGCTGCCGGCGCGCTTGCCGGGTCGGTTCGGGACGACGGATGGATGCCTGGCCGCTACCGCCCCGACTGGTCCCCCGCCGTTCGCTGGTCTTGTCTCACGGGCCAGGCCCAGATGGCGAACAACTGGATGCGCCTGGCCGACGTCACGGGTGACGCGGAGTGGCTGGAGCCGGTGCCGGCGGTCCTGCGTTTCCTCAAGCGCACGCAGAGCCGCGACAGCCGGGAGCCGGGATTGCGGGGCGGGATCAAGGGCGCGTGGCCGGTGGGTGGCGGCTACGGGGCCTATGAGGTCCTGAACTGGGCCACCAAGTTCCTCGCGGACGCGCTGATGCGGCATGAAGTCGTCCAGACCAGACGGCATGGCGGTCCTGCAACAGCCGTGGTCTCGGTGCTGGCCTAGGGACCAGGATGTCCACCGAGGCGGAGAGCGCGCAGGCGGTGGATCCACGGAGCCCTTCACCGGGAATCGGGGCATCCGGCTCGACGCGCTTGCGATACCCGAGCGATCACTGGGCGCGGCGCGTGCCAACCGAAGAGCATCTCGCCGATTACCTGCGACGCGCGGACACGTACAACCTGACCAAAGTCCGCGTGCTCGAGCGACTGCTTGGGCACCTTGGTGGCGTGCGGGTACTCGACTACGGCGGCGGTGCGGGGTTCATGGCCGTGAGGTGCGCGGAGCGGGGCGGTCAGGTAACGCTGGTAGACGCGGAGCCGAACGCCCTCCAGACGGCCAGGCTGCTCGCCGCCCAGCGCGGCGTCGAGGAACGCGTCCAAACGGTTTGCTCCGAGGCGTTCCCGCCGTCGCTCCTCGGCCAGCGATTCCGGGTCATCATTCTGAAGGACGTGATCGAGCACATTCCCGAAGACGAGGCGCTGCTGAGGGACCTCGCGGCGTGCCAGGCAGCGGGTGACCGGTTGCTGCTGTCTACCCACAGCACCTGGTCTCTCAATTTCCTGCTCGAAGGCACCTACAAGCGCTGGTGGTGCGGCGAGCGGAACTGGTTGGGCTGGGATCCGACGCACGTCCGCTTCTACAGCCCGCGGTCGCTCCGGCGGCGGCTGCGGGCCGCGGGCTACGCCACGCGCCGCTGGGCCGGATTGTACATCATCCCGTACAACATCCTTTCCTGGTTCCTGTTGGGCAGGCGCCACGTGAAGCTCGACGCCCTGCACAGAGTCGATCTCTGGTTTGGCGGCCTGTTCCCGCTCAATCGGCTCGGTTGGAACGTCGTCATCGAGGCGGTCCGAATGTGACCGGGGCCCGAAACCTGCTTTGCCAAGTCCGCTGAACCTTGTCGCGAGGTACTGTCGTGAAACACCCAACCCAAGCCGTCCTGCTCGTCATGGCCTTGCTGGGGACCGCGTGCCGGGACGTGTCGACTCCGGTGTCGCCTGATGCCGGGCAATTCCAGGCGCTGGCTCGGTCGCCCGCGGGCCCGCAAACCATTCCCGGCCAGTACATCGTCGTCTTCGACGAGGCAGTCCCCGACCCAGCCAGTCTGGCGCGCGCGTTGGTCGGCGCGCATGGCGGCTCCCTTCGCCACGTGTACCTGCGCGCGATCAAAGGTTTTTCGGCGCGACTCTCCGATGCGGCGGTGGCAGCGCTGCGGCGGAACCCGCTCGTCGGTTACGTCGAGGTGGATCAGGTTGTCCGGACCGATGAAACGCAAGCCATGGACGGGAACGGTGACCCGTGGGGGCTGGATCGCATCGATCAGCGTGCCCAACCGCTGTCCTCGGCGTACACGTACACCTCCACCGGAGCCGGCGTCCACGCCTAATCATCGACACCGGCATCTGGACCCTGCATCCCGAGTTCGGTGGCCGCGCCGACAACGTGTACGACGCGCTGGCGCTCGGCCTGCTCGGGGGCGTGACCGGCCAGGACTGCAACGGCCACGGTACGCACGTCGCGGGAACCGTGGGTGGCACGACGTACGGCGTGGCCAAAGGCGTCTGGCTGCACGGCGTGAGGGTGTTGAATTGCGCCGGGTCGGGCGTGTTCCTGGCCGTGGCGGCGGGGAACGACAACGCCGACGCTTGCGCCTCATCGCCCGCCGGGGCGGTGGGCGTCTTCACCGTGGCCGCCTCCGAAAGGACCGACTCCAAGGCCTCCTATTTGAACTGGGGGAGCTGCGTGGAGGCGTACGCGCCCGGGTCGGCGATCACGTCCACCTGGCTCCTTGGGGTCACGATGTCGCTGAGCGGCACCTCGATGGCCGCGCCGCACGTGGCCGGCGTCGCGGCCCTGCACAAAGCGACCTTCGGCGACGCAGCCTCCGCGACGGTCGCGGGCTGGATCATCAACCACGCCACGGCTGGAGCCGTCACCGGTAACCCGGGAAGCACACCCAACTTGCTGCTGTTCAAGTCGACCCTCTGAGGAGGGCTACGCGACGCTGGCCGTTCTCGCGGTCCGTCCGTTGCCGCCTGGCGATCCATGACCGAGCCCCGCGCTTTGGCTCGTCAGGCCCACGGAGCGGGCCAGCAGGTCGAGGAGGGCGGCGGGGTCACCCAGATTCACCAACTGGCGAACCAGCGGGATCAGGGACGTCGCCTGGTGGGTCGGGCATCGGATCTCCGCCAGCATGATCCGGGAATTGCTGCTCGGCGCGGCATCCTCGGTCACCGACCAGAGCTCCTCGTGCAACTTCTCGCCGCGGCGGAGCCCGGTCTCGACGATCGCGATGTCGGCCCCGGGGCGCAGCCCACTCATCCGGATCATGCGCTCGGCGAGATCCCAGATGTGCACCGGCGTTCCCATGTCGAGGATCGCGATGTTGCCGGCGCACTCCGGCATGGCCGCCGCCTGGAGCACGAGCTGCGCCGCTTCCGAGGGCGTCATGAAATAGCGCGTTGCGTTCCGGCTGGTGACCGTTACCGGCCCGCCCTCGCTGATCTGACGCTGAAACAGCGGGACCACGCTGCCGTTCGACCCCAGTACGTTGCCGAACCGCACGATGATGCCGTCCATGGCGGACCCGCGAGTGGCTTCCGCGACGAGTACCTCGGCGAAGCGCTTCGTCGCCCCCATCACGTTCCTCGGGCGCACCGCTTTGTCGCTGGAAATCAAGACGAACTTCCGGACGCCCGCGGCATTGGCCGCCTGCAACGCCGACCAGGTACCGAGGATGTTGTTTTCCACCGCCGCGACGGCGTGCGATTCCATGAGCGGGACGTGCTTGAACGCCGCGGCGTGGAACAGGTGCGTGGCACGGAGGTCCTTCAGCAGCCAGGCCAACCGGCTTTGATCCCTCACGTCCTCGATGATTCCGCGGAAGGGCAGCGTGATCTGATGGCGCCGGAACTCCTCGCACAGGTAATGGAGGTCGTTCTCGTTGCGATCCACCAGGTACAGGGCCGCCGGTTCGGCCTTGACGATCTGGCGCGCCAGCTCGCTGCCAATCGAGCCGGCGGCCCCGGTAATGACCACCCGCGCCTGGCGCAGCTCCGCACGCACCGGGGCGACGTCGAACTCCTGCTGGGCCCGGCCCAACAGGTCGCTGGGCCGCAGGTCGCGCAACCCGCTCGTTCCCGGGTGCATCCCGAGCATGTCCTCGGGGTCCGGCGCGATCCGGAACGGTAACCCGGCCGCGACGCACGAGTCGACAATGCGAGCCATCTGCTCCGTCGAGGCCGACGGCACCGCGATGATCGTCTCGTCCGCGCCTAGCCGATCCGCGATCGCGCCCAGCTCGGAGACCGGCCCCACGATCGGCACGCCGTGGAGCCGGCTCCCGTGCATGTTGGCATCGTCGTCAACCAACGCGACCGGGTCCATCAACATCTTGGGGCTCGCGAGCATCCGCTCGAGCAGGAGCGCACCGGCCTCCCCGGCGCCCACGATGACAGTGCGGCGCAACTGGTTACCGGTGACGGCACGGACCCGCCGCTCCCGTTGGTGCAGCCAGCGGGCCGACAACCGTAGGCCGCCCGAGAGCAGCAGGTAGAGCGCGGCGTCTGCGACCACGAGCCGGAGGCCGTCGCCCGCGGGATCGAGCCACGCGATACCGGCGAGCCCGGCGGCCGCTGCGACCACCGTCGAGCGAAGGACGAGGAGCGCGTCGCGGAGACCGACGAAGCGCCACCGGCAGCCGAACGCACCGGTGAACACCCCCGCGACGACCTTGGCGAGGACCAGGAAGGCAGCCGGCCAGGCCGCCTCGCCCCACCACGGGCCCCGCTGAGCGCCGTGCACGATAAGGAGCGCCGCCAGCGCAGCGAGCAGCGCGATCCCGAGTTCCAGTGCCCCCAGCGTCGCTCGGCGCCAAGCGCGGTGCCCCGCGAGACGGTCGAGCCCTCGAGCCAGCGTGAGGAAGAGGGGCTCGGGCGGCGGATCCATCGTTCGGTGGCCGCCCGGCGGCGGCAGCCAGCCGGCGATCGCCGAATCGCGGGTGGGCGTAGGTGCTGATGCGGTGGTCATCGTGCAGGCCCAGATATCACGTTCTGTGCCGCAACCGCGGACACCGCCCGCTCACGAGCGAGTCCGGCAACTCATCTTGGCCAAAGCGGTTAGAATGCGAGACCAAGCGAGGCGTGGGGGTCACGTGGCACCGGGACCACAGGGGCGACTTCGCCGTACGACAGTCCGGCGTCGTCCAAGACACGTGGGTGTGGCCTGCTTCCGTCGCCACGCACACGCGGTCGCGTGCCAACGGGCGGATCAATGCTGGTTCAGCCACTCGCGCAACACGATGAGGTTGTACAGGCGTTGACTGTGGTCCCGTACGCCATCGCGGTGTTCACGCACCAGCTCACCAATGCCGGCCGGTTTGAACCACCCGCAGTCGCGGAGGCTCTCGCTCTCCGCCAGGCGGTCGGCCCACACGCTGGTCGGCCCCTTGGCGAACCAGACTGGCAACGGAACGGAGAACCCGTGCTTGCGTCGCTCGAACCAGTCGCCCGGAACGAACCGGCCTAACAACGCCTTGAGCAGGGGCTTCCCCCCTCGGCCGTCCAGCAGCCATCGATCCGGCAGACCCAGCGCGAACTCCAGCAGCTCCTGGTCCAGCAGCGGCGAGCGGGCTTCCAGGCTGTGAGCCATGGTGGCGACGTCCACCTTGGGCATGAGACAGTCCGCGATGTAGGTGTGCACGTCCACCAGCCGCATCCGGCGGAGCGCGGTGCCGCCGCCGTCCCGGTACAGTTGCGCGAGCCGTTGGTGCGGTGCACTGGTACCGCCTTCCCGTTCGTTCAGGAGATCTCCTGCGTACAGCGTCTGCGCCTCCTCCGGGCCCATGAACGTCCGCAAGGCGGCGAAGCGCTCCGGTTCGTTCAACGCGGCGGTGCGCAGGGCCCGGTTGATCCGCCGGGCCCAGGGTCGCCGGCTCGGCACCGCCGAGCCGAGCCGCAGGACCGCGGCCGGCGCGACGCGGCTCACCCGGTTGAGGTGGAGGGCGGTCCGATACCAATCGTAGCCGCCGAAGCCTTCATCCCCGCCGTCTCCGGTGAGCGCCACGGTGACGTGCTTCCGGGTCTCCCGCGCCAGGAGCCAGACGGCCAGAGCGGACGAGTCGCCGAACGGCTCGGCAAAATGCCGCACCAACGTCGGCAGGACGTCCAGCAGCTCCGGTCTGCCGGTGAAGGTCCGGTGTCGGGTGCCGAGGTGTCCCGCGACTCGCTCGGCGTAGCCGCTCTCGTCAAACGGAGTCTCGGCGAAGCCGAGCGAGAACGTCATGGTGTCCCTGGGGCCGAGTCGGGCGGCGATAGCGGTCACCAGACTCGAATCGATCCCGCCGCTCAGGAACAGGCCGAGCGGGACGTCGCTGCGCAACCGCAGGGTGATGGAGGTGGTCAGCAGCTCTTCGAGTCGATCGACGGCTTCGGCAAAGCGCCCCGTGAAAGGGGTCAGGTCGTCTTCGAGCGCCCAGTAGCGGATGGAGCGGGCCCCCTCCGAGCGTACGCGCAGCATGGTGCCCGCGGGCAGTTTGCTGATGCCCTGCCAGATGGAATGAGGAGCCGGCACGTACCCCAAGGTGAGAAACGCGTCCAACGCCGGAGGGCTCACGCGACGGTTCCGGGGATCCGTGTCCCGGAGGGCCCCGAGCGTGGAGGCGAAGTAGCAGCATTCGTCATCCAGCGCGTAGAACAAGGGCTTCTTGCCCACCCGATCCCGCGCCAGCACCAGCTCCCCGCGATGCCCGTCCCAGACGGCGAACGCGAACATCCCGCGCAGGAAATGGACCGCCTGGCTACCATATCGTTCGTACAGCCGCAGCAACACCTCGGTGTCCGAGGCGGTTCGGAACTGCGCTCCCTGACTCGCCAGGTAGCGGCGCAGCTCGCGGTAGTTGTAGATCTCGCCGTTGTAGACCAGGGCGATCTGCCCGTCGTCGCTGCACATCGGCTGCTGCCCGCCGTCGATGTCAATGACGGAAAGGCGGCGATGTGCCAGGGCCGCACGGCCTCGCTCGTCAGCCCAGAACCCCTCGCCGTCCGGCCCCCGGTGTCTCATGAGCCCCGCCATGCGACACAGGCGCTCACGGTCGAGACGGGCCCCGTCCCGCAGGGCTACCGCGCCGGCAATCCCGCACATGCCGTGGTGACTCCGCTGGTTGGGATCCCCCTCCCTCGCCACTCTTCCAGGAGATCCCGGTACACGTCCAGGTGGGCTTCCACGCGGCGCTCCAGGGAAAGCCGGCTCACCACGTCCTGGCGAGCGGCGGCGGCCTCGGGCGAGTCCCCCTGCGCCAGGGCGCGCGCCATCGCGTCCGCCAGGGCCGGCGCGGATCCCGGCTGCACCAGGTGAGCGGCGGGCGACGCGCCCACGATTTCCGGCACGGCCCCCACCGCCGTCGCCACCACCGGCAGGTCCCGCCGCAAGGCCTCCAGCAGGGTGTTCGGCAACCCCTCGCTGCGAGACGGCAGGACCAACAAGTCCAGCTGGCGATACACGGTGTCCACGTGGTCCACCTGACCCAGAAATCGGATGCGGGGCTCCAATCCGAGCCGGCGACAGCGATCCTCGAGGCGAGCGCGCTCGGTGCCGTCCCCCGCCACCAGCACCGAGAAGGGGAGGCCGCCCCGGGCCAGACGGGCGCAGGCGTCCAGGAACAGATCCACGCCTTTCTCCGGACTCAGGCGGCCGACGACCCCGACGATGGGCCGCCGGAGCCTGCGGCCGCCCGTCCGCCTGTCGTCCTCCGAGGGGCTCCCGGGCGGCGGCGGGGCCAGCGCCGCATTGTAGATCGTGTGCACCCGGTTGCCGCAGTGCCGGAACGCGCTCGCCTCAGCCAGTGACATGACGACCACGCGGTCGGCCCGCCCCAGCAGCCGCCGGTCCACCCAGTGGTAGCATCGCGCTTTCAGGTTGGCGGTGGTGACACCGTGGAAGAACCCGATCCACGGCCACGGGTACCGCAGCCGCCGCAGCAGATACGCCACCGCCGTCGCCTTGTAGCCGTGCGTTTGCACCAGGGACGGCTGCCAACCGCGTAACACCCGGCCGACCTGCATGGCCATTCGCAGGTCGAGCGGCCCACGGTCGTGAACCAGGCAATGTCGAACGCCTGCTTCCCGGAGAAATCCGGCTAACGCGGACGGCGGTCCGTTGGGCCGGTGAAATACGACAACCAGGCACTCGATCCCGGCGTCCTGCAGCGCACGTGCCAGGGCGGTGAGCTGCCGGGCGGGTCCAGAGATCCCGCCAGAAGAGGGAACCAGTGCCGCGATACGTGGTGGGGTGAAGCGTCGGTCGATCCGGCCAGAGCCTGTGCCCGCGAGAGTCACGGCTTTGCCATCTGGAGTGCGCCGGCACGATCGCCTGCCGCTTCCGTCGGGGCGGCCGCCGGTGCTTCGTGGCGAAGCGCCGCGGTCGAACGCTGCTCGAACCAGGCCCAGGTGCGTCGCAGTCCCTGGGCCAGGGAGACTCGCGGGCGATACCCGAGCAGGCGCCCGGCGCGCTCCAGGCTCGCCAACGAGTCGCGGACGTCCCCCTCGCGAGCGGGAAGCCGGCGGTAGGCCAGGCGCCGGCCGGTGACTCCGCTCACGAGCTCGATCAGGCCCAGCAAAGGGGTCCGCGTTCCGGCCCCCACATTCACCGCCGATCCGCTGACCGTCTCCCGTGGCGCCGTGGCCGCCAGCACGTTGGCGTCCACCACGTTGTCCACGTAGGTGAAATCCCGCGTCTGCGTCCCGTCTCCGAACAGGGTCGCCTCATGCGGCTCCAGCGCGGCCAGCATGAACGCGGGGATGACCGCGGCATACGCGGAGTGCGAGCTCTGGCGCGGACCGAAGACGTTGAAGTAGCGGAGCGCCACCCCCTCGATCAGTCCGGCGCGGGCAAAGGCGAGCACGTATTGCTCGCCCGCCAGCTTCGACGCCGCATAGGGTGACCGCGGGAGCGGCTCGAGCGATTCCGTCTTCGGCAGGACGGCGGTGTCGCCGTAGACCGAGCTCGAGCTCGAATAGACGATGCGCCGGACCTTGGCGGCGCGGCACGCCTCGAGCAGCCGCACCGTTCCATTGACGTTCGCGTGGTGAGAAGCCCACGGATCCTTGAGCGACCGCGGCACGCTGGGGAGCGCCGCCAGGTGGAAGACCACGTCTATCCCGGCGGCGGCGTCACGGCACACGTCCGGCTCACAGAGATCGCCGCGCAGCAGCTCGATGTCCCCATCCAGGCCCGCGAGATTCGCTTCGTCGCCGGTGCTGAAGTCGTCTACCACCCGGACGTCATGGCCCAGCGCGACCAGCCGATGGACGACGTGGGAACCGATGAAACCCGCCCCCCCCGTGACCAGGCACCGTAACCCCCGCGCCGGCATCACGGAATGCCGCCCTTGCCTGGTCGCTCCTCGGGAGATCACCGTTTGGCCAGGTCTCCGCTGGTCGCGATGCCGGAACGCCCGTACCGCTCCGCCGGCAACCAGAAGCTGAGGAAGTCCGTCCCGCCCCCCGCTGGTCCGTTGTCGCAGATCTGCACCGTGTAGCTGACCAGGATCCCCTCGTACTCCCGGCCGATGGCGTCGAACTCCATGCCGCGGCTGGGGTCGGCGCAGGCATCCGACCGGTCGCGATACGCCGTGACGGACGTCGCGGGATCGGCGGAGGTATCGGTGGTCAGCGTCGCGACGATGTCGGGCGGATGGATGTTGCTGTAGTCGGAGAAGGTGAACCGGCCGGTCAGGTCGGCCCGCAGGTCGAGGTTGAACGTCTGCACGTTGCGGTAGGGCGCGGCCGTTCCCATCCCGAGCTGGCCTTGTCCGACCACGCTGGCCACAGGCGCGCTGCAGGTGATCGAGAAGGCCGTGGTGGCCGCCCCGCCGGCCGGCACGCTGACCGTGCGCGGGTTGGCTCCGCCCACCGTGCAGTTCGAGGCGACGCCTGACAGCTCAACCGGGTGGTCGCCCGCCGGGCCGGCAACAGTCACGCTGCCATTGGTGGCGCCGATCGCCTGGCTGATGGAGCCGTCGATCGTCACCGTGTAGCCGTCCGGATCAATGGTGGATCCGGTGGTATTGGCCGTGACCGTCAGGCTCCCGCTCCCGCTCCCCGTCGGGACGCAACTCGCCGAGAAGGTCGCCGAGGACGTCGCGCCGGGCGAAACCGTCACCAGGCGGGGATTGGTTCCGCTCAAGGTGCAGTTCCCCTCGACGCCGGAGATCCTGATCGAGTACGTGCCCTCGTAAAGATCGGTGAAGGTGACGCTGCCGTTGGGCGCGATGGCCTGGCTGGCCCCGCCGTTCAGCGTGATCGCGTAGCCGCCGTCGGGCAGATCCACGCCGGTGGTCTTGGTCCAGACCGTCAAACCGCCCCACGGCCCGCACCCCACGGAGAAGTCGGTGCTCCCCGCCACGCCGCCGACGAGTGAGACGAGCCGCGGGTTGTTGGAGCCACGATCAATCGTGTAGACGGTGCAGTTGGAGGCGATGCCATAGAGGGCGACCACATGTTCGCCCGCCGCAAGGCCGCTGAACGTGACCAGGCCGTTCGCGCCCACGTCCTGACTGGCGGAGAAGTCCACCCAGGCCGTGTAGCCGTCCGGATCGATGTCGGAACCCATGTAGTTGGCGGAGCCCGTGCTGGCGACGTCCACCGCGAGCGTGGCGCCGCCGACCGCCGTGACCTGGGCGTTGGGCGTCGAACTCGGTAGCGCACCGGGCTCCAGACTCCCCGGTTCGTCGCACCCGGTCGCGAGCGCGAGCGCTGTGATTGTGGCTGCGAACCCGCGAAGTTTGACGGCGTCGTTCATGATTGCGGCTCCTTACAGTCAGGCGCGGAAACGGCGTAACGGCTGTCAACGGCCACGCGAGGTATCACGTTCCATGCCGCGAGCCCCAACGCGGCGTGGTCACCACAGGTCCCGGCAACGTGGTTCTGCGGAAGCCGTTAGCGTGCATCGCGCGATCGAGGCGCGCGCGTCACGTCGCACGAGAGCCACATCGTCGACTTTGCCGCACAACAGTCGTGACCCCCGGATCAGCGCTTGGTAATGTCCCCGCTCGTGAGGATGCCGGACCGCCCGTACTTTCCCGAGGTGAGGAAGCTCAAGAAGTCCGTGCCATTCCCCGGCGGCCCGTTGTCGCACAGTTCCACGGTGATGATCCTGAGGGCCCGATGGTCCTCCTCCCGGCCAACGGCGTCGAGCTCCACGCCGCGGCTCGGATCGCTGCACGCGCTGGAGCCATTCCGGTACGCCGTGAACGCCGTCTCAGGGTCGGCGATCGGATCGATGATCCAACGGCCGACCGTGCCGTCCCCGTGTGTGTCGGCGTAGTCCGTCAGCCTGAACCACCCCGTCAGGTCGGCCCGCACGTCGAATTCGATGGTCTGCACGAAGCTCCCGGCCGTGAGCGGCCCATACTTGAGCTGGCCCTGGCCGGCCACACGTGCAAGCAGAGCGCCGCAGGTCACCGAGAACGTGGTCGTGTCTGCCCCGTCCGGCGTTACGGTGACCGTGCGCGGATTCGCGCCGTCCACCGTGCAGTTTGGAGCGACTGACAGCCGCACCGGGTGGGCGCCGGCCGCGCCGCTGAAGGTGACGGTGTCGTTGAGGCCGATCGGCTGGCTGATGGTGCCGTCGATGATCAGGGTGTAGCCGTCGGGATCGGGATTCGAGCCCGTGGTAGCGGTTGTCACCGTCAGGGTGCCCGTGCCGTTACCGCTGGCGGCGCAGCCCACGGAGAACGTCATCGACGCCGTCCCGCCGGACGAGACCGCAACCGTGGCGGGGCTCGGCCCGCTGACCATGCAGTTCCCCGAGACGCCAGACAGGGCGACCGAGTGACTGCCATACGACGAAAGCCCGTTGAGCCAGGCGCTGTCGTTGGTCGCGATCGGCTGGCTGGAGCCGTCAACGGTGAGCGTGTAGCCGTCGGCATCGAGGTCCACGCCGGTGGTGCTGGTCGAGACGTACACACTGCCCTGGGCTCCACAGCCCATGTCGAACCTCGTGGCGCCGGCCACGCCGGCCGTGACGTTGACCACGTCCGGGTCGTACCCCATGGCCCAGCAGTTCGCAGCCACTCCGTACAGGTCCACCCGGTGATCGCCCCCCGAGAGCCCAGTGAAGGTCACGAGACCGTCGGCGTCGATGCGCTGGAAGGGTGAGCCGTCCACCCTGATGAGGTAGCCGTCTGGATCGATGTCGGACCCCATGCTGGTGACCGCCACGGCGAGCGCGCCGTCCACTCCCGAGAGCGATACTTGAAGCCCCGGCCCCGATGGTCTCGGGGATCCCGGATCGTTGCACGCCGCCGCGATCGCTAGACCAGCGAATACCGCCGCGAGCCTGGGTAACCTGCGAGAGTACAGCATGACTCCGCTCCGCGAATTCGTTCGGGAGAGCGGGGGGGCAAGAATCGGACCGGACCGCTGCCTGCTGCCGCCCTCTGCGGTTCTCATGCACCAGGCGTGGCACCAACCCGACAGCGCCGGTCGTCAAGGGTTCAGACGCGTGTTCCTTCTTCGGACGAGACAATCGATCACGGTCATGTCCCCGGTGTGATTGAGCGTGTGCACGCCGGCCACCTGAGGGCTCCAATCGGGGAGAACCTTTTCTACTTCGACTTCCTCGTAGGTGTCGGGGTCCAGACGGAGGACGCGATTGACGGAAACGGCATATCCGTATCGCCTGGAGCAGTCTTGGGCGGGTCGGTAGAACTGACCCTGGCTCTCGAAAATACGCCCGGCCGGCCGGGCAGACCGCGCGTCACTCTTGACGGGGTTGTTGCGGTGAGGAGCCCATGGTCCCACGGGAGAATCCGCGTAGAACGCGTGCAGTTCGTCCCAGGTGCCGGCTCCGTACGCCGGGACGTTGGCGAACAGCCACCATCTGCCGAACAAGAACGCCGGGGTCGGATCGAGCGCTCGCACGCCGGACAACAGGACCCGTTCGAGTCGCCAATGCATGGGAAAGCTGACGCACCGGTAGAGCTCCACGCGTTGGCGCGCGGCGGTCTCCGGGATCATGAAGAAGTCCCCGTCCCAGTGAAACACGAACGGATAGGACAGGTGGCAGTCCTGGTGGAGGACGGGGACGGTGGGGGCCACCTCGCCCTGGTCGTCCACGACGGTCAGGGCGATGGTTCCTCTGCGGGTTGAGAACGGTTCTTCCTCGTGGAAGATGTAATACGCGTTACCGTGTCGAACGGGGAACGGATCGGCCCATTGACGATCAGGTGGCGGGATCAGCGGCTGAAGAGCCCCGGTGACCAGTCGGTCGCCCACGCCAAGTTGGTATGCCAGTGCCCATTGCTCGCGGTACAATGCGCTCCGCCGCTTGTCGGTGACGTAACGCCGAATCAAGACGCTCCAGGCCCGCAGCATCTCTGCATTGCCGGGGGGACGGGAGACACCTTCCGCAGCTACCACCGGGGGTGCCGCTCTCAGCCGCTCGGCGAAGGCTTCCGCATCCTCCCAGAGCCGGCCGAGCATCCTCGCCAAGGCGGCGGCGAGTTTCCAATAGGCCTGATTCTGGCTCCGAGAGACCGAACGACGATCGGTGGGTGAAACGGAGATATAGGGTGACACCGGCTGGTCACATGCAGGCCGGCGAACGCACAGGCGGGCTTCGATGACCGGCGTCCCCTCGATCACTTCCCAGAACGCCGGTGCGGATTGGGTCCTAGGCTCGTTTTCCCGGCCCAACAGCGTACTCCAGACGCCGTACCGGGATGCTCCGGCCAACCATGTGGCCGGCGCCAGCCCGAAAGGATCCAGAACCACGTCAATCCGTTCTGCGTGAAGCGTGCGGGCCAGTGCCGGCGGCGGAAGTCCGGCGCCGTCGAGCGCGCGGCAGCCGGGAAGCCCGGCGGGCAACGCCACGGGTGCAAGAGCGTCTGGAACGGCGCGAAACAGATACCGATCGAGGTGTTGGTGCAGCCGGAAGAACAGCCACCGTATCAGGCGTGGGAAACGCCGTGAGCCCCGAACGTTCGCGGGAGCCATGCGCAGAGCCAGGACGAGCTTCGCTGCTCCGCACCGCTCCACGTCCGCGATGCAGGTGGACAACCAAGTAGGAATGGTCCTGCCGCCCGTGACGAGCAGCAAACGCAAAGGTGCGCGCGAGCGCCTATTGGTCATCGAGACGTTCGTCTCCAATGTCCGCGCCCCCGGCGGGAGCGCTTCCGGTGACACATCCAGAGCAAGTCCGACGCCAGCGAGGGATTCGTTGCCCCGCTGCCACAAGAGGCGACCCTGCCTCACCCGCGCGCTACATGCGTGGACGGGCCGTCGGCGGCCGCGATGCGCCGGTCGCTCCCGTGGGGCTACGGCGTCGATGGCACTGGCTATGCACTCATGCCCTTTGGAACGGCTGTGCGGTGACCACGACCGAGGAGTCTGGTTCGTTCATGTCGATAGCGACGACCAAGTCCTGCGCGACGGCGCGGATGCCCCTGGCGCGCGCCCTGGAGCTGGGACCCCATCGCTGGGACCGGCTGGGGGAGCACTCCGGCTCGGGCAGCCCGTTCTTGAGCTGGGCCTGGCATCAGGCCTCGGCCGAGGCCGTTCCCGCGGAGGAGGTGGACGCGTGCCAGGCGGTCGTGTTGCGATCCGGTGCGGGCGAAGTGGATGCCGTGTTCCCGTTTCGGGTCCGCCGGCACCGGTTGTGGGGCGTCCCGGTCGCCGCGGTCGGTTGGGCTTTCGGAGATCTTGGCTGTCCGGACCACCTCGAGTTGCTGGCCACGCCTCGGGCGGATCTCGATGCGCTGGCCGGAGCGCTCGAGGGCCTTCCCTGGTCCCTGATCAGGCTCGACAATGTGGCCGAGCGTGCCGTCAATGTCGCGCGGTTCTGCTCGGCGTGTGAGCGCCGGGGCTGGAACGTCCGGCGCAGGCTCATCGGACGGTATCCGTATCTGGAACTACCTCCGAGCTGGGATGCGTATCTCTCCGGACTGAGTTCCCATGCGCGCCACGCCGTCCGCCACAAGGAGCGGAAACTCTTCCGGGAACACGGCGTGGTGGTGACGGACTATGGATCAGACCGTCTCGAGGAGGGGCTACACCACCTTCAGCGCCTCCACACCGTGCGCTGGGGCGGTGGGGGAGCGTTTCGCGATCCCGCCTGGGAGCGGCTCCACCGCCGGTTCGCCGCGTCGATGGCCGAACGGGGCCTGCTCTGGCTGGTGACATTGGATCTCGATGGCACGCCGGCGGCGGCGTGGTACGGCTTTGCGCAGCGTGACACCCTCTACCACTATCAGAATGGCCGGGATGTGCGGTTTGAGCGCGAGCGCGTAGGGACGGTACTCACGGCCCTCATGATTCGGCGCGCCATTGAGCGAGGGTTTCGCCGGTTGGACTTTCTCCGGGGCGAGGAGGCGTACAAGCGGGAATGGACCGCGAGCAGCAGCGGCCGCTACGAGGTGGTCGTCTTCCGCGACGGATGGCGCGGCGCGGCGTTGCGCGGGCTGGACAAGATCGTTCGCCGGCTCCCGCACCGCGCGTCACCCCTCGAGGCCGATGGCGGGCGTCGCGGCCTCCCAACGCCTGGGTGATGTCTCCCACACCTCCAGGAAGCGGTCGGCCAGGAGCGGGTTCACCGGCAAGACGTCACGGGTCCAGTGCGCCGCACGGATGGGTGACGCCAGCCGTTCCGTCAGCGTGGGGGCGTACACATCCAGCGGAGGGTGGTACACGTAGTCGAGGGCGAGTCCCCGCTCCCGGAAGTAGGCGCGGGCCGCGTCGCGATCTCGAACGAACACCGGCGCGCGAAAGAGTGCGGTATCGTGGGGCAGGTTGATACCGGCAGGTACGAGCCCTGCCGCCTGCAGCTTCTTCGTGCCGGCGATCCGGAGACGGCGATGTTTCTCGAACTCCTGCAGGCGCGCGTAGGCCTCCCGTTGGGTTGAGCGAAGGGGCCAGGTCCGGTATCCCCAGTTGTCCACGCGGGCCCATCGGTCGAATCGGTCGAGCCCGCCTCCTTGCCGCCCGGCCTCGAGTACGGTGTCTATTTCCAGCATCATGCGGTAGGCGATCCGCGTCGGGCGCTCGGGGAACAGCCGATGGCGAAGGCGGCGGAGCAGCCTCCCCGGCAGGGTACGTGCGCCGAAGGCGCTCAGGGCCAATCGCGCCTGATGCGCGAGCGCCGCGGCCGGAGGCCGGTGCCGGCACTCTTCGGCGATCTGGCGTAGGAGCGACTCGCGCCGGCCCCGCTGCGAGAAGGTCAGGACGCCGCCAACCACGCCGAGGTGTTTGCTCAGACTGTATGCGGCCGCCACTCCGAACTGCCCGACGCGGCGCTCACCACAACGGCTGTCGATGGCGTGGGCCGCGTCTTCCAGGAGCACGAGGTCGTACCGCCGGCACCGCTCCTCCAGCAGGTCCAGGCGATCCGGGATGCCGTAGAGATTGGTGGTGAGGACCCCTCGCACTCGGGCCCAAGCCGCGTCGTCGATCGCGGCGGGCT
Source organism: Gemmatimonadales bacterium (assembly GCA_035287045.1). Classification (GTDB taxonomy): domain Bacteria; phylum Gemmatimonadota; class Gemmatimonadetes; order Gemmatimonadales; family GWC2-71-9; genus JACPAP01. The sequence goes on along the minus strand of DATECF010000256.1, from coordinate 4,419 downwards.
CGAGGTTGCCGGTGGCGGGATCCACCGGGCCAAGCACCGGCACCAGGCCGGCGGCCAATACCACGAAGAACACCACATCGTCGTTGATCGGAGACATCAGCACCCGGTCGCCGGGCCGGAGCCATTCGCGGAAGGCGAGGTACAGCGCCGCCCGGGCTGACGGGACGTACAGGGCCTCCCGCCCATACCGGCGGCGGAAGAAGTCTTCAATGGCCAGGGTCTCCGGCGTCACCGCATTGCCCGCTCTCGTATGAAGGCGCCCAGGTCCGTCAACGCCAGGGCGGCGTCATAGATGGCTCGGGCGCGCACCAGCATCAGACGCAGGCGGCCCACCCGGCGCTCGCGCCACTGGTCGCGCCGCTTCAGCTCGCGGAGCAATGGGGTCAGATCGTGGTCGAGAGACGGGGAAAAGAGCCGCAGGTGGGAAACCCGCACGGTCCCGTCCGGGTGCTTCCAACGCAGCGGATAGGTCTCCCCGGTCAACACCCGGATGGGTTGCCGCGGCTCCAACTCCTCCGCGACGAAGTAGCAGAACGTCATCGTGTGAGCCGACACGCCCGCCAGCAGGATCTTCCCGTCGAGCTCCAGCAGCTTGGCGTAGGGTGTCTGCCGGCCGCAGGGCGTTTCCGATCGCTCGTGGCCGCCGATGATCGCGTCGGCCCGGCTTCCCCATACCGCCACCGAGTGCGTCGGGTGGATGCTGCGCACGACTCCCGGAGACCGGCGGAAGATCTCGGTGATGAGCCCCATGCGCGATACCGTGTGCCGGGCGTCGAATACCGGATCGGTGCGTGCGTACTCGACCGCGGTGCCACGGAACGGCATGGTCGGCATCATCAGGGCCCCGTCCGGCCCGACGACGCCTTGGAGGGTCCGAATCACGTCGAGCGGGCCCCCGTCAAAGCCCACGAACCCGTCGAAGGCGCTGTGCACCATGAGCACATCACCGGGCGCGACGCCCAGTTGTATGACGGCGTGACGGAGATCCGCCGGCGTGAAGGCGCCCAACGCCCGCCGGTAGGCGTGCACCACACGCTTCAGCCATTGCTTCAGCCCGGGGGGCAGCGCGGCCGAGGCGGAGGCGGCGAGGCTAGTCGCCATGCACGTCCTGCCAGAGCTCGAACTGGGCCACATGGAACAGCCGCAGGGCGTCCCTGGGCTCGGCGGGTTGCCGGTTCCGCCAGAAGCGTGAGATTGCCTCCAGGTTGTAGATCCCCCGCTCTCGAGCGGCCCGGCTGGACAGGACATCGCGCAGGGGTTGGGCCAGCGCCCCGGTCAGCCAGGTGTGCAGAGAAGTCGCAAAGCCCATCTTCGCGACCCGATTCCGCACCGAGTCGGGGATGCGTCCGCGCAGGCTGTCCCGGAGGAGGGTCTTGTTCCAGACGCCTCGCATCTTGCGATCCGGGGGCACGCGGAACGCCAGCGAGACCAGCCGGTAGTCCATGAACGGCAAACGAGCTTCAACGCCGTGAGCCATGGAGTTCCGGTCTTCCAACCGGAGATAGTGAGGGAGCGGCGCGTGCTCCACGGACCGCCTCAGGACCGCGTGCAGGTCGGGGCCTTCCTCGCCCGCGGGGCTCGCGGGAATGCGCTCGATCAAGCCCGGGGTGAACCAGCGATGCGCCGGGACGGGCCGTGCCCGTTGCGTGACGCGGCGATACGGCGCGAACCCGCGCATGCGGTAGTGAAGCAGCCGCCCGAGCGCCCACAGGAACAGCCGCCCGGCGCCACCGCCACCGGCGGCGCCAAACACCTGGATCTCGCGCCATGCGCGACCGACCTGGGCGGTGCGGAGCAACGTGTGCCAATACGCGGGGAAGTAGCTGGGGTAGCCCGCGAAGACCTCGTCGGCGCCCTGGCCGTTCAACACCACCTTGACCCCGTCGGCCGCGGCCAGCCTCATGAGGTGAAAGCTCGCGATCGGCGCGCCAGAGACCATCGGCTCGTCCTGGAAGCGGAGGACCGTCGTCAGGGTCTGCCACATTGCCTCCGGGGTCAACGACATCCGCCGCAGCAGGGCGCCCGTCTGCGCCAGCGTGTCCGCGATCCAGGCGCGCTCGTCGAAGGCGGGATCGTGATAGCAGAAGGCCAGCAAGGGCGCAGGCGTTCCTCCGCCGTCGCCCTGACGGTGGCGCGCCATGGCGCAGATGATGGCGGTGGAGTCCAGCCCGCCGGACAGGCACACGCCCACCGGAACGTCGCTCCGTAGGCGGAGGCGGACCGCGTCGTCCAGGAGCTCCGCGATCTCCTCCTCGACGTGGTTCACCGGCTCCGGCTCAATGTCGGCGAGCGCCCAGTAGGTCCACTGTCGCCATCGGCCGTCGAGTCCGACCTCGAAGGCGGTGCCCGGTGGGACCTGCTCGATGCCGGCATAGAAGGTCGCCGCGGTCTCGTCCAGCTTGCCGTGGACCAGGAAATCGGCGGCCACCTGCCAGTTGGTGGTGCGGGCGTACGCGCCCGACGCCAGGATGGCTTTCACCTCCGAAGCCAGGAGCCAGCAATCCTTGCCCCGGTGCACAAACAGCGGCTTCACGCCGAACCGGTCCCGCGCGCCGAACAGCAGGCCGCGCCGGCGATCGTGGATGACGAACGCCCACATCCCGTTGAGCCGGCTCAGGCACGCCGCTCCCCAATGCCGGTAGGCCGCGAGCAGGACTTCGGTGTCGCTGGAGGATCGAAAAGCGTAGCCGGCGGCCCGCAGCTCCTGGCGCAGCTCGACGTAGTTGTAGATCTCCCCATTGAAGACGATGACCAGCTGACCATCCGGCGAGGCCATGGGCTGGTGGCCGGAAGGGCTCAGGTCGAGGATGGACAGTCTGCGAAAGGAAAAGCCCACCTGGCGGTCCACATAGAGTCCGGAATCGTCGGGACCCCGATGGGCCAGGCTGTTGGCCATCCGGCGCAGGATGGCGGCATCCGCCTCCCGACCCTCGAGACCGAGCATCGCGGCCAAGCCGCACATGGGCCCGAGCGCCTCCGTGTTACCGCCGGGCGGGCAGGGCCGCGCCGGCTTGCCGGTACGCGTCCATGGTGCGCCCGGCGATGGGTTCCCAGGCCAGCGCGGTTTCGGCGTACTGGCGGGCGTTGGTCTCGCAGCGGCGGCGAAGCCGGTCGTCGGTGAGGAGGCGTTGGAGCGCCGCCGCCAGGGCCCCCGCGTCGTCCACCGGCACCAGGAGCCCGCAGTCGCCCTGCTCCACCAGCTCGGCGAGGCCGGCGATCCGGGTCGCCACGATCGCCCGGCCCATCGTGAGCGCGGCGATGGCGACTCCGCTCTGGTCGATGGCCCGGTAGGGCACCGCGACCACGGTGGCGGCTTCGAAATAGGACGGGACCTCTTCCTCCTCGATGTACCGCAGGTGGAACACGACGCGATCCTCAATGGCGAGCTGGCGCGCCAGCCGGTGCAACGGCTCAGTCGCGGCAAACGGCGCGCCGGCCAGCACGACCCGGAAGTCCACCCCCCGGCCACGGAGCATCGCGGCGGCGCGCAGCAATACCTCGACGCCCTTCGACGGCCGCACCTCTCCGAACATGAGGATGATGGGGGCTGCCACGGCGCCGAGCGCCGGCACGGCGGCCCGATCCTGATCCCAGAACTGCCGGAAGTTGCCGTGCGGGATTCGCGCGATGCGGTCTGCCGGAAGTCCGAAGTCCTCCATCAGGCCACGGGCCGTGTCTTCGGTGTGCGCGATCAGCCCATCGCAGCACCGGTACAGCCGCTGGAGTTGGCGGCGCTCGCGCTGGTCGCGCCTGGCGCGATGGGGCCAAAGATTGTGAACCGTCAATACCACCGGGATACGGCGCCGGATCCACGTCAGCCAGGGAATGTCCACCGGCAGCACCGTGGGGAAGTGCAGATGCAACACGTCGTAGCGGCCGGCCGCGCGCGTCAGGCGGGTAAGCGACGCCAGGTGACCGGTGAGCCGCAGGAGTTGCCAGACCGGCCGCGTGAGCCGGCCGGCCTGGTAGTGGCGTAGCTGCGTGCGCCGGTAGAACGCGATGCGCGGAACGTACCGGATGTCCCGCCAGCAACGACTCGCGCGCTCAAACGCCGGACCCGTGAATACCTCGACCTGGGCGCCCGCGTCCGCCAGCGCATTGCAGAGGTTGTGCATGTACGCCGGGGCGGAGAACGAGGGGTTCAGCATCAGAATGCGGGCGCCACGAGGGCTTCGCACGCCGAGTCCGCCGGAAACGGTGGTGGCCACGGCAGCGTTCGCGGCGTCCGGGATCTCGACGGTCTGCGTGTTGGCAAACGGCATGGCGGTGGCGCAACCATGCAAGGGCGGTGCCGGTCGCCATCGGTAGATCCGGCGGGGAAACTGTTGGCACCGAGCCACGCTCGGCGTGGCTCGATCGCCCCACTGTGGCGTCGCGGCGAACCCGCGGACCCTGTGTAAGCGTGAGGCGGGAACGAAA
>DATECF010000255.1:0-5447 GCA_035287045.1 Gemmatimonadales bacterium | reverse complement strand
CCAGGGTACTCTCGGCGGTGACCTGGCCACCGTGCGCTTCGGCCAGGTGCTTGACGATCGCTAGGCCCAGGCCGGTCCCACCCTGGTCGCGCGAGCGAGCCGGGTCCACCCGGTAGAACCGCTCGAAGATGCGTGGCAGGTGTTCGGCGGGTATCCCCGCGCCGGTGTCGGAGATGACGATCACCGTGCTCTCGGCCTGCGTCCGGGCCGTCACCGCGACCCGGCCGCTCGACGGTGTGTGCCGGACGGCGTTGTCAAACAGGTTGGTGAAGATCTGGCGCAACGCCTCGGCGTCGGCCCACACGCGCGCGCTCTCGGTTTCCGGCGATACCGACAGGATGATCCCGCTCCCGCGCGCCGTTTCGGCCACGGGTTCCCACGCGTCCCGGATCACCGCTCCCAGCTCGAGGTCCTTGGGGTTGGGGCGCCACCCGCCGGACTCGATGCGCGAGAGGTCGAGCAGGTCGTCCACCAGATGGTGCATGCGGCGCGCGTTGTGCACGATGGTCTCCGCGAACTGCCGCGGCTGGCCCGGAGCCGACTCGTGCATCAGGGTCTCGGCGTAGCCGGCGATGGACGTCAGCGGCGTCTTCAGCTCATGGGAGACGTTGGCTACAAAATCCCGGCGCACGGCTTCCAGGCGGCGCAGCTCGGACACGTCGCGCAGCACCAACAGGCTGCCGCCGTCCGGCAGCCGGCGGCCGGTGGTGAGCAGCGTGCGGGTGCCAACTTCCAGCTCTCGCTGGTCCACCTCCTGGCCCGACAGGATCTCCTCCACCAGCTCGCGCGCGCGTTTCTCGTGGAACAGTTGTTCGATGGGTGGGAGCGTCGCCGAGGGGCCGTATCCCAGGAGGCGGCGCGCGGAGGCGTTCATGCTCGTCACATGCCCGGCGGCGTCGGTGGCCAGCACACCGTCGGCCATGGCCTCGATCAGCATGGCCGTCTCTTCGCGCTGGTGCCGAAGATCATCGAACCGGCGCTCCAGCTCCGTGTGCATGATCCGGAGGCTGGAAATGTGCTCGGCCACTTCGGGAATCGAGGAATCGGGAAACGCCGGGGGATGGCCGCCGGCGATGTCCCGGGCGGCTCCGGTGAGGCGTACCAGCGGGCGAGCCAACGCGCCGCTGGCCAGCCCGGCGATCGCCGCGGCCACGAGTAACGCGGCGGCTCCGGCCAGGGCGACGGCCCGCTGGACCGCCCGGATCTGGGCATCCACGCTGGCCAGCGTGGCCGACACCCGGACCACCGCGAGCCCCGGCGGACCGCCGCGCACGGCCACGTACAGCTGCTGCTCGTTGGTGGACTCGCTCAGCCGCCGCGCCTGTCCGGTCCCCCGGAGCAACGCGCCCTGGACCTCGGGCCGGTGGAGGTGGTTTTCCAGTCGGCCTAGCGACTCCCGATCGAACTCCGCGTCTCCGAGCACCCGGCCATCCGGGGCAATGAGGGTGACGCGGTGGCCCGCCAGGGCGCCGAGCCGCTGGGCGACGCCGGGCCACTCGGTGCTGTCATCGGGCAATTGGACCGTGATGAGCCGGGCCTCCCGCTCCAGGCCCGCCGCGATCTCGGCTTCGAAGTGGCTCCGCAGCATCCTGTCCGCCACCGCGATGACGGCGACCACCGTGCCCGCGACGATCAGGCTGATGACGGCGAAGAGGCGGGGGGCGAGGCGCATAGAGCGGATAGGGGGATAGAGCGGATAGGCGGATAGAGCGGATAGTGGGTGCGATCGAGCTCCCATCCGCTCTATCCGTTCTATGCGCTCTATCAGCCTATTTCATCTGCTCGTATCGTTTTTCGATCTCCTGCCAATTCACCACGTTCCACCAGGCGGCGATGTAATCCGGCCGGCGGTTCTGGTACTTGAGGTAGTAGGCGTGCTCCCACACGTCCAACCCCATGACCGGCGTCTTTCCGTCCATGAGCGGGTTGTCCTGGTTGGCGGTGCTGTAGATCTCCAGCTTGCCCTTGGCCAGCGCTAACCAGGCCCAACCGGAACCAAAGCGCGTCGTGGCGGTCTGGGCGAACTGCTCCTTGAATTTGGCGAAGTCGCCAAACGTCTTCTCGATCTCGTCCGCCAGCTTGCCTTTGGGCTCGCTGCCGCCCTTGGGCGCCATGATCGCCCAGAACATGGAGTGGTTCGCGTGTCCGCCCGCGTTGTTGCGGACCGCCGTGCGGATGGCTTCCGGGAGCTGGTTGATGTCCCGGACCAGGTCGTCCAGGCGCTTCTGGTGCAGGTCCGGATGTTTGTCCAGCGCCGCGTTCAGGTTGTTGACATAGGCGGCGTGGTGCTTGCCGTGGTGAATCTGCATCGTCTGGGCGTCAATGTGCGGCTCCAGCGCGTCGAAGCCGTACGGCAAAGGTGGTAGCTGATGCGCCATACCGTTGCTCCTCGACAGTTAGGTTCGGGATTGGGTGGGGTTGGAGCGTAATTACACACGCGGGCGCGCCCCTGACAAGGGAAACCCGACGCGTAACGTTGCAGGCACGCCCACCTTCAGCCAAGTTCCTGTTGAGCTTATGACTGACCCCCTGGGGAAGGCCGATGCTCCGTTGCCTTCGGTGGCCGGGACGGCGCTCGATGTACTGGCCGAAGTGGCGGCGTATCTGGCGACCGGGATTGACACCGACGAGGCCAAGGCGGCGGTGGCCGGAGCCCTGAAGCGAGGCCTCAAGCTCGCCCGGTGCCGCCTCTGGGTGCGGAGTCCCGACGGCGTCACGTTCCGCTCGATCAGCGCACCCGGCGAGCTCCTGCCGTCCGACCAGGAAGCCGAGGACAACATCCGGTGGCTGGATGCGGGCGAGCCGGCCGGCGGCGCCCCGGACGCCATCCGGGTTCGCCTGTCGTATGAAGGGGCGACCCTGGGGCTGCTCGAGGCGATTCCCTCCGGGCAGACCACCGTGGCGGTGGTGCAACGCGTGGGCGAGGTACTGGGCAACACGCTGTCGCCGCTGCTGGCGTCGGCGGAGCTGTCCCAGGACCTGGCCGGCGAGGTGGCGCTGCGCACCAGGGAGATCGACGCCCAGCGACGCTTCACCGCGCAAATCATCGACTCCCTGCCCCTGGGCCTCTATGTGATTGACCGGCAGTTCCGGATCCAGGCCTGGAATCGGAAGCGGGAGACCGGCACGCAGGGTGTGGTGCGCGACGAAGTACTAGGCCGCACCGTATTCGACGTCCTCTACCGCCAACCGCGCGAGCTGCTGCGCCGGGAATTCGACCGGGTGTTCGAGACCGGCAAGATGGAGCAACTCGAGGTCGACTCCATCGCCACCGGCGAGACCCGCTACTACCGCCTCACCAAGATCCCCATGCGGCTGGACGGGGACGAGGTGAGCCACGTCATCACCATCGGCGAGGACGTCACCGAGTGGAAGTCGGTCCAGCAGCAGATTGCCCAGACCGACAAGCTGGCGGCGGTGGGCCAACTGGCCGCGGGGGTGATGCACGAGATCAACAACCCGCTGGCCACCATCACCGCCTGCCTCGAGGCCCTGGCCTCGCGGAGTCACGAGCTGGGGGGCGCGCGGCAGTCGTTCGAGGAGTACTACCGCATCATGGAGTCGGAGCTGACCCGCTGCAAGCGGATCGTGGATGGCTTGCTGGACTTCTCCCGCCCCAAAGCGCGCTACAAGAAGGTGGTGCCCATCAATCCGATTGTCGAAGACTCCTTGTTCCTGGTGAAACATCATGACCGGTTCAAGCGCATCAAGCTGGTGCGCCGCCTGGCCGACGGCCTGCTCCCGGTGGAGGCTAACGCCGAACAGCTGATCCAGGCGTTCCTCGCGATCATGCTGAACGCCATTGACGCCATGGAAGGCGACGGCATCCTGACGGTGGCCACGGGGTCGAGCCCGGATCGCGCGGATGAGGTGTTTGTGGAGTTCTCCGACACCGGCCCCGGCATCCCCCGAGAGCAGCTGCCCAAGATCTTTGAGCCGTTCTTCAGCACCAAGACGCCGGGCCGCGGGACCGGGTTGGGTCTTTCCATCTGCTACGGGATCGTGGCGGAGCACCGGGGGCACGTGCAGGTGGACTCGCAGCCCGGGCAGGGCACCACCTTCCGGGTGCTGTTGCCGGGGGCGGGGAAGGGTGGGGACGGCGCGTGAAAGTGTTGGTGGTCGAAGATGACCGGACCGTGGGCCAATTCGTGCAGCACGGGCTGGAAGAGCAGCGGATCCAGGTGGATCTGGTGGCCGACGGCCGCGAAGCGCTGACGGCCGCCTCCCAGGCTCCCTACGACGTCATCGTTCTCGACCTCCGGTTGCCGGGGCTCTCCGGGGTTGAGGTGCTGCGCACCCTGCGGGACCGTGGCGTGACGACGCCGGTGCTGGTCCTGACGGCGCAGGACGCGCTGGAGTCCAAGGTCCAAGCCCTGCGGATCGGGGCGGACGATTACGTCACCAAGCCCTTCGCGTTCGAAGAGCTGCTGGCCCGGGTGGAGGCCCTGGGGCGCCGCCCCCAGGCGCTGGCTCCCCCGGTGCTCCGGGTGGTGGATCTCACCATCGACACCGGGGGTCGCGAAGTGCGCCGGGGCGCCAAGGCCATCGAGCTGACGCCCAAAGAGTATGCCGTGCTGGAATACCTCGTGCGGAACCGGGATCGGGTGCTTTCCCGCACGTTGATCACCGAGTATGCCTGGGGCTACCACTTCGATCCCGGCACCAACATCGTGGACGTAGTGATCAACCGGCTCCGGAAGAAGGTGGACCACGGGCAGGCCAAGAAGCTGATCCACACGGTGCGGGGCGTGGGCTACGTGCTGAAGAGCTAGCATGAGCACGATTCGCGGCCGCCTCGTGGTGTCGATCACGGTGACGCTGGGCGCCGCGCTGTTCGCGTTCGCCGCGGTGCTGTACCTGATGCAGCGGGGCGAGCGGTTTCGCGACCTGGATGCCCGGATCCGGTTCCAGGGGGACCTCATCGCGGCTCTGCTGGCGGAAGAGTCCCGCCCCGACGACACGCTTTCGGCGCCGGCGGGCGACCTCGGACGCACCGCCCAGGTGGTGGGGACCGTCCGGTCGGTGATCCGGTCCTTGCGCGACTACGTCATCGTGATCAGCCCGAGCCAGGAGCTGCCGTACGTCTCCAGTGGCGCTCGCGGGCTGGCCGTCGAACCGCTGCGGAGCTTGATCGACCTTGGCAGGCGGCCGTACGCCGGGCGAGCGCTGGGGTCGGCAGACCTCGCGTCCGACGCGGCCCGTATTCCCGTCCGGTATTACGTGCGGGAAGTCCGGGCCGGGGGCCGTCCGGGCGCGCTGGTGGTGGCCGCGGCCCCCACGGTCGGGGTGGTCCTGCCACCAGACCGGCTGGTTTCCACCATGTTGCTGGCCGCGATGGTGGTGATCGGATTCTCGATCCTCATCGTGTATCTGCTGGTGGATCGTACGCTCGAGCCGGTGGACGCCATCGTGGAAGAGGTCGAGGCCATCACCGACGGCCGGAGCCT
>DATECF010000254.1:0-5892 GCA_035287045.1 Gemmatimonadales bacterium | reverse complement strand
TACCGAGCCGCCTCGGCGCGGTCAATGGCGATGTCCACGTAGTAGCCCGAGACGTTCCGCTCGGCGAACGCGCTGCGGGTGCCGCGGACTTGTTGCACGATGCGCTCAAGGCGCTCTCCCAGCCGCTGGAGCGTGTCCAGGTTGGGCCCGTAGACCTTGACGCCCACCGCCGTGCGGACGCCGGTCGCCAGCATGTCAATACGTCCCTTGATGGGCATGGTCCACGCGTTCGTCACCCCCGGGAGCTTCACCGCGTCGTCCATCGCGGCGATCAGGCGATCGTAGGTCATCCCTCGCCGCCACTCCCGCTCGGGCTTGAGCGTGATGGTGGTCTCGTACATGTCGAGCGGCGCGGGGTCGGTCGCCGTGTTCGCCCGGCCGGCCTTGCCCAGCACCGTCGCGACCTCCGGGAACGAGGCGAGGATGCTGTCCTGATAGCGCATGATCTCCCGCGCCTGGGCGATGGAAACGCCCGGCACGGTGGTGGGCATGAAGAGCACCGATCCCTCGTGCAGCGTCGGCATGAACTCGCTGCCCAACCGGCGCCAGGGCAGAATGGACACCGCAAGCACCGCCACCGCGCCCGCGATGACCCACCACGGCCGCCGCAGGACGAAGTCGATCACCGGCGCGTAGACCCACTGGAGGCCGCGGTTGACAGGGTTCTCGCGCTCGGAGCGGATCTTCCCCTTGATCAGGTAACCCATGAGCACGGGCACGAGCGTGATGGACAGCAACGCCGACCCGGCCATGGCGAATGTCTTGGTGAAGGCAAGCGGCTTGAACAGCCGGCCCTCCTGTTGCTCCAGCGTGAAGACGGGCAGGAAACTGAACGTGATGATCAGGAGCGAATAGAAGAGCGGCGGCCCCACCTGCTTGGAGCTTTCCAGCACCAGCTCCCAGCGGGAGAATTTCCCTTAGGCCCGCTCGATGTGCTTGTGCATATTCTCGATCATCACGATGGCGGCGTCCACCATGGCGCCGATGGCGATGGCGATCCCACCCAGGCTCATGATGTTGGCGTTGACCCCGATCCACCGCATCACGATGAACGACATCAGGATGCCGAGCGGGAGCGTGATGATCGCCACCAGGGCGGAGCGGGCGTGCAGCAGGAACAGCACCGCCACCGCGGCCACGATGAGCGACTCCTCGATCAACTTCTCCTTGAGGTTGTCGATGGCGCGGTGAATCAAGTCGCTCCGGTCGTAGGCGGTGCGAATCCGCACCCCGGCGGGCAGTCCTCGTTGAACCTCCGCCAAACGCGCTTTCACGGCCTCGATCGTCTTCAATGCATCGGACCCGAAGCGCATGACGACGATCCCCGCCACAACCTCACCCCTGCCGCCCCAGTCCGCCGCCCCGCGGCGCGGCTCCGGGCCGAGCTGTACCGTGGCCACGTCGCGTACCCGAATGGGCGTACCATTGGGCGTGACCCCGACGCCCACGTTCTCGATATCCGGGACCCCTTTCAAGTAGCCCAGCCCCCGGATCATGTACTCACGCCCGCCCATCTCCAGGACGCGGGCGCCGATGTCCGCGTTGTGCTCCCCGATCGCCTGCGCCACCCGGGTGACGGGGATGTTGAAGGCGCGCAGGCGTTCCGGGTTGACCTCCACCTGGTATTGCTTGACGAACCCGCCGAGCGCCGCCACCTCGGAGACCCCGGGCACGGCCGTGAGCTGGTAGCGGATGTACCAATCCTGGAGGGTGCGCAGCTGCGACAGGTCGAGGCTGTCGGACTCCAGCGTGTACTCGAACACCCAGCCCACGCCGGTCGCGTCCGGGCCCAGCGTGGGCTCGACCCCTCGGGGCAAGCGCTGGCGCAGGCCATTCATGTACTCCAGCACCCGGGAGCGGGCCCAGTAAATGTCGGTGCCGTCCTCGAAGATCACGTACACCAGGCTCAGTCCGAAGAACGAGAAGCCGCGCACCACCCGCGAGCCCGGGACCTTGAGCATCTCGGAGGCGATCGGATAGGTGACCTGATCTTCCACGATCTGGGGGGCTTGCTCGCTGAAGTCGGTCTGGATGATGACTTGCACGTCCGACAGATCGGGAATCGCGTCGAGGGGGGTGGTCCCCATGGCCCACACCCCGGCCCCAATGAGCCCCAAGGTCCCGAGCAGGACCAGGAACCGGTTGCGGATGGACCAGGCGATGATCTGGCTAATCATGGCGGTGCTCCATCCGCATCGTGTCCGGCTTCGGCGTAGGCGGCTTGGCCGGGGCGGCGCCCGCGCCGTGCGCCATGCCGGGCATGTCACTGCCCGTGGTCGCGAGCCGGGACTCCGCATCCACCAGGAAGTTGGCCGCGGCCACGATGGTCTGCCCTTCCTCCAGACCACTCAGGATCTGGACCCGATCGCCGGCCCGCACGCCCAGGACCACCTCGACCGGGTTCAACACGCCTTCGGCGTCGCGGACAAAGACCAGATTGCGCTGGCCCGTGACCACGACCGCCTGGGTTGGCACCGCGATCACGTCGGGCCGCTCGACATCGAAGTAGATGGTCGTGTACATCCCCGGCTTGAGTCGCAGTCGGGGGTTGGGAACCGTGACGCGGACGCGGTTGGTCCGGCTCGCCTGATCCACGGTGGGGTAGACGAAGCTCACTCTGCCCATCAGGTGCTGGCCGGGGTAGGCCGCGACCTCGATGTGCGCCTGCGAGCCGACGTGGACGAACTGGAGGTCCTGCTCGAACAGGTCGCCTTCCGCCCAGACGCTGGAGAGATCGGCGACGCGATAGAGCCGCATGCCGGGCATGACCTGCTGGCCTTCGAGCACGTTCTTCTCCAGCACAATGCCATCCACCGGGGAGTCGAGCGTCAGCGTCTTGGTGATCTCGCCGGTTCGTTCGATTTGTGCGATCTGTTCCTGGCTGATGTCCCAGTAGCTGAGGCGGCGCCGAGCAGCGGCCAACGTCGCCTGCGCGTTACGCCAGGCCTCGGCCGCGCCCGAATCCACCCGGGCCGCCAACCGCCGGGCGGTGAGCAACTCCTCCTGGGCGGCGACCATCATCGGACTGTAGAGCGCGAGCAGCGGCTGGCCCTGGCGCACGGCTTCCCCGGTGTAGCTCACGTAGAGCCGGTCAACGAACCCGTCAATCTTGGGGGTGATATCGGCGATCCCCGGTTCCGGCGCAGCCACGGTCCCGACGGTGCGGATCGTGCGGGTGAGCGTCTGCCGCTCGACCGTGGCGTACACCACGCCCAGGGCCCGCTCCTGCTCGGCGGTCAGGTGCACCGGCTGCCGCACGGCGGCGCCGGTCGTGTCCACCGCCCCTTGCGTGGCCCCCGCCTGCATGCGGGCGTGCTCCTCGGCGGTCATCCCGCCCATCGTGGACTCGCCGCCGGAGCCCCCGCATGCCGCGAACACCGTGAGGCCGAAAAGCGCCGTCAAGCGCAAGGCGGTCATTGGCCACCTCCCAGATCCCCGCCCACCAGCGCTTCGATCTCCGCCACGGCCGTGTGATACGCCGCCAGCAGCCGCACGCTTTCCGTCTGATACCGATTGACCAGCATTTGATTCTCCACCAAGGTCATGTAGTTCACCCTTCCCACCCGGTATGCGGAGAGCGCCGCGTCCACCGACGCTTGCGCTTGCGGAACGATCTCCGTCGCATAGAGCCGGGATAGATTGAGGCTGCGTGTGGCTTCGGCCCGCAGCTCCACCAGCCGGGCCAGCGTCTCATTGTAGGTATCCCGCGCTTCGGCGTCGGCCATCGCCGCCATCGCCTGCATTTCCTTCCGCATGGGCAACTGGCGGGACCGGGCCCAGAGGGGCACCCGGATGCCGAGCATCAGCGAGGCCATATTGTCGAACCGGGGGCGTTGGCCGTACGCCAGGCCGAGCGTGAAATCCGGGAACAGTTCGCGCCGCGCCTGCCGGTAGGCGAAGGTCGCGGCTGCCGCGCGCTCCTGAGCGGCACGGAGCTTGGGCCGCCGAGCAAGTGCCACCGAGACCAGAGAGTCCACACTCGGCAGCACGCTGTCAGGCCGGGCCAGCTCCAGGGCGCCCACCGGCACGGTGGCCTCCCGACCCAACAACGCGTTGAGCCGGGCGGCCATCGCCACCCGCTCCTGGGCCATGACCGTGATGTCCTCGGTCATCCGGGCAACCCCGACGTTGGCCTGGAGCACGTCCTGCTGGAGCCCCGTTCCAACGGAATACATCGCCTGCGAGACCTGGACGAAGTCGCGCAGCAGGCCGCGGGAGGAGCCCATAATCACCAGCGCTCGATCCATGTACGCCAGCTGGGAGTAAACCGATTTGACCTGCGCCACCAGCATCAATTCGACGTCGTCCGCGTCGAGCCGCTCGGCTTCGGCCAGGCGGGCCGCGCGGTCCTTGGCAAACCCCAGCTTCCCGGGCCACGGCAGCATCTGCATGAACTGGACCTGGTTCATGGTCATGGGATCCATGGTCGAGCCGAGGTCCGAGGTCATGCGATTCATGAGGCCGAGCGAAAGGTCGGGATCGGGCAGCGCTCCAGCCTGAGGGATGCGCTGTTGGGCCGCATCGGCGCGCAGCCGGGCAGCGCGGAGCATGGGGTTGGCATCGAGCGCGGCCCGGACCGCACCGGACAACCTGAGCGTATCGGCCTCTGGGCTCGCGGCCGGGCCGGAGGCGGGACCCTGAACCAACAGCGCCGCCCCAAGAAACAGGCTTAGGGCGGTCATGTGCGAACCATCCGGTTGTAGGTCAGGCCAACAGTCACACCGGCGAGTCCACCCGCGACGAGACCCTGCACGACACCGACAGCGCCGCCGAGGAAACTTGGTCCCACGCCCACGAGCAGCGGCATCACCGGGTCCGGACCTCCCACGATCGCGTACAGCGCGAAGCACACCGCCACCAGAAGCGCGCCGGCAACAGCCCCGGCGACTCCCAGCGCTGGAGTGTTGAGTTGCGAATTCATCACGATCCTCCTCACGCCCGTTCAGCCAAAAGATACCTTACAGGCCGGTGTGAAGAGCACGGGATGGGCCGCCGGACCCTGCTGGGCCAAGTGCTTGTTGGTCCGGCGGTTAAGAGGGCTCAGCGACACGAGCCTTGCTACGGAAACGAGGGAGGCAGCGCGCCAACTGGGGCAAATGCCCCAGCTAGCCTGCGCCGCAGGATATTGCGCGGCGCTCGCTCACGAGCCCGGGTGACAGCCCGTAGCCGGGCCGGGCCGGGAAGGTCGCCGGGCTACGAGGCGCACGGCGAGATGGTAGGCCATGCGCCTGGTGTGCCAGCGCGCGTAGTACCTGCCAATAAGCCGTCCAAGCCAACGCCAGGGCAACCTCTCCGGTACGGTGTAGTCAATCAAGACTCGGAGGAGCGAGCCGTCTTGGTGGGGCGTCACTTCGAAGTGCATTCGATACGAATCAATGACCAAGGGTCCGGGGGGTGCGGTGCCCCAGGACGACCCGGTCATGCGCGGCGACCCACGGCAATGGTCATCTAGGCAGGCGGAAACGCGTTCCACAGGCGCCGAAACAAACACGGTGGTCTCTTGGTGACCAGAGAACGCGCTCATTAGACGTCACCTCTGATCCTGAGCCGAAGTCCCCGAGGTATCGTCCACTCCAGCTGCAGGCGTTTCCCGCTTGCGCGGTAGCGGCCAGCGCCAGATGGCCACCAGCAGCCCCATGAACACCAGCAGCCAGCACAGCCCATTGAGTGAGTTCCGCGAGAAGAGCACGGTCGCCTCCTTTGGCGCCACGTCCGCCGTGTTCACATGGGCATGTCGCACCCGGACTGACGGACTCGGTCGCGCTGTTCAGGCGTCAGTATCAATCGCGCGGCCACGGCGGCAACGACACGATCCACCGAGGTCGCGGCGTCCTGTGCGAAGGCCCTTTCGGCCGCGGCTCGAACGGCGGCCAGATCGGCGGACTCCGCGCC
>DATECF010000253.1:0-5693 GCA_035287045.1 Gemmatimonadales bacterium | reverse complement strand
AGACGCCGCGCAACGTCCGGATCATCGCGAAGTACACCGAACTGGACGAGGCCACGCTGCGCAAATCCTTCTGGTTCCCCATGAACGCAGACGGACGGCCCGACGCCCTCTCGCTGATGCGGATGCAGGACTGGATGTTTGAGGAGGGGCTGATCAACGTCCGCGTCCCGGCCCAGCAGTTCATCGACAATTCCTTCCTCCAGGAGGCGGAGGCGCTGGTTGGCGGATAGCAGGCGGGTCACCCCGCCCGACCGCACGGCGGTAGGGGAGAGTATAGTGACCCCCGCCCTGGCGATGCGCAAAGGAGGCAGCGACGGGCCGGCCGTCGCCGTGGTGGGCTGCGGCGCCTGGGGGATCAACCATGTGCGGGTCTGGCGGGACCTCGGTGTGCTCCGGGTAGCCTGCGACCTCGATCCCGCGCGGCGCGAGACGGTCCGGACGCGGTATCCCGGTGTGGAGACTTCGGATGATGTGGACAGTGTCCTCGACCGCCCGGACATCGCGGCGGTGGTGGTCGCCACACCGGCCAGTACCCATGCGGCGCTGGCCTCCAAGGCCCTGGACGCGGGGAAGGATGTGCTGGTGGAGAAGCCGATGGCCCTGCAGGCGGCCGAGGGTGAACGTCTGGTGGAGCATGCCCGCCGCGGGGAGCGGGTGCTCATGGTCGGGCACGTGTTGGAATATCATCCTGCGGTGCGCAAGCTGTGGGACCTCGTCCGCGGCGGCGCCCTGGGGCGCGTCCGCTACATCTACTCCCACCGGCTCAACCTGGGGCACTTCCGGGCGGAGGAGAGTGCCCTCTGGAACTTCGCGCCCCATGACATCGCCATCATGCTGCGGATTCTGGACGCCATGCCCGAGGAGCTGGCCTGTTATGGTGGCGCGTACCTCAATCACGATGTGGCGGACGTGACGCTGACAAGCCTCCGTTTTCCCGGCGGGGTCCACGCCCACATCTTCGTCAGCTGGCTGCATCCGTTCAAGGAACAGCGCTTCGTCGTCGTCGGCGATCACCAGATGGCGGTCTTCGAGGACACGCGGCCGTGGCCCGAAAAGCTGCTGCTCTATCCGCATCGGGTGGACTGGCCAGGCGGTCGGCTGCCGGTGGCGCGGCGGGCGGAGAGTGTGCCCGTGGAGCTCGTACCGGTGGAGCCCCTCCGCGAGGAGTGCGAGCACTTTCTGCACTGCGTGCACACCCGTGATCGACCCCTCACGGATGGCCAGAGCGGCCTCAATGTTCTGCGCGTCCTGGAGCGATCCCAGGACTCGCTGCACCTGGGTGGCGCGCCGCGGGAGCTGGTAGTGTGAACCTCGCTGTCTTCGCCTACGATTTTCCGCACAAGAAGACCCAGGAGTTCCTCCTCCGCCTGTGGCTGGAGCGGGTCCCCATCGCGGTCGTGGTGGGGGCGCCGCCTCAGGAGGTGTCCCGCCCTGTGGCGCACTGGCGCACGGCTCCCCGGCACATCGGCGTGCTGCACCCGGCGCACCTGTGCGCGCGCCTCGGGATGCCATACGTCGTCGCAGAGCATAACGGCGCGCAGACCGCCGACGTCTTGCGGCGCGCGGCCACCGACCTCGTGGTCATCGCCGGCGCACGGATTCTCCGGCGCGAGATCATCGCCGTGCCCCGCATCGGCATCGTGAACTTCCACCCCGGTCTCATTCCGGAGGTCCGCGGTCTCGATGCGCTGAAGTGGTCGGTCTACCACGATGTCCCCCCCGGCGTCACGGCGCATCTGATCGACGAGCGGGTCGACGCGGGGTGGATCGTACTGCGCCAGCGCGTTCCGGTGTACCCGGACGACTCCCGGGTCGACCTCGGCCTCCGCCTCTTGGAGACGCAGGTTGACCTCCTCCCGGAGACCCTCCGCCGTCTGACGGAGCGGCCCGCCCGCGAGAGTTATGCCTCTGTGCGCGGCGGCCGGCCGAACCGGCCCATGCCGCCGGAGATCGAACAGGTCGTCGCCGAGGAATTCGAAGCCTGGAAGGCGCGTT
The DNA here is from genome assembly GCA_035287045.1 of Gemmatimonadales bacterium. GTDB lineage: Bacteria > Gemmatimonadota > Gemmatimonadetes > Gemmatimonadales > GWC2-71-9 > JACPAP01. Next base: position 3,698 of record DATECF010000253.1, on the reverse strand, counting down.
ATGCCGGGACCGCGCAGGCGGTTCCCGGCCCGGGGCCATGAATTTCACCTACCAGGGATACCGCGAACTGCTGCGCCGTCTGGGCAGGCGGGGGTACGTTTTCGCCTCCTTCCCCGCAGCGCCGGGTCTCCTCCGCCGGGGGCAGAGGTTCGTCCTGCTGCGGCACGATGTCGACTTCGACCTGGAGTCGGCATTGCGGATGGCCGAACTCGACGCGGACAGCGGCGTGGCGGCCACCTACTTCTTCCTGGTGCGGACGGACCACTATAACGTCTTTTCCGCTGAGGGCTCGGCGACCGTCTCGCGCATCCTCGACCTGGGGCATCACCTGGGGCTGCACTTTGACTGCGCCGCCTACCCACCCTCCTGGGATGTCCCGGCGCTGGCTGCCGCGTGCGCCCGGGAGGTCCGGCTGCTGGCAGACTGGTTTGCCCGACCGGTCTCCATCGTCAGCTACCACCGGCCCACCGACCGGGTGCTCTCCGGTGACCCTGCCCTGTCGGCGCCGCTCCCCCACACGTACATGGCCATGTTTGTCCGGGAGATGCGCTACCTTTCCGACTCGCGCGGCGAGTGGCGGTTCGGGGCGCCCATGGACGCTGCCGCGCTCACCCAAGGGCGTCCCCTGCACATCCTGGTGCACCCGGTCTGGTGGGACGATCATCCGCTGCCGCCCCGCGAGGCGCTGGCGCGGTTTCTCGACCGGCGGGCCAGGACCCTGGAGGCTTCCGTGGCCCGTAACTGCTCCGTGTACGAGGTGCGCTAGCGTGCGCGTGCCACTGTGTGACCTGCAGCGCCAGATGACCGCACTGCAGCCCGAGCTGATGGCCGCAGTGGCCCGGGTGCTCTCCTCGGGGCGGTTCATCCTCGGTCCGGAGGTCGACGCGTGGGAACGGGAGGTGGAGGGCTATCTGAAAGTCCGGCATGCCGTGGGCGTGGGGAGTGGTACCGATGCCTTGTGGCTGACGCTGCGGGCCCTGGGGATCGGCCCGGGGGACGCCGTGTTGACGACAGCCTACAGCTTCTTCGCCACGGTGAGCGCCATTCGTCTCGCCGGGGCGGAGCCGGTGTTTGCCGACATCGAGCCGGGGACGTTCACCCTGGCCCCGGATGGAGTCCGGACAATCCTGGAGGGGAGGTCGGCGGTGCACCGCAGGTTGGGGATCCGGCCGCGAGCGATCAAAGCGCTCCTGCCCGTGCATCTCTTCGGGCAACCCGCGGAGATGGCGTCGCTGTTCGCGGTCGCCCGTGAGCACCGGCTCTTCGTGGTGGAGGACGCCGCCCAGGCCCTGGGAGCCACATATCGCGAGCGGGAGGCGGGGACCCTCGGCGATGCCGGGTGCTTCAGTCTTTTCCCCACGAAGAACCTGGGGGCGTTCGGCGACGCGGGGATGGTCGTGACCGCCAGCGACGAACTGGCCGCGCGGGTTCGGTCGCTGCGCGCGCACGGGTCGCGCCAGCACTATGTCCACGAGGCCATCGGCACCAACAGCCGGTTGGATGCCCTCCAGGCTGCCCTGCTGCGGGTCAAACTGCCCCACCTGGAGGCGTGGATCGCCGCCCGCCAGGCTCATGCCGCCGCCTATGATGCGGTCTTGCGCGACGTGCCCTGGCTGGAATGCCCACGGCGCGCGCCGGACCGCACACACACGTTCCATCAGTACACGGTGCGTGTCCGCGACCGCCGGCGCGACGGGCTCCAACGCTTCCTCGGAGAACGGGGCATCGAGACGGCTGTGTACTACCCCCTGTCGTTGCACCTGCAACCGGCGCTGCGCGACCTGGGCTATACCGCCGGGGACTTTCCGCACGCCGAGCAGGCCAGCCAGCAACTCCTTTCGCTGCCGATGTTCCCGGAACTGACTGCCGATGAGCGCTTCCGGGTTGCCGCAGTGATCCACGAGTTCCCCGCGGAGCAGCTGGTCGTCGGCCGGGCCCCTGCGCGGGAGGCGGGTCCGCCGAACGGAGCGGGGGACGGACCAGGCGGAGGGCGCGCATTCTTCGGATGAACGGGGAGACTGTCCACGCCGAGCGTGCCGCTGCGGTCCTGGCGGCCATCGACGAAGCGCGCGCGCCTCTCTTGGATCTCTGTGCTCGCATCCACGGCCATCCAGAACTGAAGTTCGCGGAGTACCAGGCCGTTCGCTGGATCACGGACATGCTGGCGGCGAAAGGCTTCGTCGTCGAGCGAAACGTCGCCGGTCTGCCCACCGCCTTCCGGGCCTGGAAGGCGAGTGGGCGATGGCGGCGCGACGGTGCGGGCGGCGGGCCGACCATTGTCTTTCAAGCAGAATACGACGCCCTCCCTGCCGTGGGCCATGCCTGCGGCCACAACATCATCGCTGCGGCGGCGGTTGGAGCGGCCCTGGGCGTGGCCGCTGCCATCCGGGATCTGCCGGGACGGGTGATGGTCATGGGGACACCCGGCGAGGAGGGCGGCGGGGGCAAGATTCTCCTGCTGGAGGCTGGAGCGTACGATGACGTCGACGTCGCCATGTACGTCCACGCCCAGAGCCGCAACGCCGTCATGCATGGCAACATGGCGCTCGCCCGCGTGGAAGTCACGTTTCAGGGACAGCGCGCGAATCCCCTGGGTGGGAATACTCGTCTGGGCGAGGAACACAAGGGGATCAACGCCCTGACGGCGCTGCTGCTCTTCTGGAACAACCTGAACGCGTTGCGGGAGCGGCTGCCCCGCCAGACGCTGCTGCGCGGACGCATCACAGACGGAGGCGACGAACTCGAACTGGAGCCGGTGCCGCTGGCCGCCGGCGCCTACCTCAAGGTCACGAGCCCGCGGTACGCCGACGCCCAGGCCGTGCTGGAGATGATCCGGAGCTGCGGCCGGGCGGCCGAGCTGGCCACCGGGGCGGCGGTGGGTTTCCAGGAATTCCCTCTCTATCGAGAACGCCTCAGCAACCCCACCCTCATGGCGCTGATGGAACGCAACTTGCGCTTGGCCGGCTGTGACGACCTGGACACCCGGGCGGTGCCGTCGCCTGCATCCACCGACTCCGGGAATATCAGCTGGCGCATCCCGCTGGTGGGCGCGTTCGTGAAGGTCTGTGACCCGGGGATCAACACCCACAGCCCCGACTTTGCCGCGGCGGCGGGATCGCCGGCGGGGCACGCCGCCGCGCTGCTGGGCGCCAAGGGCATGGCGCTGACCGCGCTGGACGTGCTGCTGCGTCCGGATCTGCTGTCCAGGATTCGCCAGGATTTCGCCGTGGCGGTCAACGCCGCATCCGGGCAGGACGCGCCGAGCTGATGGGTACGCACATCACCAAAGAGCAGCCGGCGCAAGGTGACCAGCGGATGTCCGCAGCGACGATCGCCGGCTGGCGGGAACGGTTTTGCCCGGCGTGCGCCAGCGACGCGCTGCGGACACTCTATTGGGATCCGGAGGTCCGGGTGCACGTGTGCCGGACCTGTCAACTGATGTCCGTCGCCTATGTTCATGGACCGCCGGACCCGCAGGGGGTGTTCACCCGGGAGTACTTCCAGCGTAATTACCTGGGATCGCGCGAGACGCTCGCCGTCCCGCTGTGGAACGAGATCCTCGACGCCCTCGAGGAGATGGTTCCCACCAAAGGGAGGCTGGTGGATGTCGGCTGTGGCGTGGGAACCTTCCTGCTCCAGGCCAGACGCCGGGGCTGGGACACGTGGGGCGTCGACATCTCTGCCGACGCCGTGGCGCT
>DATECF010000252.1:0-36775 GCA_035287045.1 Gemmatimonadales bacterium | reverse complement strand
CGCCTGGGTGCGCCGGCTGCGGGAGCTGGTGCGCGGCAGTGTGCCGGAACCCGTTGAGCAGAACGATCTCTTCCAACCCTAGGCGCTCTCCGTGACGACTCCGATTCCGGTACCGACCGCCCATGCCGATACCGCCGGCTGGGCGGGGCATCCGCGGGGGATCTCCACGCTCTTTTTCACCGAGATGTGGGAGCGCTTCAGTTACTACGGCATGCGCGCCCTGCTCATCCTGTACATGACGGCCGCCGCGAGCAGCGGTGGGCTGGGCTTCGACACCGCGGACGCGGCGTCCATCTACGGCTGGTACACCTTCTCGGTGTACGCGCTCGCCATTCCCGGTGGATGGATCGCCGACCAGTTCCTGGGTCAGTACCGGAGCGTCCTCTGGGGGGGCATCCTCATCGCCCTGGGACAGTTCAGCCTGGCCCTCGACCCGTTGCCGTTCTTTTATACGGGCTTGGCGCTGATCGCGGTGGGCACGGGACTGCTCAAGCCCAACATCAGCACCATGGTGGGCTCCCTCTATGAGAAGGAGGACGCGCGACGGGACGCCGGGTTCTCGTTGTTCTACATGGGAATCAACCTCGGCGCCATGATCTCCCCGCTCATCGTCGGGACGCTGGGCCAGAAGGTGGACTGGCACCTCGGCTTCGCGGTGGGCGGCGTGGGGATGACGTTTGGGCTGATTCAGTACGTGCTTGGCAAACCCCGCCTGATGCCCGCGCTCCAGCGACTCGACCAGCGCGATGTTGCGCGGGTCTCCGGAGCGAAGGCCGTGATCGCCGGAGGGTTCAGCGCGGAGGAATGGAGACGGATCGCGGCCATCGGCGTGTTCTTCGTGTTCTCGACCCTCTTCTGGGGCGCGTTCGAGCAGGCGGGCTCCAGTCTCAATCTGTTCGCGGACCGGCTCACCAGGCTGTCGGTGTTCGGATGGTCCTTCCCCTCGACCTGGTTCCAGTCGCTGAATTCGCTGTTCATCATCGCGTTTGCCCCGATGTTCGCCTGGGCCTGGGTGGCCCTGGCGAAACGCCACCGCGAGCCGTCGAGCCCGGCCAAGTTTGGGTGGGGGTTGTTCCTGGTGGGGCTTGGCTTCCTGCTGTTGGTGCCCGCGGCGAGGTCCGCCGAGGGCGGCACGCTCGTGAGCCCGGCGTGGCTGGTGGGCGTCTATCTACTGCACACCTACGGCGAGCTCTGCCTGAGTCCGGTGGGTTTGAGTCTCGTGACCAAGCTCGCGCCCCAGCGCATTGTGGGGTTGATGATGGGCGTATGGTTCCTCTCCATCGCGTCCGGCAACAAGGTGGGGGGCTGGGTGGCGGGGTTCTTCGAGACCCTCCCGTTGCCCCTGTTGTTCGGGGCGGTGGCGGCGACGACGATTGGCTCGGCGGTGGTGCTGGTGCTGCTGATCCGGCCCGTACGCCGGTTGATGGGCGGCGTCCACTGAAAGCGATAGTCAACTGCGTGAGGGGTAAGGAGTGAGGGGGCCACCCCTTACCCCTCACCCCTTACGCAGTATCTCCCCCGCATCTTCGGCGTAATGGCACGCCGCCCATCGCCCGGGCTGGACTTCCCGCAGCGCCGGACGCTCCGCGACACAGCGCTGGTCTTTTTTGGGGTGCGGACACCGGGGCTGGAAGGCGCAGGACGGCGTCGCGCTCGCGCCGCTGGGCGGCTCGCCGGACAACACGATGCGGGGTCGCGCGGCGTTGGGGTCCGGCACCGGGGCCGCCGCGAGCAGGGACGCGGTGTAGGGGTGCAGCGGCCGCGGATAGAGCGCCGCCGCCGCCCCGAGCTCCACCACACGTCCGGCGTACATCACCGCGACCCGTGCGGCGAGGTGGCGCACCACCGCCAGGTCGTGCGCGATGAGCAGGTAGGTGAGGCCGTGGCGCGCCTGTAGATCCGCCAGCAGGTTCAATACCTGCGCGCCTACGGACACATCCAGGTTCGAGATCGGCTCGTCCAGCACCACGAACTCGGGCTCCACGGACAACGCCCGCGCAATCCCTACCCGTTGGCGCTGCCCGCCCGAGAGCTGGTGCGGGTAGGAGGCATACAGACTCCCGTCGAGCCCCACTTCGGCCAACAACTCCACCACGCGCGCACGGGCCTGAGGACCCCGCGCGAGCCCGTGCAGCTCGACCGCCTCCTGGATCGCGGTTCCGATCCGCAGACGCGGGTTGAGCGACAAGGTCGTTTCCTGAAAGACGACCTGCATGCGGCGGCGCATCCGGCGAAGCCCTTCCGCCCGGAGCGCCAAGACTTCGACCCCGGCAAACCGCACATGGCCGTCGTCGGGCTCGGTCAGTCGCAAGACGCACCGCCCGAGCGTCGTCTTCCCGCTGCCGCTTTCGCCCACGATGCCGAGCGTTTCCCCCCGCGCAATGGTGAGGGTGACCTCGTCTACGGCGAGGACACTGCGCCGGGGCCCCAGGAGCGGCCGTGGCAGCGGAAACCGCTTGCTCAGCCCGGCGACTTCCAGCAGCCGCTCCGCCGTCATGAAGCCCGCCGGGCCGGCTCGTCCATCAGCCAACATCGGGAAACCCGCTCCCCATCATCGCCGAGCAGGCCAGGCTCGGTCGTTCGGCAGCGCTCCCAAGCGTGCGGGCACCGCGGGTGGAATCGGCACCCCGTGGGCCAGTCGGTGGCCGGCGGCGGCTGGCCGGGGATCGCCGGCAGCCGATCCCCGGTCCGATCCACCCGCGGTATCGCCTCCAGCAGCGCTTCGGTATAGGGATGCCGCGGATGGTCGAACAGACTGGTGGACGGCGCGGATTCGACGATCCGGCCCGCGTACATGACGGCGACGCGGTCGGCCACCCGGGCGGCGACGCCCAGGTCGTGCGTGATCAGCAACACCGCGAGCCCCAGCCGCCGCTTGAGGTCGGCCAACAGGTCGAGGATCTGCAGCTGGATGGTGACGTCGAGCGCGGTGGTGGGCTCATCCGCGATCAGGACCTTGGGACCACCAGCCAGGGCCATGGCGATCATGACGCGCTGCTGCATCCCGCCGCTCAGCTCGTGCGGGTATTGGTCGACCCGGCGATCGGCGTCGCCCAGGCCGACGTCGGCCAGCAGCTCCTGGGCGCGCCGGCGCGCCGCGCGACGATCGAGCCCGGCGTGGAGCCGCACCGTTTCCGCGATCTGCGCGCCCACGGTCATCACTGGATTCAGGCTACTGCCCGGTTCCTGGAAGACCATAGCGATGGCGCCGCCGCGGATCCGGCGCAGGTCGGCGGCGTCCAGGCGCAGAATGTCGGTCCCATCCAGCTCGACCCGGCCGGCCGGGTCAATGCGCCCGGGCGGCTCCGGGATGAGCCGCAACAGCGACAGCGCCAGCGTGGTCTTGCCCGAGCCCGACTCGCCCACCAGGGCCAGCGTCTCGCCCGGGAAGAGATCCAGGGAGACGCCGTCCACCGGACGCGCCAGCCGGCCGCTGGGCAGGGAGAACACCGTGGTGAGATCGCGGACCGCGAGCAGGGGCTTCAACGGGTTCTCGGATCCATGGTGTCCCGCAGCGCCTCGCCCAGGACACTGAAGATCATGACGGTGGCGACCACGGCGAGGCCGGGCGCCATCGCCTGCCAGGGCGACGTGGCGAGGTACGCCTGACCATCGGCGATCATGTTGCCCCAGGACGGCAGCGGCGGCCGAACGCCGATGCCTAAGAACGAGAGCGCGGCCTCGATCAGAATCGTGTTCCCAACGCCCAGCGTGGCGCTCACCACGATGGGGGCGACCGCATTGGGTAGCACGTGGCGCAGCGCGATGCGCCAGCCCGGAAGGCCCAGCGCGCGGGCGGCGAGCACGAAATCGCGGCGCTTGAGGCTCAGCACTTCGGCTCGCACCAGGCGGCTGGTCCCGAACCATCCCGTGAGTCCCAGGACCAACACCAGGGTCGCGCCGCCGCCTTGCTCCCACAGCGCGAGGATCGCGATCAACAGGAACACTCGCGGGATGGCGAGCGCGGCGTCCACCGATCGCATGAGGATGGCGTCCACCGCGCCGCTGGCCAACCCGGCCGCCAGCCCCACGGCGGTCCCGAAGGTGACGGCCACCAAGACGGCCAGGGCGGCGATGGAGAGCGACAACCGCGCGCCGAACAGCAGGCGGCTGAGGAGATCGCGGCTCAGGGCATCGGTGCCCAGCGGGTGGGCCAACGACGGGGGGAGCAGGCGTCCACCAACCAGGTCCAGCTGCGCGGCCGGGTCGTAGGGAACCAGGAGCGGCGCGAACCACGCGACCAGATACAACAGGCCTACCGCCAACAGGCCCACGCGAACCCGGCGGGAGGTCACGTGGGGTCCCGCGTGCGGGGGTCGGCGAGGCGGGTGAGGACGTCGGCCACGAGGTTTCCCGCGACCACGGCCAGGGCGGCGAGGATGGCCGCGCCGGTGACCACCGGATAATCGCGCCGCTGAATGGCCTCCACCGCGAGCCGTCCCATGCCGGGCCAGGCGAACACGGTTTCCACCAGGACCGCTCCGGAGAGCAGCATGGGCAGGGCGAGGCCGAGCAGCGTGATGGTTGGCAGGATGGCGTTGCGCAGGGCGTGCAGGGCGACGGCCGTTTCGGCGAGACCTTTGGCCCGGGCCGTGCGGATGAAGTCCTGCCGGACCACCTCGAGCATGGCGGCCCGCTGGTAGCGCGCGGTCGCCGCGGCGCCGATCAGGCCCAGCGTCAGCGCGGGCAGGATGAGGTGCGCCGCGCGGTCCGTCAGCTTGCCCAGGACGCTGCGGGAGGGGTACAAGGCCGGGTCCACCACGCCGCTCACGGGCAGCCAGCCCAGCTCCTGACCGAACACCAGCACCAGCACGAGGCCAAACCAGAACGTGGGGACGGAATACAGGGTCAGCGTCACGGCCGAGCACGCGCGATCGAACCGCGAGCCGGCGCGCATCCCCTGGAGCGTGCCAATCGCCGTGCCCAGCAAGAAATCCAGGATCAGGGCGGCGGTCGCCAGCAGCAAGGTGTTTGGCACGGCGTCCCGGAGTGCATCCAACACCGGGCGGTGCATGGTGAACGACATGCCCCAGTCGCCCCGGGCCAGGTTCGTGAGGTAGCGGAAGTACTGGATGTGGAGCGGCCGGTCGAGCGCGAAGTTCCGCCGCATCTGTTCCAGGGCTTCCGCGGAGACGTAGGGATTCTCGCCGGACCCCGCCAGCGGGGAGCCCGGGGCGAGGTGAATGAGGAAGAACGTGATGGTCGCGACGCCGAACGCGACGAGGGCCGCGGCACCGAGCCGGCGCGCGAGGAAGCCGAGCACCCGACGACGTGACTACGGCACGACGACCAGGTCGCGCTCGATCAGGGCGTCGGGGTTGACGCGCCACTTCCACAGCAGCGCGGTCCACAGATCGGGCCGAATGTCGGCGTCCAGGAAGCGCCGGTGCGCCGCCAGCACGGGGCGAGGTGCGTAGATCCAGATGGCGGGCGCGTCAGCATTGATGACGGACATGGCCTGGTGCCACAGAGCCGCGGCGCGCGCCCGGTCTTGGGCCCCGACCGCCTGATCCGTGAGCCGGTCGAACGTGGGGTTGTCGTAGCGCGCGTAGTTGGATCCAGCGAACCCCGCCGTACTCCAGGTCTGCCGGATGGACCGGGGACTGGGATCGCTGACCCACGACAGGAATGCGGCGTCGAAACGGCCGGCCGCGGCGCGATCGATCATCGCGTTGAAGTCCATCTCGGTGATTTGCATCGAGATGCCAACGCGCTTGAGGTGCTCCTGCACGATCACCGCCGCTCGGCGCCGGAGCCCGCTACTCGTGGGCACCAAGAGATCGAACTCAAGCCGCCGGCCGTTCCGAACGCGTAGGTCGCCGGCCCCGCGTCGCCACCCCAGGCTGTCGAGAGCTGCGTTCGCGGCCGCGGTGTCGAAGGGCAAGGGCGGCGGGCTTTCGCGGGCGATCCACAACCAAGGTGCGAAGGGACCCGAGGGCACGTCACCCAGCTCGCCCAACACGGCGCGGACGACGGCGTCGCGATCCACGGACATCGCGACCGCGCGCCGCAAGTCGCGGTCGCTGAACAGGGGATGTGGGCTGTCGCGACGACCGGGAGCGCGCAAATTGAAGCCGATATAGGCGTAGGCGGATAACACGAATGGCGTCAGGTTGAGTTGCGGTGCTCCCCGCAGCCGCTCCAAGAGCTCGGGAGTCACCAGGGCCTGCGCCCCGTCCGCCTCGCCGGCGACGAGCTGCGTGACCCCGGCGGCCATGTCGGGAATGAAGCGCCACAGCACACGGCGCAGTCCCGGCCGGCCCAGGAAATAGGAGGAATCCCCCGCCAGCTCGATATGCTGCCCCGTGACCCATGCCTTGAAGCGAAATGGTCCGCTGCCAGTTGGGCTTCTGCCAAAAGGATGAGAGGAGAAGCGCCCACGCGGCACCGTATCCAGGATGTGTTGAGGCAGGATCCACATCTGGTACGCGGCGTCGAAGAACGCTTCCGGGTATGAGCGCCGGAACCGAAAGACCGCGGTACGTGCGTCGGCCGCCGTGACCGAGGCGATCTGTTCCAGCACCGGGCGGGCCGAGGCGTTTACCAGGGAATCGCGGTACACCTCGAACGTGAACGCCACATCCTGCGCCGTGACCGGCCGCCCGTCGTGCCAACGCGCCTGGGGATTGAGCGTGAAGCGGAGCGTGGTGGGGTTCTCCCAGGTCCAGGACTCCGCGAGCTCCGGCACGAACCCTGCATCACCCACCGTGTTCAAGCCGGGGCCGAGCTCCGCCAGTTTGGAGAACAGCATCTCCGTGATCCAGAAGTCGGCGTCGGTCTCGGTGACCGGGGGCAGCAGCACGCCGGGCTCCGACGAAACGAGCACGGCCGTGCCGCACCAATCGCTGGGGCAGCGCGGGGCTTCGCGGCAGGCGCTGAGAACCGCCGTCGCCGCGGCGCAGAAGAGGGCTGCCTGTCTCATGGAGCGAGAATATTGACGGGCGGGCCTAGCGCCGCCAGGTCCAGGACGGGTCCGAGAAGGCGGATTGACGGATCGGCGGATGGGCGGGTCGTCCGTGGCGGACCACCTCTTCGTCCTCGGGCCAGGCCTGAGCGAGAACCCGCGCCACTTCCTCGAACTCCACCCGCCGGCCCAGGGCTTCCGAAAGGGAGCCCGCACCGGGGGCCGCGGCCCCTTCCCGGCTCACCCGGGTCACCATCTCCTGTGAGCCGCCGAGGAGAATCGAACCGTGCTGCAGGAAGGCATTGCCCTGACGCACCTGCGCCGAGCCCACGACTTTGCGGCCTCGAACCAGCACCTCACCGCCAATGGGTTGGGCAAAGCAGGCGCCCGCGGACAAGGCGCCGGGGCGCGCGCCGGCCGGCGCGAGCGTGGCGTCCAGGCCCAGGGCCCGGAGCGCGCGGGCCAGGCGCTGGTGGATCGCCTGATAGCTGTCGCGGAGGCAGCCGAACGCCGCCACCGGCGCCGCCACGGCATAGGTGACTTCGTCGTCGTGCCACACGGCCCGGCCGCCGGTGGGCCGGCGTACCACGTCCAGGCCGAGGCGCTCGATCTCCGCGCGGTCGTAGCGGGCTAAGGCGGGCTCGTTGCGGCCGAAGGAGAGGCAGGGAGGATTCCAGCGATACAGGCGGAGGTAGGAGACCTCGCCGCCGCGATCCACCTCGTCCAGCAGGGCCTGGTCGATGGCCATGTTTTCAGGCCCCGGCCGACCAACCGGGTCCGTGACCAGCTGCCACGTCAATGCCGTGACCGCGCCTTCAAGCATACGCCTCCACCGGCGGACACACACACACCAGATTCCGGTCGCCGTACGCGCCGTCCACCCGTCCCACCGCCGGCCAGACCTTGTGCTGGCGGGTGGCCCGCGTGGGAAAGCCGGCCCGCTCTCGCGAGTAGGGCCGATTCCAATCCTCCGCAAGCAGGGTCCCCAGCGGGTGCGGCGCGTTGGTCAACAGGTTGTTCTCGCGGCCCGCCTTGCCCTGCTCGATCTCGCGAATCTCCTCGCGGATCGCGATCATGGCTTCGCAGAAGCGGTCCAGCTCGGCCTTGGGCTCGCTCTCCGTGGGCTCCACCATGAGCGTGCCGTGTACCGGGAACGAGACCGTGGGCGGGTGGAATCCGTAGTCGATGAGCCGCTTGGCGATGTCCTCGACGTCGATCCCCGCCGACTGCTTGAAGGGCCGCGTCTCGAGAATGCACTCGTGGCCGATGAGGCCGTTCTTCCCGCTGTACACCAGCCCGTAGTGTCCGGCCAGCCGCCGCGCGACGTAGTTCGCGTTGAGGATGGCGAGTTTGGTGGCCTCGGTGAGGCCGTCGGCGCCCATCATCGCGATGTAGGCCCAGGAGATCGGCAGGATGGAGGCGCTACCCCACGGCGCGGCCGACACGGTGCCGCAGGCGCGCTTGTGGCCCAACGGGATCACCGGGTGATCGGGCAAGAACGGCGCCAGGTGCGCGGCGACGCCGATGGGCCCCATGCCGGGACCGCCCCCGCCGTGCGGGATGCAGAACGTCTTGTGCAGGTTGACATGGCACACGTCGGCCCCGATGTCGCCCGGCCGGCACAGACCCACCTGGGCGTTCAGGTTGGCGCCGTCCATGTACACCTGCCCGCCGTGCCGGTGCACCACCTCGCAGATCTCCTTGATCCCGGCCTCGAACACGCCGTGCGTGGAGGGATAGGTGATCATCAGCGCGCCTAGCGTGTCGGCGTGCTGCTGGGCCTTGGCCTTGAGGTCCGCCAGGTCCACGTCACCCTGGGCGTTGGTCTTGACCACCACCACGTTCATGCCCGCCATCACGGCGCTGGCCGGGTTGGTGCCGTGCGCCGACTGCGGGATGAGACAGGTGGTGCGGTGGCCCTGCTGGCGGCTCCGGTGATACGCCCGAATGACCAGCAGGCCGGCGTATTCGCCCTGCGCTCCCGCGTTGGGCTGGAGCGACACCCCGGCGAAGCCGGTAATCTCGGCGAGCCAGGTCTCGAGCTCGGTGAATAGCTGTCGGTAGCCACGCGTCTGGTCCGGGGGCGCGAACGGATGGATGCCGCCGAATTCCGGCCAGGTGATCGCGGCCATCTCCGCCGTCGCGTTCAGCTTGAGGGTGCAGGACCCCAGCGGGATCATGGCCGACGTAAGCGACAGGTCCCGATCCTCGAGTTGCTTCAGGTAGCGCAGCATCTCGGTCTCGGATCGGTACCGGTGGAAGACCGGGTGGGTACAGAACGCGCCGGTCCGCGAGAAGCGCCGGGGAATGGCCGGTGCGAGTTCGCCGGCGAGATCGTCCATCGAGAAGGGGAGACGCTTCCCGAGCGCGAAGATGGTCGCCAGCTCCCGGACGTCGTCCGCCGAGGTGGTTTCGTCGAGCGAGATGCCCAGGCGGGTGGGCGCGAGGACCCGCAGGTTGATGCGCTTGGCCCGCGCGGCCTTGAGGAGCCGCTCCCGCTGCCCCTTCGCCACCTCCACGCACAGCGTGTCGAAGAACTCGCCGTGCACCAGGCGATAGCGAAGCCGTCGCAACGCGTTGGCCAGCAATGCGGTGAGGCGGTGCACCCGGCGGCCGATCGCCGCCAGCCCCTCGGGTCCGTGATACACGCCGTACGCGGCGGCCACCACGGCGAGCAGGACCTGCGCCGTGCAGATGTTGCTGGTGGCCTTCTCGCGCCGGATGTGCTGCTCGCGCGTCTGCAGGGCCATGCGCAGCGCGGGCCGGCCGGCACTGTCCCTGGAGACGCCGATGATCCGGCCGGGGATGAGCCGCTTGTACTCATCGCGGGTGGCGTAGAACGCCGCGTGCGGGCCGCCGTACCCCAGCGGCACGCCGAACCGCTGGGAGTTGCCGACCGCGACGTCGGCGCCCCAGTCGCCCGGGGGCGTGAGCAGCGTGAGGGCCAGCAGGTCAGTGGCAGCGGTGACCAGCGCTCCGGTGGCGTGGGCCTGGTCGCACAGCGGGCGGTAGTCCTTTATAGCGCCGTCCGTAGACGGATACTGGACCAGCGCTCCCACGACGCCTGGCGAGAAGGTGAACCTGGCCGGGTCCCCCACCTTGATCTCCACGCCCCGGGCCTCCGCCCGCGTGCGCACCACCGCGATGGTCTGCGGGTGGCACCCTTCGTCCACCAGGTACATCGGCTGCTCGGGGTGGCTGACGGCCAGGCTCATCGCCATCGCCTCGGCGGCCGCCGTTCCCTCGTCCAGCAACGACGCGTTGGCGATGGGCAGGGCGGTGAGGTCGGCGATCATGGTCTGGAAGTTGAGCAGCATCTCCAGCCGCCCCTGCGCGATTTCCGCCTGGTACGGCGTGTACGCCGTGTACCACCCCGGGTTCTCGAGGATATTTCGCTGGATCACGGGCGGGGTGATGCAATCGTAGTACCCCATGCCGATATAGGAGCGGAACACCTCATTCTCCGCCGCCATCGCGCGAAGCGCCGCCAGCGCCTCTCGCTCGCTCCTGGCGGGGGGCAAGTCCAACGAGCGACGGATTCTGATGTTTTCAGGAACCAGATCGTCGATCAGCCCGTCAAGCGACGGGTAGCCCAGCGCCGACAGCATTGCCGGCACGTCGTCCGGCCGCGGGCCGATGTGGCGCCGCGCGAACTGGTCGGGATGCTGGAGCGGGGAGCGGGACATCGGGCTCGGTGAGGCTTTGGCTTTCTTCGCGGTGGGCATGGGTCGGTCCTATTCGTGCAAACGCCCTGGGGGCTCCCAGGGCGCGGGTTTCTGCGGGCGGCGCGTGGCGGACTCCAGGACCCTGCTACTCGCCGATGTGCTGGGCGTAGTCGGCGGCGGTCAACAGCTGGTCGAGCTCGCTGGCACTCTTCACCCGGAGCTTGATCATCCAGCCCTCGCCGTAGGGATCCTTGTTCACCAAGCTGGGGTCGCCCTCGATGGCCTGGTTCACCTCGACCACGTCGCCGGCCACGGGGCAGAACAGCTCGGATACCGCCTTCACTGCCTCGATGGTCCCGAACACTTCCATCCGGCCGAACTTGGTGTCCGCGGCTGGCAGGTCCACGTACACCACGTCCCCCAATTCGCCTTGTGCGTAATCGGTGATGCCGATCTGGACGATGCCGGCCTCGTCCGTCGGCTTCACGTACTCGTGCTCTTCGGTGTAGTGGAGGTTTTCTGGGATCTTGGACATCGGTTCGACCCAGGTTGGGAGTCAACGCGGGCGAAGGTTACGTGCGGCCGGAAAACGTGTCAAGACACAAACGGCTTCACCCGGTCACGGAGCGTTTCTTTATGGTTTGCCAGGCGTCCCACGCCGAGCGCCGGAGTTGTTCCAGGGTCCCCCCGTTGTCCAGCACGATGTCGCTCCGCTTCCGTTTGGCGTCCGCGGGGAGCTGTGCGGCGAGCAGGCGATCGATCTCCACGGGGTCGAGTCCCCGCTCCCGAAGCCGGGTCCGCCGGACCGCCTCCGGCGCGTCCACCAGAACGACGAGGTCGAACCCGCCGGGGTCCAGGACTTCGAACAGCAATGGGATGTCGTTGACCACGACGGCGTCGCCGCGGGCGCGCGCGTCGCCCAGGAGCTGGTCGCGCCGCGCCTGCACGGCCGGATGCACGATGGCGTTGAGCGCCTCGCGTCGCGTGGCGTCTGCCAGGACGATGCGCCTGAGCCGGGGGCGATCGAGGCTGCCGTCTGGGAGGAGCACGTCCTGCCCGAAGCGCTGGGCGATCTCGGCCAGGGTGGGTGACCCGGGGTGCTCCGCCTCACGCACCAGGTCGTCGGCGTCGATGAGCGTCGCGCCCCACTCCTGGAACCACCGCGCCACCGTGGACTTTCCCGCGGCGGCGTTGCCGGTCAACGCGACGTTCAGCACTCAGAGCAGCGAGGTCTGCGCGGCATCCCGGGCCGGGACCTGGTGGCAACGCCGGCAGCGCGCTTCGTACGACTCGCTCCCGCCGACCATGATGGTGGGCGAGTCGTAGGGCGCCGGTTGGCCGTTGAGCAGCCGCTGGTTGCGGCAGGCCGGGTCCCCACACACCACGCAGATGGCGTGCAGCTTGTCCACGATCTCGGCCACCGCCAGGAGCTGTGGTAGGGCGCCGAAGGGCTCCCCCCGAAAATCGGTATCGGTGCCGGCCAGGATGACCCGCAGACCTCGGCTCGCCAGGTCGGTGGCGACGCCGACGATGCCGCCGTCGAGAAACTGGACCTCGTCGATGGCGACGACGGTGGCGTCGGGACGGACCTGGCCGGCGATCTCCAACGCGGTGCTCACGGGATGGGCCTCGACGGTGAGCCCGTCGTGGGTGGTGACGGAGAAGACGTTGTAGCGATCGTCGAGGTGGGACTTGAAGACCTGGACCCGCTTGCGGGCGATCACGGCCCGGCGCACGCGGCGGATGAGCTCTTCGCTCTTGCCGCTGAACATGACGCCGGTGATGACTTCGATCCAGCCGGACTGGGTGCCGTGATACACGACGCGGTGTCACCTGGCGCGGGAACGCGGAGGCACGTTAGCCGGGGCGGCAAGGGGAAGCAAGCCGCGCTTGCGATTGCGCATCGGGCGGTGATATTGCGGTTGCCGAGCGGCAGGGATCAGGGACGAACCAGCGGGGACCACGTGAACCGAGCAGAACTCGTCGCGGCGCTCGTCCAGCGGGCCGCGCTCAAGAAGGCGGATGCGACGCGGGCGGTGGACGCGCTGTTTGGCACCAACGGCATCATCGCGGCCGAGCTTCGGCGCGGCGCCCGGGTGCAGATTACCGGATTCGGGAGCTTTCACCCCCGGAGCCGTGGAGCCCGCGAGGGCCGGGACCCGCGCACTGGCAAGACCATCCAGATTCGGGCGGCGGTGGTGCCGCTGTTCCGGGCCGGGGCGGCCCTCAAGGCCGCGCTGAATCGGAAACGTTAGCGGCGATCCAAGCGCGCCGCGACGCGCCGCCCTCGCAACGTCGCTCCGCTCAGCCCCCGGACCGCGCGTTCCGCTTCCTCGGCGCGCACGTCCACCAGCGTGAAGCCCTCCCGGATCTCGATCCGGCCGATGTCCTCCTTGGCCAACCCCACGGTGTTGAGCAACGTGCCCACCACTTCGCCGGGGCGCAGCTGGTCGCGCTTCCCCGCGTTGACGTGGACCCGCACCCAGGTGGTCACGTCGGCGGGCGTCCCAGTGGGTGGGCCTGCGTTCCCGCGCGCCAGCAGGGCAGCCGCGACCAGCGCCGGGTCGTGCTCGTCGAACAACGAGTCCAGCGCCAGCAGCTCCGGAAGCGGCAGGCCGGCAGCCAGCCGCTCGCGAACGTCACGACGAAGCTGGGTCAGCCGGTCGCGGGCCCGATCCGCGACTCCCGGGAGCCGGACGGCGTCCAGCGGCGCGGCGAGGCGCTGGAGGTACGGCACCTGCGGGGCATCGAGCAGGACCACCACCTCGCGCGCCGCGTGCCGTAGCGCGGTGAAGACGTCGGCCGATGGCAGATCCGCGGCGATGCAGAGATCGGCGGGCCCGGCACCGGCGGCGGTTTCAGAGGCGAGGTGGAACGGCTCGACCGCCGGTAGCTCCGCCCAGCGCTCCGGGGCATTGGGTCCAGGGTCCCACACGATCGCGCGGTGGGGGTCCAGCACATCGAGCACGGCCCGGGCCGCCGTCACCCGCCGCGGCCGGTCAACGACGGCGTAACGCGCGGCGCCCAACGGGGCCGCCGGCACGCGCGCCGCCCAGCCCACCGGCGCGCGCCGCGCATGCCGCTCCAGGAAATCGGCGAGCGGGGCTTCGTCGTCGGTGAGGACGATGCGTTGCACCGCCGCCGCCTCCGCCAGCAGTGTATCCAGCCCCGCACCCAGTCCGGCCGCGAGCAGCTGCTCGGGCCATCCAACCACGACGCGCGCCAGCCCCTCGAGCTGGAGCGCCGAGCGGCGCACCAGCTCGAGCGCATCGGGGAGGGTCGCGATGAGGGTACGGACATACCCCGCCGCCAGCAGGCGTTGGGTTCGAGCGGCGCCGGTGGCGGGATGCAGGGGCTCGAGGTCGGCCAGGGACGCGTGAGCCGCCGCCAGCTCCACGCTGGCGGACGTCCCGGGAACCAGGATCAGCGTCGCCGGGGTCCCCTCGGCGGGTGGGAACGCGGCCAACAACGGGCCAGCCACCCAGGCCGCAGGCGGGCAGACGTACACCAACGACTTCCCGGCGGCGAGCGCCGCGCGAAGCCCCGCATCCAGCGGGGGGATGAGCTCCCAGGCCACGAATCCCTCGGTTGTCAAAGACGTGAGACGATGCCTGGATGCTAGTCCCGGCCGCGACCGATGGCAACGCCCCCACCGGCTGCTGTAGATTCGTACCGATATGGGAACCCTCTTCCGCGCGGTTGTGGCCGCCACGTCGCTGTCGCTCCTGGTTGCCGGCGCCGCGTCGGCGGTCCAGCAGCGCCAGACGGCCAGGCAGATGGGCCTGGTGGTGGGCGTACTGTCACCCGGGCCCCTCAACGCCATCACCGACGTGGCGGGCGTCCTGGTGGGCCAGGTGACGGTCCGCTCAGGCGACTCCGTCAATACGGGCGTGACCGTGGTGCGGCCGCACGAGGGGAACCTGTTCCGAGACAAGGTGCCGGGCGCCGTGGTGGTGGGAAACGGGTTCGGCAAGTTGATGGGCCTCACGCAGGTCCAGGAGCTTGGGGAGATCGAGTCTCCCATCGTGCTGACCTGTACCCTGTGCGTGGCGCGGGCGGCGGACGCCACGCTGACGTATCTGCTCGGGCAGCTCGGGAACGAAAACGTCCGTTCCATCAACGTGGTGGTGGGCGAAACCAACGACGGGACGTTGAACCACATCCGGGCCCGGGCCATCAGCGAGCAGGACGTGATCCGGGCGATTGAGGAAGCGCGGCCCGGCCCGGTGGAGCAGGGGAGCGTGGGCGCCGGGCGCGGCACCATGGCGTTCGGCTGGAAGGGCGGCATCGGGACCTCCAGCCGCACGCTGCCGGACCGGCTGGGTGGCTGGACCGTCGGCGTGCTGGTACAGAGTAATTTCGGTGGGATCCTGCAGATCGCGGGCGCTCCCGTGGGCGTCGAGCTGGGCCGGTACTATCTCCGGGACGAGGTGGCACCATCGGGCCGGGATACGCCGGACGGTTCCATCATGATCGTGGTGGCGACGGATGCCCCGCTGGAGCACCGGAACCTGACGCGGCTGGGCCGGCGGGCACTGGCCGGACTGGCCCGTACCGGCAGCTCCATGAGCAACGGTTCCGGCGATTACGTGATCGCGTTCAGCTCGGTACCCATCAATCGACTGAGTGCGATGGCCCGGATCCCCAACGACGCGTTGAGTCCCCTGTTCCAGGCGGTCATCGAGGCTACGGAGGAGGCCATCTACAATTCCTTGTTCATGGCCACCACCGTTCAGGGATACCGCGGCACGGCGACGGCCCTGCCGTTGGACTCGACGATGGCGATTCTCCGACGCTATGGAGTCGTGCGCAAATGACAGGATGCCACTCCGTTCCACGCCACCCTGGGCGGCCGAGGCGGCAGAAGAGCCGGTCGCGTCCACCGCTGCTGCCGCTCCTGCCGCTCCTGCCGCTCTTGCTCGCGGCACCCGTCGCCGAGGCTCAACGCCCGCTCAAAGTCTACATCTCCGCCGACATGGAAGGCGTGGTGGGGGCGGTCACGGGGGACCAGCTGGGGCCCGGCGGGTTCGAGTACGAGCGGTTCCGTCAGTTCATGACCGGCGAGGTGCTGGCCGCCATCGAGGCGGCCAAGGCGGCCGGCGCCACCGAGATCGTGGTGAGCGACTCCCACGGCAACGGCGAGAACCTGCTGATCGAGCGCCTGCCCGCCGACGTCAGCATCGTGCGATCCTGGCCCAGGCCGCTCATGATGATGCAGGGGATCGACAGCAGTTTCAGCGCGGCGCTGTTCATCGGGTACCACGCGAGCGCCGCCCATCTCCAAGGCGTCCGGGCCCACACGATTTCCAGCGCGCGCTTCGCCGACGTGCGGTTGAACGGCCGTTCGGTGACCGAGGGCGCGATCAACGCGGCCATCGCGGGGCACTTTGGGGTGCCCGTGGTCATGATTTCGGGAGATGATGCGGCAGTGGCGGAAGTGCAAGCCCTGGTGGGCGACCTCGAGGGGGCCGTAGTCAAGTGGAATTACAGCTTTCACTCGGCGAGGACCCTGACCCCCGAGGCCTCCGGGCGGCTCATCCGGGACAAGGTCACCGCGGCCCTCAGGCGATTGGGGCAATTCCGGCCCTACACCCTCCCAACCCCGGTTACGCTGGACCTCCAGTTCAGGCATTACCGCCCCGCGGAGATGCTGGCGTATCTGCCGATCGTCCAGCGGACGGACGCGCACACCATCCGCTACGTGGGCCCGGACATGCTCGCGATTTCCAAGTTCATCGAGTTCGTCACGACCTATGACGTGGCGCTCGAACCGTGAACCGTTCGCCCAAGGGACCGCCCATGACCGCCAGCCCGGGCTCGGAGGGGTATCGACTCTCCAAGAACCTCGAGTACCTGAAGCCGTCCGAGACCGTGTCCATCAACCAGGAAACCCAGCGCCGGCGGGCCGCCGGCGAGGACGTGATCGACCTCTCCGCCGGTGAGCCGGATTTCGACACGCCCAAGCTGGTGGGCGAGGCCGGTATTCGGGCGATCCAGCAGGGCAAGACCAAGTACCCGGCCAATGCGGGGATCCTGGATCTCCGGGCCTCGGTGGCACGCCACTTATCCCTGTTGTCTGGCGGGCGGCCGGTCAACGCGGACCACGTTGTGGTCTCGACCGGCGCCAAGCAGGCGCTGTTCAATGCCTGCATGACGCTGTTCGGGCCCGGCGACCGGGTGCTGATTCCATCGCCGGCCTGGGTGTCGTATCCCCAGATCGTGCGCCTCGCGCGGGCCGAGCCGGTGATGGTGGCGGGCGACCTCGAGTGGAGCCTCAAGGTGGACGTGGACACCCTGAACGCGGCGTGGGACCACCGCGTGACCGGGCTGCTCCTCTGCTCGCCGGTCAACCCCACCGGTGCGGTGTACAGTCGGGCGGAGATCAAAGCGATCGCCGAGTGGGCCAAGGAAAAGCACCTTTGGCTGATCGCCGACGAGATCTATCGGCGGATTCACTACGGCTCCGGACCGGCGCCGTCGGTGTTCGATCTGCCGGACGAGCTACTGACCCGTGCGGTGGTCATCTACGGCGCCAGCAAGGCCTACGCCATGACCGGCTGGCGGATCGGCCTGGCCATCGCCCCGCTCCCCATCGCCAAGGCCATGGCGGCGCTGCAGACCCACGTCACCAGCGGCGCCTGCCATCCAGCCCAGTGGGCCGCGGCGGCGGCGTTCGGTGACGAGCGGGTCGAGGTGGCCGTGGCGGAGATGGTCGAGGCCTTTCACAAGCGCCGTGACCTGGTAGTGGGGCATTTCCGCGAGCACCTGAGCGGGGTGGAGTTTGTCGAGCCGCTGGGGGCCTTTTACTTCTTCTTCCGGGTGGATAGCTACTTCAACGACGAGGTTACGACGGCGGCGGCGTTCTGCGAGCGCTTGATGGCGGAGGAAGGCGTGGCGGTGGTCCCGGGCGACGCCTTCGGCGACCCCCGCTGGGTGCGGTTGTCGTACGCCGCCTCCGAGAAGGACCTGAGCCGGGCGCTGGAGCGGATCACCCGGTTCGCGCGCAAGCGGGAGTCGGTCAAGGCCGGGCGGTGATCGCGCCTTGCCCCGCTCGCGGCCGCTCGGTATTCTGACGCCAACTCACAACGCAGGCGTGCGTCCATGGGATTCGCGGCTCGGGTAGAACCCCTGAGCGGGAAGCTGCCTACGGTCACCTTCAAGTGGGATCCGGAGACCGAGATCCTCTCCGGCCACTTCAAGGGGGCGGGGAAGGCCGAAGGACTGACGGGGACTGTGGAGCTGGAGGGTCCGGATGGCTCCTTCGCGGTGCTGGACGTGGCGGACGGGCGGCTCCGAGGGCTCGAGGTGGTGGTATGGCCCGAAACCCAGACGGTGCCCGGCCTCGCGGCGCCGGTGGCGGCGCAACGTGGCCGGCTGATCCTGCCCGCCAGGCCGTCGCAGCCCGGGATCGCGGCCGTCGAGGTGGATACGCACATGGTAGCGGAGAAGACGCCGGACGACTCCACCATTCACCTCCGGGTCGGTCCGGCGCGCCGGGTGAAGTTGTTGCAGGTGGCGGAGAACCTGGTGCTGGAGCTGGACGACGCCAGCGAGATCGCCGGCTTCTGGCTGACGCAGGTGCCGCCGTTCCCCCACGTCGAAGAGGGCGTCTGACGCGGCAATGACCGTCAACGAGCAGCTCCTCGCCTACGCCGAGCAGCTGTTCGCGCCCGAGGACGCCGCGCTCCACGAGATCCGCGCGATGCAGGAGCGCGCGGGCCTGCCCGACATCGCCATTTCCCCGGACGAGGGCAAGATCCTCGCGGTGCTACTCACGGCCATCGGCGCGCGGCGCGTGCTGGAAGTCGGCACGCTGGGAGGCTACAGCGGAGTGTGGATGGCCCGGGCCCTGCCGGAGGGGGGCGTGTTGACGACCATCGAGGCCGACCCGAAGCACGCGGCGGCGGCGCGTCGGGCATTCGAGCGCGCGGGGGTGGCCCGCCGTGTCAAGCTGATCGAAGGCCGGGCTCTCGACGTGCTCCCCACCCTCCAGCCGGGGTTCGACGCGATCTTCGTGGACGCGGACAAGGAACCTCTGGAACAGTACTACCGGCACGCCATGCGGCTGCTCCGGCGGGGTGGTTGGCTCCTGTGCGACAATGCCTTCTTCAACGGCCGGGTGACGGATCCGCGCGACACCGCGGCCGACGTCGAGGGGGTGCGCGCCTTTAACCGCCTGGCCGCGGGCGACCCCCGGCTGGTGGCCGCGGTGGTCCCGGTGCGCGACGGAGTGGTGGTGGGCGTGAAGGTGGCGGAATGACGGGCGGGCAAGGCAGTCGCGGCGGACCGGTCGGTCAGGTCGTGGCGACGGAATCCGCGCCCGCTACGCCGTACGAGTTCCGCTTCCGGGGAGCCCCGCGGGATGACGCCGTGGGGATCGGCGCGCTGGTGCGCGTGGACGGCGAGGGCAGGCGGCGGGTGTACGCGGTGGTGACGGACGGTCGAGCGTACGAGGGCGCCCAGCCGGACGCGCCTCATGGAGATCGGCGGTCGGGCATCGGACATCGTGACGCCGTGATCTGGACCGCTTCCGTGCTCCGCCAGGTCCCCGCCGAGCCGCTCCGCCCCGTGCCCATCGCGGAGGTATACCTCGCCGCGCCGGAGGACGTCTCGGTGGCACTCCGGATGGACGCGTACGCCGACGGACTGCCGGTGGGCTTGTACGGCGGGGAGGCGTCGCGGGCCCCGGTGCTGCTGGATCCGGATTTTCTGGTTGGCCCCGAAGCGGCGCATCTCAACGTCGGCGGGGTGTCGGGGCTCGCCACCAAGACCAGCGCCATGCTGTTCCTGCTCGCGGGTGTCTTCCAGCGATTCCCCCGCTCGAAGGGGACCCTCGCCGCGGTCTGCTTCAACGTGAAGGGCGCCGATCTGTGCTTCCTGGACCAGGCGGCGCCGCTCAGCGAGGCGGATCGGACGATGTACGGCGCCGTGGGCCTCGAACCCGGGCCGTTCGCGCGGGTGCGGTACTTCGCGCCGTTCAAGCCAGACGGCGCCAACCTCAACACGCTGCGCTCGCACGAGGCGCTCCGGGCATCGGTCCAGCCGCTGGTCTGGGGCCTGCCGGAGGTCCTGGAGTACGCCGAAGTGCTGCTGAACAAGGAGGACATTGACGCCAAAGCGGACGCCTTCATCGATTTCCTGGGAGACCGGGTAATCGGCAAGGAATTCGCCGACGACTGGGGCGGGGTGCATCGGGTGGCGAGCTTCGCGGATCTGGATCGCCTGTTCCGCGCGATTTTCGACGGCCTGGAGCAGAAGGGCGGCCGGAGCGACATGTGGAGGACGCATCACGTGGCCACCATGCGCAAGGTGCGGAATCGCCTGCTCAACATTTCGGTGCGGTGCCGCGGACTGGTGGCCGACGACGGCTCGTCCAACGATCTCCCGTTCAGCCGGTTCGAGGACCGGGTGGTGTACGTGCTGGACATCGCGGGGACGGATCAACTCGCCCAGGACCTGGTGTTCACGCGGGTGGTGTCCAAGCTGCGGGAGCATCTGGAGCGCCGCGATCTGGGCGTGGACCACATCGTCGTGCTGGTGGACGAGCTGAACAAGTACGCGCCCGCGGACGCGCCCGAGAGCTACGTCCGCGACATGTTGCTGGACATCTCCGAGCGCGGGCGCTATTTGGGCCTGGTGCTGTTCGGCGCGCAGCAGTTCCGATCGCAGGTGCACCGTCGTGTGGTGGGCAACGCCGCGACGGCGATCTTCGGCCGCAGCGACGTGGACGAATTGGGGACGGTGGGGTATCACGGGTTGTCGCCCGCGACCAAGATCAAGCTGGCAACGCTCGCCAAGGGGGAGCTGATGGTGCGCCACCCGCACTTCACGCAGCCCGTGTTCGTCCGGTTCCCCCGTCCGCCGGCGTTGCTGGGTAACGAGGGGCTGGACCGGTTCCCGCCCGCCGCGGACGTGGCCTTTGACGAAGCCGTGACCCGGCAGCTGGCGGTCCTGGACCGCCGAGTGGCCGCGACGACGGTCCGCGACTTGATCGCGGACCGAGACCAGGACGATGTGCGGCGGGCCTTGCTCGCCACCCGCCGCGCGCAGCCCGACGATCCGGTGAGCTTCTTCCGCGCGCACCTGGGCCCGCGTGTGGCCCGCGAGCGGCGGGACCAGACGGCGCCGGTCGTCACCCCTCTTCCCTCGCTGGAGGATCCGTATGCAAGCCAGTAGCGTGAGCGGCGCCGTGTCCGGCGTGGTGGCGGTGGCCGTGTGCGCCGCCACCCTCGTGGCGCAGCAACCGGTCTCGATCCAGTTCGGCCCCGGGGTTGGCTCGGCGGTGCGCACCATTACCTCCTCGCGTGGGACCATGGTGTTTCACGAGATCAACGAGGCGGCCCAGCGGATCGGCGACAGCGTGATGGGGGAGATGACGTCGCAAGCCGGCATCACGCACCGGATCCTCGAGAGGCAGCCCGGGGGTTTCGTGGTGGAGGTCCGGTACGACTCCCTCAAGACGCGCGCGCGGTTGCTGGGCCAGCCCACGTGGAAGGAAGACGTGCTGCTGGGAACCGGGGAGGACGCGGTGCGGGTGCCGATGGACGTCCGGCTGCGCCCCGCGGAGGGCACGGGCGGCGGCCTGCCGGCCGATCCGGTCGCCAACGGCGGCATCGCCTCCTGGCGTGGGGTCGAGCTGCCGGACCGGCCGGTATCGCCGGGCGACACCTGGACGGTGACCACCGTGTATCGGCTGCCGGCCCAGCTGGGTCAGTTGCTGGACATCGTGATCCGCGACTCCCTGATCGCGGCGGCCACGGTCCGGCTGGACTCGGTCACGGTGCGGCCGGCGGACTCCCTGATGTACCTCACGGTGCAGCAGACCCTCCCCGCAGTAACCTTCCCGGCGGTCGACGCGGGCGACGACGCCACGGTGGAGCTGGTGGGCTCGCAAGCGGCGAGCCTGGTATGGTCCACGGGCTGGAACGCGTTCGTGTCGGGCGCGAGTCAGGCGAGGTTGGTCGGGCGGCTGCAAAGCCGGAACGCCTCGGGCACGCCGCGGCTGGCCGAGATTCACTGGACGCTGGCGACCAGGCTGCAAGTCAGACTATGAAATCGGACGAGCGTAGGCGAGCGCAGGCGAGCGCAGGCGAGCGCGGGTGCTGGCCGCGTCGGTGCTCGTCCGGGCTCGTCCGGGCTCGTCCGCGCTCGTCCCGCCTGTGAAGCTCGCCCACCTCGCCGATATCCACCTCGGGTTTCGCCAGTATCACCGTCAGACGCCGCAGGGGATCAACCAGCGGGAGGCGGACGTGGCGCAGGCGTTTCGCCGCGCCGTGGATGACGTGATCGCCGCCCGCCCCGACCTGATTCTCGTGGCGGGCGATCTGTTCCATTCCGTCCGACCGATCAACGCCGCCATCCTGGACTCGTTCAACCAATTCCGCCGCCTCCGGGAGGGATTGCCGGAGGCGCCCATCGTGCTGATCGGCGGCAATCACGACACGCCGCGCTCCGTGGAAACCGGTACCATTCTCAAGCTGTTCGAGGCGCTGCCGGGCGTGGTGGCCGTCCCGCAGGAACCCCGCTACCTGCGATTCGAGCGGCTGGATCTCTCGGTGTTCTGCGTGCCGTACGCGGCGACGGTGAGTGGGCGGCCGCGCCTGGTCCCCAGCGGCGATGCCGGCCGCAACGTGTTGGTGCTCCACGGACGGCTGGCGGGACTCTTGCCCGGGGACGAATGGTGGTACGACCACGCGGCGCCACCCATCGAGCCCGGGGAGCTGAACCCCGACCGGTGGGATTACGTGGCGCTGGGACACTATCACGTGGCCCACCGGGTGCGGGACAACGCGTGGTACGCGGGCGCGGTGGAGTATGTGAGTCCCAATCCGTGGGGTGAGCTGCGGGACGAAGAGGGGGAGGGGCGGCGGGGCCAGAAGGGCTGGCTGTTGGTGGAGCTCGCCGGTCGAGTCCGGGTGGAGTTCCGGCCGGTGGCACTGGCCCGGAGGGTGATCGATCTGGATCCCATCGAGGGCGCCGGCCTGGACGTCGAGCGGCTGGACGCGCTCCTCTGCGAGCGCGTCACGGCCGTCCCGGGTGGGATTGACGAGCAGGTGGTGCGGCAGCTGGTGTGGAACGTCCCGCGCTACGTGGCGCGGGACCTGGATCATGCGCGGGTCCGGGAGTACAAGGCACGGGCGTTGCACTACCACCTGGACATTCGCCGGCCCCCGCCGCGCCGCGAAGTGGGGGTGGGCGCGCCGGGGCCGCGGCGCAGCCTGATGGACCTCGTCGAGGACGCGCTGTCTCGCCGGCCCCTGGACGCGCACCTCGATCGCCAGCGTCTCGTCGCGCTGGCGCGCTCGTACCTGGAACGCGCGGAGCGGGAGGCGCCTGAGGCCTGATGCGGCTCCACCGTCTGAAGCTGGTCAATTTCCGCCAGCACGTGGACAGCGACATCACGTTCGGGCCGGGCATCACCGCCGTCATAGGGCCCAACGGTGCGGGGAAGACCACCCTCCTCGAGGCCATCGCCTGGGCCCTGTACGGCGCGCCCGCGGCGCGGGGGAGCCGCGAGTTCCTCCGGTGGAACCGCGCGCCGGCGCGGGCGCCGGTGCAGGTAGAGCTGGCGTTCGGGGTCGGCGCGCACGAGTATCGGGTGGTGCGCGGCCTGTACAAGGCCGAGCTCTATCAGGACGGGGGCGACCGGCCGGTGGCCAACAGCCACCAGGAGGTGACGGGGCGGCTGGAGCGGGTGCTGGGCATGCGCCGCGACGAGTTCTTCAACACGTACTTCACCAATCAGAAAGAGCTGGCTGTCATGGCGCGGCTGGGCCCCGCCGACCGCGCGCGCTTCCTCTCCCGGATCCTGGGCTACGAGAAGCTGCGACAGGCGCAGGACGCGCTGCGCGCCCGGCGCTCCGAACTCCGGGCGGAGCACGGAGGGCTGGAGCAGGGCATGACGGACGATGACACGCTGCGCCAGGAGCAGGTCGCCGCGCAGGAGCGGCTGCAGGCCGCCCGGCGTCGCGTGCGCGAGGGGGAGCGGTTGCGGGCGGAGGCCGAGCGGCGGTTGGCCACGGAGGGCCCGGCCTGGTCGCGCATGGTGAGTCTCCGCGAGTCGGTGATGTCGTTGGACGGCGAGCGCCGGCTGGCGGAACAGCGCGTCGAGGAAGCACGGCGGGAGTTCGAGCGACTGGATCGGGAGCTGGCGCAGGCGCTCGAGGCGCAGAAGGGACTGCGCGAGATCTCCCCCAGGATCGAGGTCGTGGGGACGCTGCGCCAGGAGCTGGACCGTCTCGAGCGCGAGGCCCAGGCGGCCGACCGGCGCCGGGATCTCTCAGGGCAGCTCAAGGAGGTCGCGCGCCAGATCGACCGGACCGACGCTCGCATCCGGGACCTCCGGGACGTGGACCAGCACCGGCAGTCGAGCGAGCAGGAGCTCGCCGCCGCGCACGCCGCGCTCAAGCAGGCGCAGGCGGATGAAGAGCAGGTCCGCACGGCGTGGGTACAGGACAAGCAGGACGCGCAGACCAAACTCACCCACGCGCGGGACCAGTATAAGGAACTGCGGGTGCACCGACAGGGGATTCAGCAGGCGGGCCCCGACGGCACCTGTCCCACCTGCCTCAGGCCGTTGGGCACCGAGTACGAGGCGGTCCTGGGCACGCTGTCGCGCCAGCTCGAGGAGCTGGAGCTGAATGGCAAGTACTACAGCCAACGGGTGGAGCAGCTGGGCGGCGAGCCGGACGACGTCCGCGAGGCGGAGGCGCGCTCCCGGAGCGCCGCGGCCCGGGTCGAGGCGATGGTGCAGCAGGCGGCCCGGGTGCGGGAGCGGGTGCGGGATCGGGACGAGCTGGCGCGGGAACTGAAGCGCCTCCTGGAGCGGCGGTCGTCGCTGGACCGGGAGATCGCCGCCTTGCCCGACCGCTACGATGCGGACCGCCACGAAGCGGTGCGGATTGAGCTACGCGGGTTGGAGCCGACGATCGTGTTGGAGGCGGCGCTGCGGGTCCAGGCCGACCGCGCCGAGCGGCTGGTGGCGGACGCGGAGGCAGCCGACCGGGAATTGACCGAGCGCGAAACCCGTCTGCAGCAGCTTGCGGCCGCCATCGTGGATGCGGGGTTCAGCGAGGAGGCGTTCGTCCAGGCGCGGGAGCGCTACCAGGCGGCCGAGCGTGCCGTGCGCGACACGGAGCTGGAGCTGTCGACGGTGCGCGGCGACGTCCGGGCGGCCGAGCAGCTGGTCGAGGTGGCCGAGCGGCGCTTGTCGGAACGCTCGGCGCGGGCCGCGCGGCTGGCGGAGCTCAAGACGGACCTCCGGCTCCACGAGGAGCTGGATCGTGCGTTCGGCGACATCCGGACCGACTTGAACGCGCAGATGCGGCCGGAGGTATCGGAGATCGCCTCTGCGTTCTTGACCGAGCTCACCAACGGCCGATACCACGAGCTGGAGCTGGACGAGGAGTACCAGATCCTGGTGATGGAAGATGGTCTGGCCAAACCGGTGATCTCCGGCGGAGAGGAGGACGTCGCCAACCTGGTGCTGCGGCTGGCGATCAGTCAGATGGTGGCCGAGCGAGCGGGCCAGCCGCTGAGCCTGCTGGTGCTGGACGAAGTGTTCGCCAGCTTAGATGAGGAGCGCCGGGAGCATGTGCTGGCGCTGCTCCGGCACCTCGGGGACCGGTTCCCCCAGGTGGTGCTCTTGACCCACGTCGAGGCCATGCGGGCCGGCGTGGATCGTTCCCTGCGCGTCTCATTCGATCCCAATCGGGGCGCCGTGGTCACCGAAGAGGACGGACCCCCAGTGCACGATGTGGCAGCCTGATCGCGTCGTCCAGGGCCCGAGGCAACTCGTCGAAGCGGAGATCGGTCCGCTCAACCGTCTGTTCGCGGACGCGTTCACGGACCGCTACCGCAAGGACGGCCTGGTGGGCGTTCGGGTACCGCAGCTCAACCCGGATGTCTGGCGCTACGCGCTTCGCGACGCGGGTGGCGGCGCCATGGCGTGGACCGACGAGCGGGGCGACCTGGTGGCGTTCAACGTGGCCCATCACAGCGGCGTGGAAGGCTGGATGGGTCCGCTAGCGGTGCGTCCGGACCGGCAGGGGCTGGGGTTGGGCAAGGCGATCATCCGCTCGGCGGTGGAATGGCTGGTGGAGCGACGGGTCCGGGTCATCGGGCTCGAAACCATGCCGCGGACCGTCGAGAACATCGGGTTCTACAGCAAGCTGGGGTTTGTCCCCGGGCATCTCACGATCACGCTTACCGGGGACGTGCAGCGGAGTGTGCGGGGGCGGTTCATCCGCCTGAGCGAGCTGTCGCAGCGCGAGCGGACGACGTGGGTGTCCCGGGTTCGGGACACGCTGGCCGGCGTGATGTCCGGATACGACTTCACGCGCGAGCTGGAGTTGACGTCTCAGTTGAGTCTGGGCGACACCCTGGCGATCGGCTCCGGCAGCGTGGTCGCGGCGTTCGCCCTGTACCACTCCGTCCCGCTGGCGGAGGCGCGGCCCGGCGACGAGCTGCGGGTGCTCAAACTGTACGCGGATTCCCTCGACTCGTTCGACAAACTGATTGTGGCCCTGGAATCCTCCGCGGCCAGGCACAAGCTCCGTCGCGTGGCGGTGCGTTGCCAGACGGGGTACCACCGGGCGTATCGCTACCTGATTGAGCGGGGCTACCGTGCCCGGTGGACCGACCTGCGCATGTGGTTGGACGGGTACGCGGAGCCGATCCTGCCGACCGGCGCGGTGCTGTTCTCGAATTGGGAGATCTGAGGGCAGGCCTGGAGCAGCGGATGGGGCACGGGCCGATCCGGTACCTCTCGCGGCAGGACGTGGAGGCCGCCGGCATTTCCATGCTGGAGATCATCGGCGCCCTGGAAGACATGTTCCTGGAAAAGGGCGCCGGCCGGGTGGAAATGCCGCCCAAGCCCGGGATCCACACGCGTCAGGATGCGTTCATCCATGCCATGCCCGCGTACATCCCCAGGTTGGAGGCGGCCGGTCTGAAGTGGGTGTCCGGCTACCCCGGAAACCAGGCGAGGGGCCTGCCCTACATTACGGGCCTGCTGATCCTCAACGATCCCGAGACCGGCATTCCGCTGGCGATCATGGACTGCACGTGGATCACCGCGATGCGTACCGGCGCGGCCACGGCGATCGCGGCCAGGCAGCTGGCGCGCCGGGACAGCGCCACCGTCGGCATTGTCGCCTGTGGCGTCCAGGGACGAAGCAACCTGGAGGCCCTGGCCTGTACGCACCGGATCCAACAGGTCAAGGCGTACGACCTTTCCTTCGACGTCGCCCGGCGGTACGCGCAGGAGATGCGCGATCGCCTGCACCTCGATGTGGAGCCGGTCCGGGCATTGCCGGACGCCGTGAGAGGTCTCGACATCGTCGTCACCAGCGGGCCCATCCTCAAGCGGCCCCAGCCGCCGATCCCGCCCGGCTGGTTGGCGTCAGGCTCGTTTGCCTCGCTGGTGGACTTCGATTCGTCCTGGCAAGGGTCCGCGCTCCGGGAGGCGGACAAGGTGGCCACCGACGACCTGGCGCAGATGCGGTACTACCGGGAAGAAGGCTATTTCCGCGACACGCCGGACGCGTATGCTGATCTGGGCGAGATCGTGGCGGGCCTGAAGCCCGGACGCGAGACCGACGACGAGCGGACCGTGAGCATCAATCTGGGGTTGGCGCTGGAAGACATGGCGACCGCGATTCGCGTGTACCGGCGGGCCCGAGCCTTGAACCTCGGGACCGAGCTGCCTGCTTAAGGGCGAGAACGTCGGCGTCCCGCGTCTGCCTGCACGATACCCACCGCGATCAGCACCACCCCTACGGCCAGAAAGATGTGGACGAAGCCCGACGGAATAGCCATGCCGAAGGCCAGGACGACCCACACGGCCATGGAGACGAGGGCGAGCAGGAAGTAGCGGTTCACGTTCACCGTTTGATCAGGGTGCCGTCCTTCACCCAGACATCGGTTCCCACGGTCACCGTCGCGTCGGTGAAGAAGTTCCAGCGGACGTAGCCGCCCCTCACGTTACCGCCCAGCTCGGTGTTGTCACCGAGCGAGAGCCGGACCACGCCCGCCCCGTAGCCATAATAGGGGATCCACGGTGGATCGTCGGCGGGGACGGCGAGCAGGGGATTGAAGCCCAGCGCGAACTCCCGGAAGGAGCGCCCGGGACCGTCGAGCGGCCCCAGCTCGGCGGCGACCGCGTCGGCCCCCGCGGGCGTGCGGCCGGCCGTCACCCGGCCACGGTCGAACGTGAGGACCAGGCCCTGTACCCGCGTGCCGCCCCACCAGCTCGGCGGGAACACGATGGTCCCGCGGACGCTTTGCTCCACGGGGGCGACGCGAATCGCCCCGGCCGGCAGCTCGATTTCCCGGTCGATCAGATTCCGGGCTTGGGCGGCGCGGGCCGCCGAGGCGTCTCCGTCCATGCGCGTCACCGGGCGCTCGCCGATCTCGAACGTGAGGTCGGTGCCGGCGGGCGTCGTGACGCGCACCACCTGGCCCCGCATCGCCTCCTCGAAGCGACGCTGAACGTCCGCGAGCCAGGGGTACTCGGTCTCGATGACGGCGTGCTGGTACACCTGGCTGATGCGGTCGGTGAGCGGCAGCGGGCGGCCCTCGAGATCGTAGGCGCCGGCCCAGTGAAAGTGGATGGTCCGGGCGCGGCCGGTGCGCAGCACGTCCTGCATCGCGGCGTACGCGGTATCCGACGTGCTGGCGCCGGGGAGCATCACCGCGAGGTCCACACTGGCCAGGTATTCCGCCAGCTCGGCGCGGGAGGCGCCTCGCGAGCCGCGGGTGAACGGCGTGTGCCAGTCGTCGGGCTCGCCGGGGCCGGTGGGGTACACCCCCATGTCCTGCCCGCCGGCGCGCGCGGTCTCCCGGCGGAGAATGGCGGTGAGCGTGTCGAAGACACCGGGCCGGCCTACGAAGAGGACCTTCTCGCCCGCCTTCAGGGCCATCCGCCCCACGACGGCTCGCGCGATGGCGGCCCGGTCCAGGCCCTGGGTTTGAGCCGCTAGCCGCCCGGGGAGAAGCACCAGGGCCAGCAGGGCAGCGAAGGACGCGGCGCTGGCCATTACCGGCGGCCCAGGGAGCGGGCTTCGATCGTCTGGGCCCGGGTTTCGAAGCTTGCGGCCAGGTCTCCGCGCCCGGTCCGCCGGAGCAGTACCGCGTAGGCCCGGAGCGTCTCGGCCACATTGGTGTGCTCCGGGCCCAGCACCCGTTCGCGGAGCGCCAGCGCGCGCTGGTACAGCGGCTCCGCTTCGCGGTAGCGCCCCAGGTCGCGCAACACGTTCGCCAGCCCGTGCTGGCTGATGGCCACGCCGGGGTGGTCGGGCTTCAGGACCTTCTGCTTGATCTGCCAGGCCCGCCGGTATAGCGGCTCGGCCTCCGCGTACTTGTCCTGGGCCCAGGCCAGCTCCCCCAGGTTGTTGAGCACCACCGCGACATCCGGATGCTCGGGCCCCAGCATCGCCTCATAGATCTGCAGGGCTCGGGCATACAGCGACTCGGCCGGCGCGTATTTCTTCTCCGTCCAGTAGATCGCCCCCAAGTTGTTGAGGCTCGCGGCGACGTCCAGGTGATTGGGGCCGTACGCCTGCTGGTAGATCTCCAGGGCTCGCTGGAGCAGCGACTCGGCGGCTGGGTAACGGCCCTGGGCCCAGTAGAGCGCGCCGAGGTTGCGCACGGTTGACCCGAGCTCGGGCGCGTTCGGTCCCAAGGCCCGCTCGCGCACCTGCATCGCCCGCGTCAGCGCCGGCTCGGCCTCGGCGTACTTCCCCTGGGTGAACAGCAAGCCGCCGAGCCCGTTGAGCACGGCCGCCACCTGAGGGTCGTTCGGCCCCAGCGCCGTTTCCCGAATGGCGAGCGCGCGGGCATACAGCGTCTCGGCTTGCGCGAGCGCGCCCTGGCGCCGCGCCACGCCCGCCAGGTCTACCAGACCGGTGGCGACGGCCAGCTGATCCGGGTCCGGTAGCTTCTCCCGGAGCGCGAGCGACTGCTCCAGCAGCCGGCGGGCCGCGTCGTAGAGGCCTAGCGCGGAATACACTTGACCCATGGTCTGCGTCAGCCGCGCCTGGACGCCTGGCTGATCTCCCAGCTCGGTGGTGATTCGCTGAGCGCCCTGGTCCAGGATCTCGCGTGCCGTGATGCTGTTCCCTCGGGCCTCACCGGGATCCGACACGCGGAACAATCCGACCAGGAAGTCGGCCACCTGCCGAGCGGCCTCCGCCTCCTGCCGTGCCACGGCCTCCGCCCGCGTGGCGCGCACCAGACCCGCGGTCGCCACGGTCGCGCCGATCACCAGGGCCCCCAGGGCCGCCGCGCCGGCCGCCACTCCCGCACGATGCCGTTTGATGAACTTGGCCAGGCGGTACCCCGCACTGGGTGGCCGGGCGACCACGGGCTCATCGTCGAGGTACCGCTGCAGGTCCATGGCGAGCCCGTTGACCGTCTCGTACCGCCGCGTTCGGTCCGGGTCCATGGCCTTCATCACGACCCAGTCGAGATCGCCCCTCAACTGCCGCCGGAGCCCAGACGCATCGGTCTGCCGCGACGAGGCGATGGTCACCTGGTCCCGCCCCAGCGTACTCAGCAGTCCGCTGGGCGTAGGTGGCGACGTCTCCCGCATCACCAGCTGCGCCAGGAAGGCCGGGATGCCCAGCTCCCCCGGATCCAGCGGCAGGCGGCCCACCAGCAACTCGTACAGCATCACGCCGAGCGAGTAGATGTCGGTGCGCGTGTCCACGTCCAAACCCGACATCTCCGCCTGCTCGGGGCTCATGTAGGCCGGCGTGCCCATGGCCATCCCGTACTCGGTGACCAGCGTGTGCTCGGTGAGGCGTTGGGAAATGGCTTTGGCGATCCCGAAATCAATGACCTTGGGCACCGGCCGGTCGTCCTGCACGGCCACCAGCACGTTGGACGGTTTGAGGTCGCGGTGGATCACGCCCTTCTGATGGGCGTGCTGCACCGCGTGGCACACCGGGATGAACAGCGCCAACCGGTCCCGGGTAGACAGGCGGTGCATGTCGCAGTACTGCGTCAGGGGAACGCCTCGCACCAGCTCCATCACGAAGTACGGCCGGCCAGTCTCTGAGGCCCCGCCATCCAGCACCTTGGCGATGTGAGGATGCTCCATCACCGCCAGGGCCTGGCGCTCGGCCTCGAACCGCGCCACGACCTGCTTGGTGTCCATGCCCAGCTTCATGATCTTGAGCGCGACCCGGCGCCTCACCGGCTCGGTCTGCTCGGCCACGTACACCACGCCCATGCCGCCTTCCCCCAACACCTGGAGAATTCGGTAGGGTCCGAGGCGCTCGGGTGCCTCAGGTGAAGTCACGGCGCTCCGCGGCTGCCGAGCCCGCGCAGGGAACGGCGGGCTCGAGCAGCCTCAGAAGGCTGGAATCGCTAGTCGATGATGAATTCGGGATCAATGACGACCAGTCTCGGTTGGCCGTCCGGGCCGGGACACCGCAGGGTGACGTTGTAAGCGAACCGGCCCCGGTCGCGCGCCCCGTGGGCCCGGGCGAGTTGCCTGCCCCGCGGGCGGTCGGGGTTCGCAAACGGCCACCGCCGCTCGGTCTCCTTGAGGCTGATCTCGATGGTGTCGGACAGTATCGGCTCAATCAGGTTCCATTGCAGGGAGTCGCCCACCTGGAGCCGCACCTCCCAGGGCTGCACCGCGTCCTGCTGGTTCCCGCCGGGGCGGGGGCAAGTGACGTTCACCGCCACGGTGCGTGGCGCCTGTTGGGGCGGATCCCCCTGAGTGTGGGCTCCCAGTGCGGTCAGACTCACGAATCCGGCGGCCAACGTGACGGGCCAGCGCATGAAGGGCTCCTCGGGGCAAGGGAGCCCCCAAGTTTGCCGGCCACCGCCGTGTTGGCAAGTCGCGACAGAGGTTTGAGCGCTTGCTCCGTTCGCCAAACGGGTTCTAATTGAACTGACGCGCGCATGCCCGAGCCCATTGGGAACCTCGTCCTGTTCACCCTGGCCCGCGATTTTCGGGCTGCGGTCCGCGTGTCGATGAAACGGCCGGGTGTCTCCCTGGCGGTCGTCCTCACCCTGGCCTTGGGTCTGGGCGCGAACACCGCGGTCTTCAGCCTCATCAACTCCATCGTGCTGCGGCCCTTGCCCTATCCGGACTCCGGCCGGCTCTACACCCTGTTCGAGCAAGATTCGCTCGGCTCCGGACGCCGGCTGGCATCGTACCCCACGTTCCTCGACTGGCAGGAGCAGCATGACGTTTTCGGTGGCCTGGCTTTTATCCACGGCACCGGGCTCGCGTATCAGACCGGCGACGAGTCCGGTCTCTTCCTCAGCGGCTTTGTCTCCGACCAGTTCTTCCCCACCCTGGGCGTTCCGGCCCTCCTGGGCCGCGTCCTGGGGCCGGACGACTACCTCTCTGGCAACGCGAACGTCGTCGTGCTGTCGCACCACACCTGGCGCAGCTCGTTCGGCGGCGATTCGGGAGTGATCGGCCGCACCGTGACGCTTGCGAATCAGCCGTTCGTGGTGGTGGGGGTGATGCCGCCGACATTCGCCTATCCTGTGTGGGGCATGACGGCTAACGACCTGTGGTTGCCGCTCCCGGCGTTGCCGCCGCCGGACCTGACCGCGCTCAGGCAACGCGGGTTCCATGCCGACAGCCGGATCGTCGCCCGGTTGCGAAGCGACGTGTCCGTGGCGCGCGCCCAGGAACAGATGGATGCCATCGCCCGGCGGCTGGTGGCGGTCTATCCAGAGGCCGGCGTTCGATGGACCAAGGTCGGCATCGTGTCACTTGCCGAGTTCACCGTGGGCAACATGTCCACTCGGCTGTTGATGCTGGGCGCCGCCGTGGCATTGGTCTTGCTCATTTGCGGCGTGAACCTCGCCAATTTGTACCTGGCGCAAAGCGCCGCCCGGACCCAGGAGTTCGCCATTCGAGCCGCGCTCGGCGCGGCGCGCGCTCGGGTCCTTCGGCAGCTGCTCACCGAAGCCCTGGTCGTCGCCTCCGCTGGCGGAGGGCTCGGCCTGCTGTTGGCCGTCTGGACGATGCACCTGATTCGCGCTGGCGACACCGCGCGGCTGCCGCGCGCCGGCGAAATCGGCCTGGACTGGAGGGTCCTGGCGTTCGCCCTGGCGCTTACGGCGCTCACTGCCCTGCTGTTCGCCGCGGTCACCGTGCGGTGCGTGGCCTCCCCCCACCTGGCCCCGTCACTGGGGGAGCGAGGTGGCACGGCGCTGTCGCGCGGCGGACGCGGCCGATTGCCGGCCTGGCTCCTGTCGGGACAGGTGGCGCTCACGGTCGTCCTGCTGATTGGCGCGGCCTTGCTCACCCAGAGTTTCTGGCGCTTGAGCGAAGTGGATCCGGGCTTCGATCCGGATCGTCTGGTAGGCGTCCGGATCATGCCGCCGTCGCCGGCGTACGATGACGCCGAAGCCGCCGTGCGGCTCTACGATCGGATCGCCGAGTCCGTGAGCGCGGTCCCGGGTGTCACCAACGTGGCGTTGATCAACCACACGCCATTGAGTTCGGGGGGACTGCCAACGCCGGCGGCCATCGGGCATGCACCCACGGGAGGGCGCGACGATTTCAACGTGCTGTACGAGACGGTGTCCGCGGAGTACTTCGCGATGATGGACATTCCCGTCGTCGGGGGACGAGAGTTCAGCGTCACGGACGTCAACGGCCCGCCCGGTCCGGTGATCGTCAACCAGACGCTTGCGAGGAGGTGGAG
Organism: Gemmatimonadales bacterium; assembly: GCA_035287045.1. GTDB lineage: Bacteria > Gemmatimonadota > Gemmatimonadetes > Gemmatimonadales > GWC2-71-9 > JACPAP01. The sequence goes on along the minus strand of DATECF010000252.1, from coordinate 3,524 downwards.
TGGCCGCTCGCCGGTTGGTGAGCGACTGGGCGTCCTCAAGGCGGCTAGGACGCGGCCCGATTTTGGCGAACCGTTGATCGGCACGGTGGTGGGCGTGGTGGGGGACGTCAAGCATTTCGGGCTGGATACCGAGCCGCCCCCAACCGTATATGTACCGTACACTCACAACCCCTGGGCCATGATGGTCGTGGTGGTGCGGACCGGCATCGCGCCGGAGCCGCTGATCGCGCCCATCGAGCGCGCCGTTCGCCAGGTTGACCCCGCGATCCCTCTCAAAGGCCCGGGTCTGGGCGCCTCGACCTTTGAGACCAGCGTGCGGAACAGCTACGCGCCGCAAAGGCTCACCGCCGCGCTGGTCTCCGCCTTTGCGACGGTAGCGCTGCTCCTGGCCGCCGTGGGCATCTTCGGCGTGATGTCGTACACCGTGGCTCTGGAGACCAGGGAGATCGGCATCCGCATGGCGCTGGGGGCGGCTCCGCCGAGTGTGCTGCGCGCCGTGGTTGGTCGGGTGACGCGGATCGCGGGCCTGGGCCTGGTCGCCGGCATGGCGGCGGCGCTCGGCCTGAGTCGGCTGATCACGGGTTTCCTGTATGACGTGCGGCCCACGGACCCCGTGACATTTCTGGGCGTGGGTGTGCTCCTGCTGGTAGTCGCCATGGTGGCGGGCTTCTTTCCGGCCCGGCGCGCCGCGGCCGTGGATCCGGTGGTAGCACTCCGCCAGTCCCCTTAGGCTCTTGGAGTTCAGATGCGATGCATGACCCTGCCATTCCTCGCTCTCACCTCGGCGCTGAGCCCCGTGTTCGCCAGGGCCCAAACCCACGCGGACCTGGCGCGCCAGGTGTTCGTGGCGGAAAGCAGCTTCGCCCATACCATGGCGGCGCGTGACCATGGAGCCTTCGCGTCGTTCATCGCGCCGGACGCCATCTTCTTTGGCCGGCAGGGCGCGCTCCGCGGCAAGACCGCCGTGGTGGAAGCCTGGGCGCCGTTCTTCGCCGGTCCGGATGCGCCGTTCTCGTGGCGCCCGGAGGTGGTGGAGGTCCTGGAGTCCGGTATGCTCGCCCTGACCAGCGGGCCGGTGCGCGACCCCACCGGGAAGCAGACGGGCACGTTCAATTCTGTCTGGCGCCGCGAGCCGGACGGCCGCTGGCGGGTGGTCTTCGACAAGGGCTGTCCCGGGTCGTGATCAGCCCGACAATCCCCGTCAGGATTGTTAGGGGCGTGTGTAGTGTCCTCTTGTGATCCGCCCGCCACGACTCTACTCTAGCGCAAACCAGTGACATCACCCTCGGAACCCCGGAACAGGCTCATGGCACACTCCTCTGGTGCGTCGTATGACGGTATGTCTCGTCGCGCGGCCCTTCACGTGGTCGCCCTGGTGATGCTGGGCTCCCTTTGCCGGGCGGCGCCGGCAGGAGCACAGGAGGCGAACGAGGCGGCCGAACGGCTCTACATTGCCAAAGGGTGTCTCGGGTGCCACGGGGTCAGCGGGCGCGGAGGCGTCGGGCCGGAGCTGGCACGGACGGGGCTGTCGTTCGAGGCCTTTCTCGCGCAGGTCAGGACGCCGCGCGCCATCATGCCGGCCTTCCCCGATGAGGTCGTGAGCACTGAGGACGCGCGCGCGATCCACGAGTACTTGCGCGGCCTGCCGCCGGCGCCGGCGCGGTTGCGCACCAACACGCCCCAGGGAGAACAGCGCCCCGAGTCGTGCGCCCCGTGCCACCTCCGGCTCAATCCCACCATCGTGGCCCAGTTCGAGGCGAGCGCGATGGGGCGCCCCGGCACCCAGAACGCCCGCGTGGTCCACGCGCGCCGTGCGTTCAATTGTGCGGACTGCCACGGAACCAACCACACGACGATCTCGGCGAGCAAGGGCCGCGTGCCGGAGCTCAAGTGCGCGGAGTGCCACGCTCAGATCTACAAGGAGCACGTGCTGGACCGGGGTCACAGCTACGGGCCTGGTCCGGGCGATCTGGGCCCCAACTGGGAGCGCAACATCGGCGTGCCGAACTACAAGCAGATGCCGCGGAAAGTCATGGAAATGGGCTGCGATCCCTGCCACGCGCAGGCGGGGGCTACGGATGCCAAGTACTGGAGTGAGCAGGAACAGAAGTACATCGATACCAGCAGCCTCCCGTACCGCAACGGCTGCATCGCCTGTCACACGCGACACGCCTTCAGCCTGGTGGAAGCGCGGAAGCCCGAGGCCTGTTACACCTGCCACATGGGCCCCGACCATCCCAACTACGAAGCTTACATGAGCTCCAAGCACGGCTCGATCTACGCCGCCCGCGGCGACAGCTGGAACTGGAATCAGACGCTGCCGCAGGCGGGCTGGGAGGCACCGACCTGTGCCTATTGCCATATGCTCTATGTGGATGATCGTGGCGGCCGATCCACCAGCCACAACATGACGCGGAAGATCATCTGGGGGATGGGCGTGCAGGCGGCCGGGGGCCAGCTCAAGGACCTCACGCTGACCCCGGACAACCAGGTGGCCCGGGCCGAGATGATCAAGGTGTGCATGACCTGTCACTCGGAAGTGAAGGCCCGGGACTATCTGCAATCCGCGGACGCCCATAAGCTGGCCGGCGACGCCCTGGTGGTGGAGGCGAGGGAGCTGGTCTCGGCGCTCTATGCCGACGGGCTGATCCAGCCGGGGCATGGGCAGCTTGCCGCGGGCCTGCTCGCGGGCCCACGCTTCAGCGCCACCGAGCTGCCGACGACCGTCGCCCAGCATTGGCCCGCGGGCTTGTACTACAACGTCACCGCCGTCGAGCGCGAGTACTTCGACATGTTCTTCTTCTCCAACCTCAAGTCGTACAAGGGCGCGTTCCACATGAGCCCGGACTACGCGTGGTGGTACGGGTACGCCGACGTCCTGGGGCACCTGGCGCGGCTGCGCGACGAGGATCAGTCATTGCGCGAAGCGCGGGCCACCTCGCGACGCACCACCTTCATGCTGGCGACCGGCCCGCTGATGGTGTTGGCGGTGCTGGGCGCCGTCTACCTGGTGTGGCGGCGGCGGGAACGAGGGAGGGCCTCGGCCACGGCGTGAGGGCCCCGCGCCGGGCTCACTCGGTGCGAATCGCGATCATGGGATCTACCCGCGTGGCCCGGCGGGCGGGCAGGTAGCTCGCCAGCAGGGCCACCGCGCCCAGGACCAGCGGCACGACCACGAACGTGAGCGGGTCGGTCGGGCTCACTTCGAACAGCATCCCGCGCAAGAACCGGGTGAGCGCCAGTGCCATCGCCAGCCCCACGATCACGCCAGCCGCCGCCAAGCGGGCCCCCTCGCCAACCACGGCGCCGAGCACGTCGCGCGCCCTGGCGCCGAGCGCCATGCGCACGGCGATCTCTCGCGTGCGGCGCTGGGCGGTGTAGGCCATCAGGCCATACGTACCCACCGCGCCGAGGACCAGGGCCAGCGCGCCGAACGACAAGAGCAGCAGGCTCGCGAACCTCGGCTGGGCCACAGAGTCGCCGATCCGCTGGGTCATGGTCCGCTCGTCGCTCACCGGCACGTC
>DATECF010000251.1:0-10319 GCA_035287045.1 Gemmatimonadales bacterium | reverse complement strand
GGTTCGCCACGGATCGCGGGGCGACCGTGGTGGTGGGCACCAACGGCACCCTCCTGACCGACGAACGGATCACCGAGCTCAAGGACGCCGGTGTCACCGGCGTCGCCGTGAGCGTGGACTCTCTGGAGCCCAAGCACCACGACAACTTCCGCCATGGCGCCGGCTCGCTCGCGGCCACCACGGCCGCGCTCGAGCGGCTCCGCCGGCATCGGCTGGATTTCATCATCCAGACCATGGTCACCAGGAAGAGTCGTGGCGAGCTTGGCAGCCTGGTGCAGTGGGCCGCGGAGCAGGGCGCAGTCTGCTTCAACGCCTACTTCCTGGTGGCCACCGGCCGCGGCGCCCGGCTCAGCGACCTGTCCCCGGACGAATACGAGGCGGTCCTCGCCGAGCTGGTGACGCACACCCAGACGTACCTCGGCCGGATGATGGTGCGCGCCAAATGCGCGCCCCATTTCATGCGTCACGTGCACCGGGAGACACCGGATTCGCCGGTGCTGAACTACCAGACCCGCTGTCCCTGCGGCACCCAGTACTGCCGCATTACGCCGGACGGGAAGCTCACGCCCTGCCCCTACACGCCGGCGGCGGCCGGCGACCTGCGCCGGCAGTCGTTCGCCGACGTGTGGCAGGGCTCGGATCTGTTCCGCGCGATTCGCAGCGGCCAACTCGGCGGCAAGTGCGGCCGGTGCGAGTACCGCGAGCTGTGCGGTGGCTGCCGGGCGCGAGCCCTCGCGGTGAACGGAGACGTTCTCGCGGAGGATCCATCCTGCGCGTACCAGCCTGGCCCCGTTGCCCAGCCCCTGCGGCCCCTCCGTTCAATGACCTACGGCGCCGCGGTCGAGCCCGAATTGCCCTGGACGCCGGAAGCGGCCGAGCGATTGAAACGCATTCCATCGTTTGTGCGGGGTGTGGTGGTGCAGCGGCTCGAGGCCTATGCCCGCCGCCAGGGCGCGACGGAAGTGACCGCGGAGCTCATGCGCGAAGTGCGCCGCTCGATGCCCATGGATTTCTCCAAGCGCCTGCCGTTCTTCGCCAGCGATGACTGATTTCCTGCCCCTGCTCCAGGCTGCCGCCGACACCACCGGCGCCTACGGGCGGTTCCCGGTCATCGGCGCGCGCGCGGCCGTCTGGGTCGCCGCCGAAGTGCACCTGATGTTCGCCGCCTTCGTGCTGGGCGTGCCCATGTTCGCGGTGATCACCGAGCTGATCGGCATCGTGGGCAAGGACGCCAAGTACGACAAGCTCTCCAAGGAATTCACCCGGCTCCTGGTCTTCGCCTACAGCGCCACGGCGCTGTGGGGCGCCATGCTGGTGTTTCTCCTCACGACGCTCTACCCCAAGTTCTGGGGCCACATGGCCCAGATCTTCGGGCTCTCGATGTGGGTCTACGTGGGGATCTTCTTCGCCGAATCGTTCACGCTGTACCTGTACTACTACGGGTGGGATCGCTGGAAGGCCGGGCGCGCCAAGTGGACCCATTGGGGCCTGGGGCTGCTGCTCAACGTGTGGGGCACTGCCGTGATGTTCATTGCGAACGGGTGGCTCACCTACATGATGTCGCCCCCGGCGAACGTGACCCCGGAGACCCTGCCCTCCGAGGTGCGGCTGTGGAACGCGCTGGCCAACGCCACCTGGATGCCCATCAACATCCACCGGTTGATTGCCAACGCGGTCTTTGGCGGCGCGATCGTGGCGGCCTACGCGGCCTACCGGTTCCTGGCCGCCAAGACCGACGAAGAGCGCGCCCACTACGACTGGATGGGCTACGTCGGAAATTTCATTGCGATCTCCACGTTCATCGTGCTGCCGTTCGCCGGCTACTGGCTGGGCCGGGAGATCTACGCCTACAACCAGTCCATGGGCATCACCATGATGGGCGGGTTCATGAGCTGGCTGTGGATCATCCAGGCGGTGTTGATCGGCGTGCTGTTTCTGGCGGCGAACTACTACCTCTGGCTCGGCATGCAGCGGATTCCCGGCGCCGAGCGGTACGCGCCGTACACCAAGTGGATGCTGCTGGTGCTGGTGATTTGCTGGATCGTGTGGGCCACGCCGCACACCATGATCGCGACCCGCGAAGAGCAGGCGGCGATGGGCGGCCAATACCATCCGCTGCTGGACGTGCTCGGCGTCATGAGCGCCAAGAACACCGCGGTGAACGTGATGATCCTCACCACCTTCCTCTCGTTTCTCCTGTACCGGCGGGCCAACAAGCACCCCGTAGTGCCCTGGGCCGACTCCGGCACCAGGGTCCAGGGCGCCATGTTCGCCCTGGCCGCAACGGTGGTGCTGTTCTTCGGCGTCCGCGGCTACTTCGTGGAAGACATCGTCCGGATCGGCTTCAGCGTGTATCAGGTGCTGGCGGTGCTGGCGTGCATCGTGGGCGTCACCGTGATCGACCTCATGATGCTCCGGGGCGCGGAATCGCGCGGTGAGATCCGCTGGGGCCACATGCCCGAGCGCTCCCAGTACGCCCTGTTCGTGCTGGCGGTCACGTTCACCTGGCTCATGGGCCTCATGGGCTTCGCGCGAAGTGGGATCCGGCAACACTGGCACGTGTGGGAGGTCATGCGGGACACCAGTCCCTATGCCGCGACGCCGGCGCTGGGGTACGCGGCCAACATGATCAGCGCATGCGTGCTGATCTTCCTGGGGCTGGTGGCGTTCATCTTCTGGCTGGGCGGCCTGGCGGAGCACGCCATGGCGAAGCACCCGCCGGCGGAGGCGTAAGGAGCCATGTGGCGCACCAACGTCGCCATTCTGGCCGTGACGGTCGGCGTGATCGGATTCTACACGATGATCGCCCACCTCATTCCCCAGCTCCAGTCGGAGGTGCCGGCCGCGGTGAGCCTGGGCGCCGGGGCCAGCGCCGAGGAGCTGGTGGCGGCCGGCGAACAGATCTACAACCAGGTCTGCACGGCCTGCCACGGCCTCGGCACCAGGGCGCCCAATCTGCTCACGGATCACGCGGGACGCGGCCCCATCGGCGAGCGGTGCCTGGCCGCTCTGGGAGAGGGCTGCAAGGACTACCTGCATCGGTCGCTGCTGAGCCCCGGCGACTCCGTGCTGTCCGGGTTCCAGAACATCATGCCGGTCATGACCACGCAGCTCGGCGGTGACCAGATCTGGGCGGTGGTGGCGTTTCTGCAGTCACAGGGTGGGGAAGTGACGGTGACGTCCTCTGACCTGCAGTCCGTGTCGGCGGCGGGAGCGGCAGGGGCGGCAGCGGCGGCAGGAGGGCCTGCGGCGGGCTCGGTAGCCGGGGGGACTTTGGATCCACGCCAGTTACTGACCCAGAACGCCTGCCTCGGCTGCCACGCGATTGATGGCGCTGGGCCCCCTATCGGTCCCTCCTTTGATGGGATGGGCGGGCGCCTCACGGCGGAACGAATCCGCCGGGGCATCCTGTTTCCCAACGCCGATACGGCCCAGGGGTTCGCGCAGTTCGCCGGCATGATGCCGCAGACCTTTGGCACCCAGCTTTCCGCGGCGCAGTTGGAAGCCATCGTCCAGTTCCTGGCGGCGCGCAAGTGAGCCGGCGTCTCCGCGAGGTCCTGGCGCACCCGTTCTGGCAGGCCGCCCTCCTCCTGCTGGCGGCCTATGTGATCATTCTCGTCATCGGCTGGATCAGCGCCCCGGTGCCGAAAACGGTGGTCATCCAGTACCTGTTCACCGCGCTGGTGGGCGTGCTGGTGTTCGTGAGCGACAACGAGCAGCGCTGGACTCGCTTCAAGGAACCCATTCGCCGCACGATGGTGGAACCCGAGCGGCGTGGACTGCGGACCAGCCTGCTGGTGGCGCTGCCGGTGCTGGTCGGCTGGATGACGTATCAGCAGGTGCGGCCCAGCGTGTCCGCCCCGGCGGCGCTGCGGTCCGTCCACCCGGCGTCTCCGGTACGGATCACGTTCCGCGGCCAGCAGATGGACCTGGCGACGCTGGAGAACCCCCTGCGGCAAACGGGTGACCTCCAGGAGCACTACGCCGCCGGCAAGCGGGTCTATTACCAGAATTGCCTCCCGTGTCACGGCGACCTGCTCGACGGCCGCGGGCACTTTGCGCACGGCTTCAATCCCACGCCGCTCCCGTTCGACGGCAGCACCATCGCGCAGCTGCGCGAGAGCTTCGTGTTCTGGCGCATCGCCAAAGGCGGTCCGGGCCTGCCCAAGGAAGGCGCGCCCTGGAATTCCGCCATGCCGGTCTGGGAGGACTTCCTCACGGAGGAGGAGATCTGGCAGGTCATCATCTTCCTCTATGAGCAGACCGGCCTGCAGCCGCGGCGGTTGGGGGCCGGTGGTGAGGGAGAGGCCCATGAGTAGGGCGGGCGGGCGGTCAGGCGGTCGGGCGGTCGCGATGGTGCTCAGCGCGGGCGCGGTGCTGCTGTCCGCCCGTCCGCCCGTCCGCCCGTCCGCCCAGGAAGGGCAGGGCGGAGGGCGCGGCAAGGAGTTGTACGACAAATGGTGCGCCGAATGCCACGGTGAAACCGGCGCCGGCGACGGGTCGGCGGCCACCCGCATGCTCCCCCGCCCGCGGGATTTCACCCTGGCGGTCTTCCAGATCCGGACCACGGCCAGCGGGGAGCTGGCCACCGATGAGGATCTGCGTCGCGTTATTGATGAAGGAATGCCGGGCACGGCCATGCCGGGCTGGCGTGACCGGCTCAACGCCGCGGATCGGGACGCCGTCATCGGGTACCTCAAGACCTTCTCGACGTTCTGGGAGGGCGCGACACCCCAGCCCATCGACATGGGGCGGGCGCCGCGCTCCAGCCCCGAGGGCATCGCCGAGGGACGGGCGGTGTTCGAGCAGGTGGAGTGCTTCAAGTGCCACGGCGACGCGGGGCGGGGCGAAGGTCAGTCAGCCCCGACCCTGACGGACGACGCGGGCCAGCCCATCCGCGCCGCCGACCTGAGCGAGAGCTGGAACTTCAACGGCGGGAGCACGGTGGAGCAGATCTACACCCGCCTGCGTACCGGCCTGGACGGCACGCCCATGCCCTCGTTCAGCGACGTCATTGACGCCAACGTGATCACGGACGAGCAGCTCTGGCGGGTGGCGCAGTACGTGCGGAGCCTGTCGCCCCGGGAGCCACCGCGGCCCAGCGACGTGATCCGGGCGACCGCCGTGACCGCCTTACCCGCCGCGCCCGACGATACCGCCTGGTCCGGCGTGGAGCGTTATTACGTGCCCCTGGTGGGGCAGATCGTGGTCAAGCCGCGCTGGTTTGCCCCGGCGGTGAACGCGGTCTGGGTGCAGGCCCTGCACGACGGCCAGACGCTGGCCCTCCGGCTCACCTGGCACGATCGCTCGCGGAGTCCGGATCCCGCCTGGGACGAGTGGCTGGGATTGATGCGGGACGCGATGGGCAACGGGGATGCGCCGCTGCCGGACGAACAGGGTGCGGACCGGCTGCACCTCCAGTTTCCGGCGCGATGGTCGGACGATCTGGAGCTTCCCTTCTTTCTGGGAGGCAGCACTCGCCAGCCCGTGACGCTGTGGCGCTGGTCGAGTGACGGCGATAAGCTGGAAGAAGGCACCAGCACCGGACTCGGCCGGTTCACGCCGGCCGCGTCCGGGAACGCGGCGCACTCGGCGCGGTATGACCGGGGCGAGTGGGCGCTCCAGATCACGCGCCCGCTGGTGCCGGCTGATAGCGCGGCGGCGATTCCCTTCGTACCCGGCCGGGCGATGCCGATCGCCTTCTTCGCCGCCGATGGCTCACATGGTGAGGATGACGTGCGCGGGGCGGTGAGCGCGTGGTACGCGATTTATCTGGACGTACCGGCTCCGCCTCGCGTGTACATCGCGCCGATAGTGGCGGTGCTGATCACCGCGGGACTGGGCGTCGCGGTGGTGCGACGGGCGCAGAAGCGGGCAACTGAAACAGCGTAAGGGGTAAGGGGTGAGGGGTACCCCTCACCCTCACGCAGTCTCACACGGAGGAACCATGAAACTCGGAATACTGTCTGCGATCATCGCAGCTGCGGGCGTGCTTGGTGCGGCAGGTCCCGCCGTCCAGGGCGCCGCGGTAACCGGCACGGTGAAGTTCACCGGGACCCCGCCCGCCAATCCCAAGGTGGACATGAGCGAAGAAGACGCCTGCAAGGGCAAGTACACGGCCGACCCGGTCGTGACCGTGACCGGCGGCAATCTCAAGGACGTCCTGGTGTACGTGAAGAGCGGTCTGCCGGCCGGCCAGAAATTCCCGGCGTCCACGGCTCCCGTGGTGGTGGATCAGGAGGGCTGCCTCTATCACCCGCGGACCCTGGCCGTGATGGCGGGGCAGCCGCTGGAGATCCGCAACAGCGATCCGGTGCTGCACAACATCAAGGTCGTGGCCAAACGGAACCGCGGCTTCAATATCAGCCAGCCCACCAGGGGGATGAAGACCACGCGGACCTTCACGGCGCAGGAGATCGCCATTCCCATCGCCTGCAACGTGCACGGCTGGATGCACGCCAACCTCAACGTGTTCACCCATCCGTTCTTCGCCGTGACGGGCGCGGACGGCGCCTTCACCATCAGGGGTCTGCCCGCCGGCACGTACGAGGTGGAAGCGTGGCACGAGAAGCTTGGCGTCCAGACGATGAGCGTCACGGTGCCGGCCACTGGCAGCACGCCGGCCAACTTCTCCTTCAAAGCGGGGAGCTGACGTCATGCCCTGGTCGTGGCTGCTCCCGGACGGCGCTTCCACCTTCGCGGGCCGCATCGATTTTCTCTACTACGTGATCCTGGTCATCACCGGGATCGCGTTCGTGGTGGTCGAGGTGGGGCTGGTCTGGTTCCTGATCAAATACCGGGCTCGACCCGGGCGTAAGGCCGAGTACATCCACGGCAGCACCAAAGCGGAGATCACCTGGACCTCCGTGACGGCAGTGACCGTCGTGGTGCTGGGCCTGATGAGCGGTCCGGTGTGGAACCAGATCAAGGGACGGGACTCGGTGCCGGGTGACGCCATGCCGGTGGCGATCCACGGGCAGCAGTTCGAGTGGCACGTCACCTATCCCGGTCCGGACGGTCAGTTGGGCAGTGCCGACGACTTCGATCTCCGGAACCAGCTGCACGTGGTGGTCAACCGTCCCACGGTGGCGACGCTCACCGCGGAAGACGTGATTCACTCATTCTTCGTGCCGGCCTGGCGCATCAAGCAGGACGCGGTGCCGGGCATGGGGATCCGGGTGTGGTTCCAGCCCACCGAGGTGGGGACGTATGAGCTGGCGTGCGCCGAGCTGTGCGGCCTGGGGCATTATCGCATGCGCGCCCAGGTGACGGTGCATACCCAGGACAGCTATGACCAGTGGCTCGCGGAACAGGGCCAGAACGTAGCGCTCCGCTAGAGGGGATGACATGGCGACGACTGCGGCAACGGTAGGGCAGGTGGGTCACGCGGGCCACGTGGACGATCGGTCGTTCCTGAGAAAGTACATTTTCTCGACTGATCACAAGATGATCGGCATCCAGTTCCTCATCATGAGCCTGATCTTCTTGGGGCTAGGCGGGACGCTGGCCATGATGATGCGCTGGCAATTGGGGTTCCCGGGGCAGGCCATGCCCGGCGGGACCATCCTGCCCGAGACCATGGCGCCCGGCGGGATTCTCCTGCCCGAGTTCTACATCTCGCTGGTCACCATGCACGGCACGTTCATGGTGTTCTTCGCCATCATGCCGCTGCTGGTGGGCGTGTTCGGCAACTTCCTCATCCCGCTCAAGATCGGGGCGCCGGACATGGCGTTCCCGCGGCTCAACATGATGTCCTTCTGGGTGGCGGTGCCCGCGGGGCTCATCATGCTGGCCGGCTTCTGGGCAGAAGGCGGCCACGCCGGCGCGGGCTGGACCTCGTACGCTCCGTTGAGCGAGGCGCCGGAGTATTCCGGCGTGAGCCTGGGGCAGCAGCTGTGGTGCGTGAGCCTGATCGTGCTGGGGCTGTCGTCCATGCTGGGCGCGGTGAACTACATCACCACCGTCATCAACATGCGCGCGCCGGGCATGACCTGGTTCCGGCTGCCGCTCAGCATCTGGGCGTTGTTCATCACCGCCATCCTGGTCCTGCTCGCGATCCCCATCCTCGCGGGCGGCGTGATCATGTTGTTGTTCGACCAGACCATCGGCACGCATTTCTTCAAGCCGGCTACCGGAGGCCAGGCGTTGCTGTGGCAACACCTGTTCTGGTTCTTCGGCCACCCCGAGGTGTACATCCTGATCCTGCCGGCCATGGGTTTCGTGTCGGACATCATCGCCAACGGCTCACGCAAGCCGATCTTCGGCTACGAGTCCATGGTGTTCGCCATCATGGGCATCGGGTTCCTGGGATGGATCGTGTGGGGCCACCACATGTTCCAGAGCGGCATGAACCCCACGCTGGGCCAGACGTTCATGATCTCCACCCTGCTCATCGCCGTGCCCTCGGCCATCAAGACGTTCAACTGGATGGGCACCATGTGGCGGGGCAGCCTCCACTTCCACGTGCCCATGCTCCACGCCGTGGCCTTCGTGGCGATGTTCGTGATCGGCGGCCTCTCCGGCGTGTTCATGGCCTCGACCCCGGTGGACATCTACATCCACGACACCTACTTCATCGTGGCCCACATTCATTACGTGCTGTTCGGCGGCAGCTTGTTCGCGCTGTTCGCAGCCATCACGTACTGGTATCCCAAGATGTTCGGCCGGATGATGAACGCCTTCTGGGGCAAGGTGCACTTCTGGCTGACGTTCGTGTTCTACAACCTGACGTTCTTCCCCATGCATCAGCTTGGGCTTCAGGGGCACATGCGGCGCATCTACGACCCCACGCAGTACCAGTTCCTGCAGCCGCTCCAGCCGCTCAACCAGTTTATCTCCATCGCCGCCTTCCTGCTGTTCGCCGCGCAGGCGATCTTCGCGCTCAACTTCATCGTGAGCTGGTTCACCGGGGCCAAGGCCGAAACCAATCCGTGGCGGGACAACGCGCTGGAGTGGACGGTGCCGTCGCCGCCCCCCCACGGCAACTTCGCCGTGACGCCCACGGTGTACCGGGGCCCGTACGAATACAGCTCGCCCGAGGCCACCGAGGACTATTTGCCGCAGGACCAGCGGCTGCCAACCGACCGCGTACCGGCGCCCAAGCCGGCCGGCGACTGAGGGGATGACCACCATGGCACACGTCGCAGTGATGGAACCCCCGGCCGCCGCGGAGCAGGGCGCCGGCGTCTATAACGAGAAGCTGGGGATGTGGATCTTCCTCGGCTCGGAAGTGATGTTCTTCACCGCCCTGATCGGCTCGTACATCATCCTGCGCTTCGGCGCACAGGGACCGTGGGCCGCCCCTGGGGTGGTGCTCAACGTCCCGGTGACCGCGTTCAACACGTTCCTGCTGATCTGCTCGTCGGTGTCGATGGTGAAGGCCTACGCGGCGGTAGTGGACGGCGACCAGGCCAAGTTCAAGATGTGGCTGCTGCTCACCATCATCGCCGGCGCGTCATTCGTGGGCGTTCAGGGGTATGAGTACACGCACCTGATACAGGACGGCTTCCTGCCCAGCGGCATCCGCGAGGGCAGCGAGCTGGCGGAGAAGGTGGCGGCGGGCGCGGTGCCCGAGGCCACGGCCGGCATTTATGGCTCCTCGTTCTACATCATGACCGGCTTCCACGGCTTCCATGTCACCTGCGGCGTGGTCTCCATGATCTGGGTGTACCTCAAGGCGCTTCGGGGCGGGTACAGCTCCAGCGACTACCGCGGCGTGGAAGTGATCGGACTATACTGGCACTTCGTGGATCTGGTGTGGATCATCCTGTTTACCATCGTCTACCTGGTGTGAGGGCGCCCATGGACGACTTTGCGCACCGAAAGCAGCACCCCAACTACCTCCTCATCTGGGTGTATCTCTTCGTCCTGACGATCGTGGAGGTGGCGGTGGCGTTTCTCTCGCATATCCCCAAGAACCTGCTGCTCCTGGCCCTGGTGTTTCTGGCGGTCTGGAAGGCGGCCCTGGTGGGGATGTACTTCATGCACCTCAAGTTCGAGTCCAACCGGCTGCGCATCCTCGCGGTGGCGCCCATTCCGCTGGCGTTCATCCTGGTGCTGGCGGTGATCACCGAGTTCCGGTGGTAGTCACATGATCGCGTTTCATCGGTTTCTGATCAGCACGGCCATTCTTTTCTGCGCGGGCTTTTCCGTGTGGGCGCTGCTCGCCTTCCGCGCCGGCGGGGGCACGGTGCCGCTGGTGCTGGGCATCACCTTCGGGGTCGGCACCCTGGCGCTGAGCTACTACCTGAAGAACCTGAAACGGTTCTTGGGACGATGAACCACGCGGCCGATACCGCCATGTTCTGGGTGGGCGCGCT
>DATECF010000250.1:0-2083 GCA_035287045.1 Gemmatimonadales bacterium | reverse complement strand
CGCAATCCTCGGCCAGGCACGAATGGTCGCCATCACCACGCGCCAGAACATCTGCGTCCAGGCCGCGGCCGGCGGATTCCAGCTCCTCCAGGGCACCTGCGCCGGCGTGCCGTGGGTCGGCCCCGACACGAACGCCTCGGGTGTGATCGCCCTCTCCAACGATGTCACCGTCAGCGGGCCGGCTCCCGTCTTCACGGCGTTCGGCACCGCCAGCACGTCCGGCACCGTCACCGTCTACCACGGCGGCAGCAACTCGCTCACCGTGACGGTGCAGCCCTCGGGCCAGGTGAGCATTCCATGATTGCGCTCCGCGGGTCCATGATTGCGCTCCGCGGGTCCATGATTGCGCTCCGCGGGTCCATGAGCGCGCACCTCCGCGTCCTTGGCGACCGGCACGGCTTCAGCCTGACCGAGCTCCTCGTCTCCTGCGGCGTGCTCGGCACGGTCCTGGCCGCGGTCGGCGGCGTCCTCGCCACGGGCAGCCAGGTCAGCCAGGACGGCGACAGCCGCGCCCAGGCGCAGCAGGCCGCGCGGGCCGGCATGATCATGGAGGAGGACCTCAGGCTGGCCGGGGCGGGCTTCCCGCCCGCCGCCATCAAGATTACGGCTGCGACGCCCACCAGCATCAGCTTCTGGGCCGATCTCACCGCCGCGTCAACGACGCTCACGGCGAACGCCAACGTCAACGACACGACACTCAACGTCGCCAATGCCTCGGGCTTCACGGCGGGCGACACAATCTATCTCATCAACACCGACCAGTTCTCGACCGTCACCGTGGGGTCCTCCTCCGGCACCGTGATCACCATCGGCGCGCCCGGGGTGCCGGTGGCCTATTCGCAAGGCGTCCAGGTGGGCCGGCCCAAGCTCATCCGCTTCGTCTGGGACAACGTCAGCACGATCTTCAAGGACGCCGGGATGGGCGCGGGGCTCCAGCCGCTCGCCACGGGAGTGACGGCGTCCGCGCTGACGTACTTCGATGCCAACGACGTCGTCATTCCGGCCGTAAGTCTTCCCGGCAACTTGGGCAATATCCGGCGCATCGTCGTGACGATGACCGCGCAGTCGGCCGGCACCCAGGAGCAGCGCACCTTCAGCCTGACCTCGTCGGTCCGCCCGCGGAATCTTTGAGGGCGGGGAGGACACCCATGACATCTCTCCCGCGTCTCCGCCAAGAGCGCCGCTCCGAGCGCGGCTCGGTGCTGCCCCTGGCCATGATCGCCATGCTGCTCTTCTCGGTCCTGGGCTTCACGCTCGTCGCCATGGGCACAACCGAGCTGACCATCTCGGGCAGCTGGAAGCAGTACAGCGCCGCCTTCTACGGGGCCGAGGCCGGGGTCGAGTCGGCCGTCGTCGCGCTGCGAGAGATCCTCGCCGGCACCTCGACACCGACGAGCGGGCAGCTGGCCGGCATCACCGCGCCGACCCTGCCCGACCCCAAGCTCTCCTTCACGACGTTCTTGGTCACCCGCGTGGTGCCGAACCCGCCGTATTCCTACCCCACGACCTTTACCACGGGCCCGTACGCGGGCTTCAGCGGCCAGGTGACGGACTACCTCATCACCTCGCAGGTCCAGGGCCAGAACGGCACCAGGTCCCGCCTGAGCCAGATCATCCGGTACGTCCAGGTGCCGCTCTTCCAGTTCGGCGTCTTCTACGGCGCAGGCGTGGACCTCGAGATCGCTCCCGGCGTCAATATGACCTTCAACGGCCGCGTGCACTCGAACAGCAACACGTACATGGGCGCGGGCGCGGCGCTGTCCTTCGATTCGACCATCACGTCGGCAGGCGGCATCTTCCGCCGCATCAAGCGCGACAACTCGATCCCGTGGGGCAACAACCCCCAGATCAAGGACTCGGGCGGCACGTATCGTCAGCTCAATTTCGACCACGACTATCAGCCGGGCTTCGGCAGCACCTGGGCGCCCTCCGCCTGGCAGGCGCAGGCGAACAGCACCTTCGGCAACACGGTGCGCGATGGGACCATGGGCGTGGGGCAGATCATCCCGCCGGTCCCGGAGCTCTTCTACAACCCCGTGAACCCTGACGTCGTCGCCCACCAGCTCATCGAGATCGCGGACGG
>DATECF010000249.1:0-25673 GCA_035287045.1 Gemmatimonadales bacterium | reverse complement strand
CTGGATCCGGCCGTCGTCGTGCTCGGCCCGGACGCTCCCAAGATATTGGCCACAGTTGACTTACGTGCGGCCATCGTGATGCGCAACGAGCACCCAGAAACCGGACAGATCGCGTCTATCAAGCATGGCATATCAGCAATTATCAACCGTCCGGTTGACGCCGCGCTCATCTGGCCCGTGGATCAGCCGCACGTCTTGGTCGGGACGGTCGAACGCCTAATCCAGGAGTTTCGGGGAAGGCACGCGGCTATCGCCGTCCCGCTGAGTAGGGGTCGACGCGGTCACCCGGTGCTATTCGGACGAACTGTGTTTCAGGAGCTGTTGGACGCTCCACAAGACGTTGGGGCCAGGGCGGTTACACGGTCAGATCCTGGCCGCGTCGCCGAGGTACCGGTGGACGATTCTGCGGTGCTGGAAGACATAGACACGCCGGACGCCTACGAGGAGCTGGTGCGACGTTCTGGCCCGCCGGGAAACCCATAAGGGCTTATATGGGCCCACCTTCGGAATTAAGAAACAAAACTGTTCTTTTAGTTTGCCAAACGTCCTCCCGCGGGCTAAATTCACCCCAATATGGAGACGTTACCCCCCGGGCTTGCCGCCCACAAAGGCCTCCGCGGGCAGGTTCTGCTCGAGCTGAAGCGGCACCAGCCGCTCACGGTCAAGGAGCTCGCTGACCGTCACGGCGTCTCGCCCACCGCGGTGCGCCGACACCTCAAGGAACTGGAGCTGGAGCAGCTGGTAGTGTACCGGCGCGAACAACGCGGCCAGGGTGCCCCGACCTTCGCCTACCGCCTGACGCCGGACGGCGAGGCGCTGTTCCCCAAGCGGTACGAGGAAGCACTCACGGCGGCGCTCGAGTTCCTGGAGCGGCACGGTGGTCGTCAGGCCGTGAGCCGGTTCTTCGCCGGCGTCTTCGGCGAGGAGGCGGAGAAGTTGAAGGCCCGGTTGAGCGAGGCCAGCCTGGAGGAGCGATTGGCGGCGGTGGCGGAGCTGCTCTCCCGCCAGGGCTTCATGGCGGAGTGGACCACGGACGGGGCCGGTGTCCGCATCGCGGAGCACAACTGCGCCATGCATGCCGTGGCCTCGCGGTTTCCCGAGGTCTGCCACGAGGAGCTGGAGTTCCTGAAGCAGGTCCTGGGGCGGGAGGTCGAGCGTAAGAGTCATATCGTTGCGGGCTGCAATGCCTGTGAATACTCCGTCGGCCTGGTGCAGCTGGCCGATGCGCGCCAGGCCATGGCCCCACAGGAGCAGGCATGACCGGGATCGAGGCACAAGTCCTCCAGCCGTACAAGTACGGCTTCGTCACCGACGTCGAGTCGGACCTGGCACCCGCCGGCCTGAGCGAGGACATCATCCGGCTGATTTCCGAGAAGAAGGGCGAGCCGGAATGGATGCTCGCGTGGCGTCTCAAGGCGTACCGCCATTGGCTCAAGATGGTGGAGCCCAAGTGGGCCAACGTGCAGTACGCACCCATCGACTATCAGGCCATTCATTACTACGCCGCCCCCAAGCGGCCCAAGCTGCTGAAGGACCTGGACGAGGTGGACCCCAAGCTCCTCGAGACGTTCGAGAAGCTCGGCATTCCCATTTCGGAGCAGAAGCGCTTCGCCGGGGTGGCGGTGGACGCCGTGTTCGACAGCGTGTCTGTGGCGACCACGTTCAAGGAGACACTGGCCAAGTCGGGCGTGATCTTCCTGCCCATTTCGGAGGCGATTCGGGAGCACCCGGACCTGGTGCGGAAGTGGCTGGGCTCGGTGGTGCCCTACAACGACAACTTTTTCGCCGCGCTGAACTCCGCGGTGTTCACCGACGGTTCGTTCGCCTACATCCCCAAAGGCGTCCGGTGTCCGCTGGAGTTGTCCACCTACTTCCGCATCAACGCCCAGGCGACCGGGCAGTTCGAGCGCACGCTGATCGTGGCGGAAGCGGGAAGCTCCGTGAACTACCTCGAGGGCTGTTCCGCCCCCTCGCGCGACGAGAACCAGCTGCATGCGGCGGTAGTCGAGCTGGTGGCCCTGGACGAGGCGCAGATCAAGTACTCCACCATTCAGAACTGGTATCCGGGGGACGAAAACGGCAAAGGCGGCATCTACAACTTCGTCACCAAGCGCGGGAAGTGCGCCGGGAAGCACTCCAAGATCTCCTGGACCCAGGTGGAAACCGGCTCCGCCATCACGTGGAAGTACCCCGGGTGCATCCTGCAGGGTGACCACTCGATCGGTGAGTTCTACTCGGTGGCCGTGACCAACAACCGGCAGCAGGCGGACACGGGCACCAAGATGATCCACCTGGGCAAGCACACCAAGAGCACCATCGTCTCCAAGGGCATTTCCGCGGGCCGGGGGCAGAACACCTACCGCGGCCTGGTAAAGATCATGAAGGGGGCTGAGGGCGCCAGGAATTACTCGCAGTGCGACTCCATGCTGATCGGGGACCGGTGCGGCGCGCACACTTTCCCGTACATCGACGTGCGCAACAGCTCGGCCATCATGGAGCACGAGGCGTCCACGTCCAAGATCGGCGAGGACCAAATCTTCTACCTGCGGCAACGCGGGCTGAAAGCCGAAGACGCCGTCTCCATGATCGTGAACGGCTTCTGCAAGGAAGTGTTCCGCGAGCTGCCCATGGAGTTCGCGGTGGAGGCGCAGAATCTGCTGAGCATTTCGTTGGAGGGCAGCGTTGGTTAAGCGAGGGCATAACGGCATGGACGGCAGAACGGCATGTTCTCATGCCGCCGTGCCGTTATGCCGTTTTGCCGTTATGCCGTCATGCCGTTCGACAGAGAAAGACGGGCAATGCTAGAGATAAGGAACCTCCACGCCTCCGCCGACGGGCACGAGATCCTCAAAGGCGTGGATCTGGTGGTGCACGCCGGCGAAGTCCACGCCGTCATGGGGCCTAACGGCTCCGGTAAGAGCACCCTGGCGCAGGTCCTGGCCGGGCACCCGGCGTACGCGGTCACGCAGGGCTGGGTGCGCTATGAGGGGCGGGACCTGCTGGCGATGGACCCCGAGGAGCGGGCCCAGGCCGGCGTGTTCCTGGCCTTCCAGTATCCGGTCGCCATCCGGGGGGTGACCAACGCGTACTTCCTGCGCGCGGCGCTGAACGCGGTCCGCACGGCGCGGGGTGAGGCCGAGCTGGATCCCATGGACTTCATCCAGGTGCTGGAGGAGAAGCTCCAGGCCATCGGCTGGGACGACACGTTCGTCAATCGGCCGGTCAATGAGGGTTTCTCTGGCGGCGAGAAGAAGCGAAACGAGATCCTCCAGATGGCGGTGCTGGAGCCCAGGCTGGCGATCCTGGACGAAACCGATTCCGGGCTGGACATCGACGCCCTGAAGACGGTGGCGGAGGCGGTGAACCGTCTCCGGTCGCCCGCGAACGCCACGGTGGTGGTCACACACTACCAGCGCCTGCTGAATCACATCGTGCCGGATTTCGTCCACGTGCTGGTGGACGGCCGCATCGCGCGGTCCGGTGGCAAGGGCCTGGCCCTGGAGCTGGAAGAGAAGGGCTACGACTGGATCAAGCCCGAGGGGGCCGTCGCATGACGCCGCCGGTGGACCCGAAGGAGCGCTATCTGGCCGAGTTCCGGCGCTTCGCGGGCAATGGGGCCGGCGCGGCACCCGCCTGGCTCGAAGAGCTGCGGCAGGCGGCCATTGAGCGGTTCGCGGCGGTCGGATTTCCCACCACGCGGCTGGAAGAATGGCGCTTCACGGACGTCGCGCCGGTGACCCAGACGCCGTTTACGCTGCCGGCGTCTCGGAAGCCCAAGGTTTCGGCCGACGGGGTTGAGAACATCCTGGGCGGCGCCACCGGCACGCGCCTCGTGTTCGTGGACGGCGCGTTCCGGCCGGAACTGTCGATCACCAAGGGGTTGCCGTCCGGGGTGACGGTCGGGAGCCTCAGCGACGCGTTGCGTCGTGACGGCGACGTGCTAGCCGGCCACCTCGGCAAATACGCCGGCATCGAGCGCAACCCGTTCACGGCGCTGAGCACGGCGTTTCTGCGGGACGGCGCGTTCGTCCACGTCGGCCGCGGCGTCTCGGTGGAGCAGCCCATTCACCTGGTGTTCCTGGCGTCCGGCGCCGCGGGCGGCCACGTCGTGCATCCCAGGACCCTGGTGGTCGTGGACCGGGAGGCGCAGGCCACGGTGGTGGAAACGTATGCCGGCCTGGGCGACGCGCAGTATCTGAGCAACGCGGTCACCGAGTTCGTCCTGGAGGAAGGCGCGGCCGCCCGCCACGTCCGGATCCAACGCGAGTCGACCAACGCCTTTCACATGGCGACCTCGCAGTCGTACCAGGGCAAGGACAGCCGTTTCTCCTCCTGTTCCCTGGCGTTCGGGGCGGGGCTGTCGCGACACGATCTCACCTCCGTGCTGAATGGAGCCGGCGCCGAGCTGCTGCTCAACGGGCTGTCGGTGCTGGCGGGCGGGCAGCACGTGGATTACCACACCACGATTGACCACGCGCAACCGCATTGCGAAAGCCACGAGCTGTTCAACGGCATCCTCGCCGATCACGCGCGCGGCGTGTTCAACGGGCGCATCATCGTCCGGCCGGGGGCCCAGCAGACCGACTCCAAGCAGACCAACAACAACGTCCTGCTGTCGGAGACGGCCCGGGCCGACAGCCAGCCGCAGCTCGAGATCTACGCCGACGACGTGAAGTGCACCCACGGCGCCACCATCGGCCCGCTGGACCCGAACGCCCTGTTCTACCTCAAGACCCGGGGCGTGGGGGCGGAAGCCGCGGCGCAGCTCCTGACCTACGGCTTCGCGGCGGATGTGGTCTCGCGGATTGACCCGCCGGACATCCGGGAGCGGCTGGACCGCCTGGTGCGGGCCCGCCTGGCCGCATGAGCACGGTTCGCAGCCTGGGGCGCCGCGCGGCCGCCGGGGGGCGTACCGGGTGGGACCTGAAGCGTGTGCGCCGGGACTTCCCGGTGCTGTCGCGGGCCGTGAACGGCAAGCGATTGGTGTACCTCGACAACGCCGCGACCGCCCAAAAACCGCGCGCCGTGCTCGAGGCCCTCACCCGGTTCTACACCGAGTACAATGCCAACATCCACCGGGCGGTGTACGCGCTGAGCGAGGAGGCCACGGCCGCCTACGAGCACACCCGCGTCAAGGTGCAGCGGTTTCTGGGCGCGGCCGACGCGCGGGAGGTGGTCTTCGTACGTGGGACCACCGAGGCGATCAACCTCGTGGCGCATAGCTTCGTCCGGCCGCGGCTGGCGCCCGGCGACGAGGTCGTGATCACGGCCATGGAGCACCACTCCAACATCGTCCCATGGCAGATCGTCTGCCATGAAAAAGGTGCCCGACTGCGCGTGGTCCCCATGAACCACGCCGGCGAGTTGTTGCTCGACCGGTACGCTGAACTGCTCACGCCGTGCACCCGGTTCGTGTCGCTGGCCCACATCTCCAATTCGCTGGGAACCATCAACCCGGTGCAGGAGATGGTTCGCCTGGCGCACGAGCGTGGGATTCCGGTGCTGCTGGATGGCGCGCAGGCGGTGCCACACCTGCGGGTGGATGTGCGGGAGCTGGACTGTGACTTCTACGCATTCTCCGGGCATAAGGCCTACGGCCCCACCGGTGTCGGCGTGTTGTACGGCCGGGCCGCGCTGTTGGAGGGGATGCCGCCGTACCAGGGCGGCGGCGACATGATCCGCTCGGTGACGTTCGAGGAAACCACCTACGCCCCCATTCCCGCGAAGTTCGAGGCCGGGACGCCCAACATCGCCGGGGTGATCGGATTAGGCGCGGCCGTCGACTATCTGAGCGCGCTCGACTGGAGCCAGGTCGCGGCCCACGAAGCGGACCTCTTGGCGTACGCCTCGGATGCCGTAGCGACGGTCCCCGGAGTGCGGCTTATCGGAACCGCCGCCCACAAGGCCGCCGTGGTGTCATTCGTGGTGGACGGCGTGCACGCGCATGATGTGGGCACCATTCTGGATCAGGATGGCGTGGCGGTGCGCACCGGACATCACTGTACCCAACCGGTCATGGACTTCTTCGGCGTGCCGGCCACCGCCCGTGCCTCGTTCGCCATCTATAACGGCCGGGACGACGTGGACGTCCTGGTGGAGGCCCTGGGCCGGGTACGCCAGGTCTTCGCCGCATGAGCGGCCTCGGCGAGCTGTACCAGCAGCTCATCATCGACCACAATCGAAGCCCCAGGAATTTCGGCCCGCTCGACGGCGCCAATCGGGTTGCCGCGGGCGACAACCCGCTTTGCGGCGACAAGATCAAGCTCTATCTCAAGGTCGCGAACGACGTCATCGAGGAGATCCGCTTCGAGGGATCCGGGTGCGCCATCTCACAGGCGTCGGCCTCGTTGATGACGGCGGCGGTGCAGGGCAAGTCGCCGGCGGACGCCCTGAGCCTGTTCACGGCGTTTCACGGCATGGTGACCAGCGCGCCGGACGCCGCCGGCAACGCCAGGGCGCTCGGCAAACTCGCCGCGTTTACCGGAGTCCGAGCGTTTCCGGCGCGCGTGAAGTGCGCCAACCTCGCCTGGCACACGCTGCGCGCGGCGCTCCAGAACCAGCCCCAGGCCGTCAGCACGGAGTGACGGAACCGTGGCCGGCGCGCCGCACGAGCCGATGCTGTACCAGCAGCTGATCCTGGAGCACTACCGCCGTCCCGCCAACCGCGGCCGCCTGGCCGCGCCCACGCATCACGCCGCCGAGCGCAACCCGTTGTGCGGCGACGAGGTGTCGGTCGAGTGCCTGGTGTCCGACGGGCGCATCGCCGACGTGGCCTTCGACGGACATGCCTGCTCGGTCAGCCAGGCGTCCGCCTCCATGATGACGCAGGCGGTGCGCGGGCATTCGTCGGCGGCGGTGGTGGCCCTGGCCGACGCCTTTGCGGCGCGCCTGCGGGGCGACCGGCCGCGCGACGCGGTCTCGTTGGGAGACCTCGAGGGACTGCTGCCGGTGGCGCGTTTTCCCGCCAGGATCACCTGTGCCCTCCTTCCCTGGAAAGCGCTGGTCGGCGCTCTGGAGCGCGACGCGCAGTAGAAACCCGCCGCGTGGCGGTCTCGTCGTACTCCCGGTAACGTTGACCCACCCGCTGGCACTGAGAAGACCGGCACATGTCTGACCCCGTGGTCCTGGAGTCCATCACCAAGCGATACGCGGGTCACACCGCGGTCCGGAGCCTCTCACTCGCGGTGGCGCCCGGAGCGGTGTACGGCCTGCTCGGGCCCAATGGGGCGGGCAAGACCACCACCATCCGCATGATCATGAACATCATCGTGCCGGATGAAGGGAAGGTCCGGTTGTTCGGCGCGGTGAGCACGGGCCGCGATCTCAGCCGGCGGATCGGGTACCTGCCGGAAGAGCGGGGCCTCTACCGAAAGATGAAAGTGCTGGATCTGCTGGTCTTCCTGGCCGAAACCAAGGGGATGGATCGGCCCTCCGCCAAACGGGAGGCACTGGCCTGGCTGGAACGTCTGGGCCTGGGGGCGTGGGCGCTTCGCAAGGTGGACGACCTGTCCAAGGGGATGCAGCAGAAGGTCCAGTTCATCTCGACCGTCCTCCATCAGCCGGACCTGCTGGTGCTGGACGAGCCGTTCGCCGGCTTGGACCCGGTGAACAGCCAGATCATGAAGGACACCGTGATGCAGTTGGCCCGGAACGGGACCACGGTGCTGTTCTCGACCCACATCATGGAGCACGCGGAGAAGCTGTGTGATGCCATTTGCATCATCGCCCGCGGCGAGAAGGTGCTGGACGGCCCGCTGTCGGAGGTGAAACGGACCCACGGCGGCCGGCACGTGGTGATCGCGGCCGAAGGCGGGCTGAACCGACACGACGCCCTGCTGGGGGATCGCTCGCTGGTGGCGAAGGCGGACAATTACGGCCAGTACGCCGAGGTCGAGCTGGTGGAAGGAGCAGACCCACAGCGATTGCTGGAGGGGTTGCTCGCCACCGGGGCCCGGCTGACGCGTTTCGAGATCGCCGAGCCGTCGCTTACCAAGATCTTCATTGACCGCGTGGGGCCCGAGGCGGCCACCGCCACGGCCGGGGACGGTGTCCATGCGTAAGACGCTGGTGGTGATTCGCCGCGAATTCGTGGAGCGGGTCCGCAGCAAGTGGTTCATCGTGTCCACGGTCATGGGTCCGCTGTTGATGGTCGCGTTTGTCGTGGTCCCGATCCTGATGGCGCGGCGCGGCGCCCGGGAGCGGGTGGTAGCGGTGGTGGATCTCACGACCGGCGACTTCGGGCAGCGGCTGACCGCGGAGCTGGAACGGTCTCAGGCGATCAAGGCCGAGCGGGTCGCGTCCGAGCCCGCCCGGTTCGGCCTGGCGGCGGACTCCCTGTCGCAGCTCGTGGGCCTCCGGGTCCTGGACGGGTTCTTGATCGTGTCCGACGCGTCGGTGGACGAGGGGAAAGTCGAATACCGTGGGTCGAACGTCGCCTCGCCCAGGGACATGCAGGTGCTGGAATCGCTGGTGGAAGACGCGCTCTTCGCGGAGCGTTTGGGCCGTTCCGGTGTGGACGCCAACCTGGTGCGCGAAGCGAGGATCAGGCTCGACTTCAAGACCGCCAAGATTTCGGGCAGCAAGACCACCGGGGAGTCTGCCCAGGGCTCCTTCATTCTGGCGTATGCCATGTGGATGTTGCTCTACATGGGGATCCTGCTGTACGGGATCAACGTGATGGGCTCGGTGGTCGAGGAGAAGACGTCGCGCATCGTCGAGGTGCTGGTCTCGAGCCTGAGGCCATTCGAGCTCATGTCCGGGAAGATCATCGGCGTGGGGGGTGTGGGGCTCTTTCAGTTTCTCATTTGGGGCATTGCGGCCACGCTGCTGATTGACCGGCGCGTCGAGGTCCTGCGGTTGGCCGGCGTGCAGCTCCCGCCGGGGGCGGAGATCTCGCTCCCCTCCATCCCCATCGCGACGATGGTGGTGTTCCTGCTGTTCTTCCTGCTGGGGTACTTCCTGTACGCCGCCATGTTCGCCGCGGTCGGGGCGATGACGGGCAGCGAGGCCGAGGCGCGGCAGGCGGCCAACGTGGTGGTGATGCTGCTGGTGGTGCCGTCGGTGCTCATGATCGGGATTCTCAACGATCCGGGCAGCTCCATGGCGGTGGCGCTGTCGCTCATTCCGTTCTGCGCTCCGATCGCCATGCCGGTGCGGTGGGCGGCTGGGCAGGTGCCACTGAGCGAGGTCGCGCTGTCCGTGGGGATTCTGGTGGCCACGCTGTTCGTCATCACCTGGATCGCCGGGCGGATCTATCGGGTCGGGATTCTGATGTACGGCAAGCGGCCCGGGCTCAAAGAGCTGGTCCGATGGGTTCGCGTCGCCGCGTGAGGACCGCGTAAAGAAGATCCTCGCCGCAGTGAAAACGGTGGCAGCCGAAGGCTACCGCACCGGTATGTTGTCACCCGCCATGCCACCCTATCGCAATCTGAACGCCTGGAAACACGCGCAACGGCTGGCGGTGGAGTGCGCCAAGCTCGCCCGGGGCTTTCCGCCGTACGAGCAGGAGGCCCTGGCGGATGAGTTGCGACGGTCGTCGTACCGCGTGCCCATCAGCATCGCGGACGGCATCGCGCGGAAGGGCACCCGCTTCTGCCGGCCCGCGCTCGACCACGCCCGCGCGGCGTTGGCTGAAGTGGAGACCATCCTGGAAATCGGACGCGATCTCGGTTACATCGACGCCACGACCTACCAACGCGTTGCATCGGTCGCCACCGAGGCCAGCAAGACGCTGTACGGGTTCCTTCGCAAGATGCCAGAGACAAGGACGGCATAACGGCACAACGGCACAACGGCATCACGGCATGCTATTGCTGGGTTCATGCCGTCATGCCGTCATGCCGTCATGCCGTGATGCCGGGATGCCGTGATGCCGTCATGCCGCTATGCCACTATCAGTGGCGGATGGAGGACTCCTACTGCTAGGTTTCCCGGGTGACGTCCTCCCCGTCGGTCATCGTCATCGGTGGTGGGCACGCGGGCGCGGAGGCGGCCATGGCCGCCGCGCGTCTGGGCGCGCGCGTGTGGCTCATTACGTCGAGCCTGGACACCATCGGCCAGATGTCCTGCAATCCAGCGATCGGCGGCATCGCGAAAGGCACCGTCGTGCGGGAGGTGGATGCACTGGGCGGCGTGATGGGGCGTGCGGCGGACCGGGCCACGATCCAGTTCCGCATGCTCAACCGGTCCAAGGGGCCGGCGGTCTGGGCGCCGAGGGCGCAGTGCGATCGCACGATATACCGCAGGGCTGTCCGTTTCCTCCTCGAAGCGCGCGGCAATATCTGCATAACTCAAGGCACCGTAAGAGGTTTGGCGCTTCAAGGCGACCGAGTTTCCGGGGTGATCACAACCGACGGACGTTCCTTCCCCGCCGACGCCGTCGTGCTCACCGCCGGGACCTTCCTCCGCGGGAAGATCCACCTGGGAACTGACACCAGGATTCCGGGGGGCCGGGCAGGGGACCCGGCAGTCGTGGACATCGCGGAGCAGCTCGAGGCGCTTGGGCTTGCGGTGGAGCGGTTCAAGACCGGCACGCCGCCGCGGGTGGATGGCCGCTCCGTGAACTACGGGCAGCTGGAGCGGCAGGACGGCGAAATGGATGGCTTCCGCTTCTCGCACTTTGCGCGTGCGCCGCGTCCCGAGCAGCGCCCCTGCTGGATCACGTGGGCAGGGGAGCCCGTCAAGGACATCATCCGTAAGAACTTGAAGGCGTCGGCGCTGTACGGCGGTGCGATCGCCAGCCGCGGCCCCAGGTATTGCCCGTCGGTCGAGGACAAGGTCGTCAAGTTCCCGGACGCCGAGCGCCACCAGATCTTCCTGGAGCCCGAGGGGCTGGACACCGCCGAGCTGTACGTCAATGGGCTTTCCACGTCGCTGCCCGTGGCGGTGCAACTGGAATTCCTGGCGGCGGTTCCTGGCCTGGAAGACGCCCGAATGACCCGGCCGGGATACGCTATTGAATATGACTATTACCCACCGCACCAACTGACGCCCTGGCTCGAAGTGAAGGCGATCGAGCGGCTGTTTTTCGCGGGGCAGATCAACGGCACTACCGGTTATGAGGAAGCTGCCGGCCAGGGAGTTGTGGCCGGGATCAACGCCGTGCGGCGCGCCGAAGGGGAAGAGCCGATCGTCCTGGCGCGTGACGCGGCGTACGTCGGCGTCCTGGTGGACGATCTGGTCACGCGCGGAGTGGACGAGCCCTACCGCCTCTTCACCTCGAGATCAGAGTTCCGGCTGCTTCTGCGCCAGGACAACGCGATGAGCCGCCTGGGCCCGCTGGCCGTGGAGCTTGGCATGCTGACCGACGCCGAGCGTGCAAAGCTGGAGCAAAGGGCCGCCGAGGAGGTTCGGCTCACGGGACTGGCGCAGGCGACCGTGGTGGCGCCGTCCGCGGCGAACGCGACCCTGGCGGCTGCCGGCAGCTCGCCCATCTCGGAGCCGCAGCGGATATCGGAGTTGGTGAAGCGGCCGAGGATATCCCTGGGCGCGTTGCTCGAAGCCGTTGGCGCCGACGGTGGAGCCTCCGACCCGGATGCGGTGACGTCGGTGGAGATTCAGATCAAGTACACCGGCTACTTGGAACGGGAGCGAGAGGCGGCGCGGCGGCTTACTGAGTTGGCGGAGTTCCGGTTGCCGATGGATATGCCGTATCGCGAGCTTCGCAGCTTGAGCATTGAGGCTCGCGAGAAGCTGGACCGGATTCGCCCGGAGTCGTTGTCTCAGGCCGGTCGCATTCCGGGAATCTCTCCGAGCGACCTGCAGAACCTGGTATTGGAAGTCGTGAGGCGCCGGAAGTCGGTGGCTTGACTGCTTCGAGGTCCTAAGAGTCCCCACGTCTCACATCACCGGTTTTACCGCTCCTTGTTTCACGTGAAACACGATGCGGGATCAGGGGCCCCAACTGGGCCTGGTTTCGTCCTTTACGGCGTTCATGCATAGCCATATATTGGGTCCGTTACCGAGGCTCGCCGGCTCAGCGTCTCCATGCGTGTGAAGTTGCATAACAAATTACAGTATAATAGGTTATAACTGCATGGCCAGGGTCGTAGCGATCGCTAATCAGAAGGGCGGCGTCGGGAAGACGACCACAGCGGTGAATCTCGCCGCGTCGCTCGCCACGGCGGAGCGACGCACGCTGCTGATCGACGCAGACCCGCAAGCCAACGCCACCAGCGGCGTGGGGATCGAGCGCCGGGTCTTGAGTTCGTCGCTGTACGACGCGCTCATGGACGGCGAACCCATCAATAACGTGGTGCGCCCTGGGGTGCACCTTCAGTATCTGGATGTCGTCCCGGCCACCCAGGACCTCGTCGGGGCCGAGATCGAGTTGGTGAATCGGCCCGGACGCGAGACCGTCATGCGTCAGGTGATGGCCTCGCTCAAAGGCACGTACGAGTTCGTCCTGATCGACTGCCCCCCGTCCCTGGGGCTCCTCACGCTCAACATGCTGACGGCCGCGGATTCGGTCCTGATTCCCATCCAATGTGAGTACTACGCGCTGGAGGGACTATCGCAGCTCTTGAACACCATCAAGCTGGTGCAGCAGAACTTCAACGCGGCGCTGGCGATCGAGGGCGTCCTGCTCACCATGCACGACAGCCGGCTGAACTTGTCGCGCCAGGTCGCCGCGGAAGCCAAGGAATACTTCGGCCCCCAGATGTTCACCTCGGTGATTCCGCGCAGCGTGCGCCTGGCCGAGGCGCCGAGCTTTGGGAAGCCCATCCTGTTATATGACGTCCAGTCCGTGGGCGCCAAGAGTTATCTCGCTCTGGCCCAAGAAGTGATCCGGAGAGCCCCGGCGCCGCTGGCCGCGCCTGCCACCGCCCTCGCCGTGGGAGAAGCCCTGGCATGACAGAGCCGCGCACCCGCCGTCTCGGCCGAGGCCTCGAAGCCCTCCTTGGTCCCGCCCTGGTGGAGGCCAGGCCGGAGGGCTCCGCCCGGCAAGTCCCGCTGAGCGCCCTTCGGCCCAATCCCTACCAGCCCCGTCATGACTTCCCGGAGGAGGCGCTGGCGGAGCTGACCGAGTCGCTGCGGACGTCCGGTCTGTTGCAGCCCATCGTGGTCCG
This sequence comes from Gemmatimonadales bacterium, assembly GCA_035287045.1. Taxonomy (GTDB): domain Bacteria; phylum Gemmatimonadota; class Gemmatimonadetes; order Gemmatimonadales; family GWC2-71-9; genus JACPAP01. Next base: position 12,606 of record DATECF010000249.1, on the reverse strand, counting down.
TCCCGCCAACGGCCATTACCAGATCATCGCCGGCGAGCGACGCTGGCGGGCCGCCGAACGGCTGGGATGGCAGGAGATCCCGGCGGTGGTCCGCGACGTGGACGACCGGACGCTGCTCGCCCTCGCGCTGGTGGAGAACCTCCAGCGTGACGGCCTGTCGCCCATGGACGAGGCCCGTGGCTACCACCGCCTGATGTCCGAATTCAACGCCTCGCACGCCGACGTGGCGGAGCTGGTTGGCCGCGACCGGTCAACCGTGGCCAACGCCGTGCGGCTGCTCAAGCTGCCTGAAGCGGTGCAGCAGATGGTGCACGACGGCCGCCTCACCACGGGGCACGCGCGGGCGTTGCTGCAACTGTCCGACGAGCCGGCGATGGCCCGTCTGGCGAACACCATCGTCGAGCGAGGGCTCTCGGTTCGCGAAGTCGAGACCCTGGCGCGGGGCGATAAGCCGGCCGCGCGACGGGCCGTGCGCGGCCGCCGCCGGCCGGGCCCCCAGTCGCAGCGCGTGGAGGACGCGTTACGGCGCCGCCTGCAGACTGACGTGTACGTCGCGACCCGGGGCAAGGGCGGTCGCATCACGATCAACTTCTATTCCAACGACGACCTCGCCCGATTGCTGGAAATCGTCCTTGGGGAACCGTTTGCCGGATGAACCCTCCGGTGCGGCGGTTCGTCACCATCATGGTGCACAAGGACGGAGCGGTGGAGTCGCACACCGTGCGGCTTCCGCTCTGGGTGGTCCGGGCCCTGGTGGGAACCGCTTCAACCGTGGCCGTGCTCTGGCTCCTGGGCGTGGTGTTATATGGCCCCATCGTGCGAACCGCCGCGCGGGTCCCCGGCATGGAGCGAGAGATCGCGCGCCTCTCCGCGGAGAATCGGCAGGTCAGCCAGCTGGCGGCGCAACTGGCTCAGGTGGAACAGCGGTACGAGCAGGTGCGTACCATGCTGGGAGGCAACATCGTTCCGCCGCGTCCGGCGAGCACTGGGCCGCTGAGCGTGACCTATCCGGTGACCGCCAGGGAACCGGGGCAGCCGCGAAAGTACGAACGCGGCCCGTCCATCCCCACGCACTGGCCGCTGGACGAAGCGGGCGTGGTGACGCGGGGCCAGGTGGGCGGCGGCGGCGACGACCCCCACCCGGGGCTGGATGTCGCCGTGCCCATGGGCACCCCCATTCGCGCCGCCGCCGGCGGCACGGTCGCTGAAGCGGGGGACGATCCGGAATACGGGCACTACATCCTGGTCAATCACCCGGATGGCTACCAGTCCATGTACGGCCACGCCTCGCGGCTGCTGGTGGTGGCCGGGCAATTCGTGCCCGCCGGAGAGGTGATCGGTCTCTCCGGCTCTACGGGGCGATCCACCGCCCCGCATTTGCACTTCGAGATCCGACGCGACGGTCGGGCCATCGATCCCCGGTCGATCGTGAGACAGGAGTTCTGACATGTCCATCTTTTCCGCCGCCGACGAGGCCAAGCCTCAGCCTCCCAAGCGCGCCGCGGCATCGCCCCACCGGGAGCCTGGCCTCTCGGTGATCGCTCCGGGCATGCGGGTCGAAGGAGAGCTAGTGACCGACGGTGTCGTGAAGATCGAAGGCACCGTGGTGGGTACCGTGCGGGCCGAGCAGCAGGTCCTGGTGGCGAAGGGCGGACTGGTCGAAGGAGACATTCATACTCGGGAAGCGGTGCTTGGGGGCGAAGTCCGCGGCGCCATCCTGGCGCACGAGCGCGTCGAGGTCCAAGCCACCAGCGTGGTGCACGGAGACATTGGCACGCAGCGGATCATGGTGCACGAGGGCGGTGAGGTGAACGGGCATGTGAAAATGGGCGACCCCCGGGCGGGGCACCAGGAAGACGCAGACGTCGGCGCCGTGCGCGAACTCTCCCGCCCTCCCGCGACCGCGCATTCCTGAGTGCGCGCCGATCGTCGCCTGAGATATCCACATCCGATGTCGATTGCACATTGACCGGTGTAACCGGGCCATGCGGCAGTGGTTATGCCGGTCCCGCGCAACCGGAACCTAACGTGCGCTGACACGTCGATGAGCGAATACTGCATTGACGATGTCGTTGACTTCCTAGACACCTATCTCCGTACTCGGGTCATCCCAGACGACAGCCGGGCCCTTAACGGACTCCAGGTTGCCAACTCGGGCCGACTCCATCGCCTGGCGGCTGCCGTGGATGCCTGCCAGGCGACGATTGACTCGGCCGTGGCCGCGGGAGCGGGTCTCCTCATCGTGCACCACGGGTTGTTTTGGGGCGGCCTCGAGCCGCTCACTGACCGGCACGGTCGCCGAGTGCGCGCGTTGATCCGAGGCGACCTCGCTCTCTACGCCGCCCACCTTCCGCTTGACTGCCATCCTGAAGTGGGGAACAACCGGGTGCTCGCCCGGGGGCTGGGGCTTCGGGACCTGGAGCCGTTTGGGGATTATGAAGGTCTCAAGGTCGGCGTGGTGGGAGCAGTCCAGGTCTCGCGCGCCGACCTTGCCGGCGCCCTCCAGCGACTGCTCGGCGCGGTACCGCGGGTGCTGCCTACGGGCCCCGAAACGGTGCAACGCGTGGCGGTCGTGACCGGGGCCGGGTCGGGTCACATTCGCGAGGCCCGCGAGGCAGGTGCTGACACCCTCATCACCGGTGAAGGTCCGCACCATAGCTACTTCGATGCCGAGGAGTGGGGGGTCAACGTGATCTTCGGCGGCCATTACGCCACGGAGACCGTGGGCGTCAAGGCCCTGGCGGAACACGTATCCCAGCGCTTCAGCATCCCGTGGGACTTCCTGGACCACCCTACCGGTCTGTAATCCTGCGCATCACGTCAGGCAAGCATTGCCAGCCGGGCGTTCCTCCGCATCCCGGCGGCCCCCGTCCGTGTCAAGGCCGTCTCACCGAATCGGGATCGGAACTCATCGTCCGAGATCCGAGTTAGCGCCGTCAAATCCAGTCGCGCCAGCGTGGGATCGGGCTCCAGTACCGGATCATCCACCGCTTCCGCGAACTTGATGTTCCAGGGACACACTTCCTGACAGACGTCGCATCCGAAGATCCAGTCGCCGAACGCGCCATCGAGTGGCGGATCGATGTCCCCCTGGTGCTCGATCGTCAGGTATGAGATGCAGGATCGCGCGTCGAGCACCCGCGGCTCGGGGAATGCCCCCGTTGGGCAGGCATCCAGACACCGCCGGCAGGTGCCGCAGCGGTCGGCCTCGAACGGCAGGTCCACCGCGAGGTCGAGATCGGTGAGAATGACCGCCAGGAAGCAGTAGGATCCGCGGTCCGGATCGATCAACATCGTGTTCTTGCCGATCCAGCCGATCCCAGCCCGCTGGGCCAGCTCCCGTTCGGGCACCGGTCCCGCGTCGCAGTAGGACCTGGCCACCGTGCCCTCGGGCCTCAGGGAGGTGATGTAGCGCGCCAACTCGCCCAGTGGGGGTTCGAGAGCCGCATGGTAATCCCGCCCCCGTGCGTACCGCGCCACGCGGCCGGTGCCCGGGGCGGGCGGCGGGTCTTCTGAGTAGTAGTTCCGAGTCACGACCACGGCGCGCGTAGCACCGGGAAGAACGGTGGCGGGTTCCAGTCGGCGTCGGGCCTGGCGGTGCATGTAGCGCATGGTCCCGGCCATTCCCTGCTCCAGCCACCGGACCAGGGCTGGTTGATGCGGAACCGGGGCGAGGTCGGTGATCCCCGCCGCCGCGAACCCCAGCTCCCGAGCCCGTTGCTTGACCAGCCGGGCTCGGGCGGCCGGGCTCAGAGGTGCATGACCCGGCGTCGCCATCGCGCGAACCGAATCACGTCCTCCACCGGTGGGACGGCCGCCTCATCGCCGTACGCGGTGTACATACGCCAGCGGATGTAGTCCGCCGGAGGGACCGGCAGGAACGGGGGCCGCCGGTACCACTGCCGTGCGCGAAACGCCCACAGCACTCGAAGCAGGTCCACGGCCAGCCTGGGGTTGATCACCGCGCGCAGGGCCAGTCGCAGCGACAATCCGGCCCAGCTCCCAGGCGTCCCCCCGGCATCCGCCTTCGCGTGCACCGTTTGATTTCCTCCCTCAGCCAACCCATGACTGGTATATTGGCCGCCATGACAGGCGCAAGCACGGCGGCACACGCGCTGGCGCACTACCGCGCCGAGTTCCCGGTCTTCGAACGGCAAATCTACCTGAACACCTGCTCGCTGGGAGCGCTCAGTCGGCGCTCGCGAGAGCGGGTGGAGGCGTTCCTGGGCGAGTGGGACCGGCGCGGGGCGAGCGCGTGGTACGACGTCTGGTGGGAGAGCCTGGCGGAGCTGCGACGGGGCTATGCCGGCGTCGTCGGCGCCCGAGCGGAGGAGATCGCGCTCCACGCATCGGTGTCCACGGCCACGGGCGTGCTGGCGAGCGCGCTCGAGTACGCCTCCCGGCCCAAGGTCGTCACGACGTCGCTCGATTTCCCGACGGTGACCTATCAATGGCTGGCCAGGAAGCCGCTGGGAGTGCAGGTAGAGGTGATCGAGAGTCCCGATGGGATATCGGTTCCCCTGGAGGCCTTTGCCCGCGCCGTGGACGATCGCACGGCGCTGGTGGCTACGTCGCAGGTGTACTTCACGTCCGGCGCGGTGCAGGAGGTGCGGGCCATTGCCGACCTGGCGCACGCCCGCGGCGCCTTGTGTTACGTGGATGCCTACCAGAGCGTAGGGCAGATCCTGGTGGACGTGCAGGCGCTCGGCGTGGACTTCCTCACGGCCGGCGGGCTCAAGTGGCTGCTCGGGGGTCCGGGGATCGTCTTCATGTACGTCCGCGAGGAGGTGGGTCGGCGGTTGGTTCCCACGACGACGGGCTGGTTCGCCAATGAGCGCCAGTTCGGCTTCGACTCCCGGCGCATGGACTGGCACCGGGACGCACGCCGCTTCGAGCAGGGCACGCCGGCGCTGGCGTCGGTCTATGCCCAGCTGGGCGGCCTGGATCTGCTGCGGGAAATCGGCTGGCCCGGGATCTTCGAGGTGACGCACGAGCTCACGGCGGATCTCATCGCGCACGCGACCGAGCGCGGCCTCCGCCCCAAGGTGGCGCCGGACCCGGGGGCGCGGTCCGCCATCGTCATGATCCCGTCCGCCGATCCGGCGGCCGCGGTGCGGCGCCTGGCGGCGGCGAGCATTGTCGCGGACGCTCGCCCGGGGCACGTTCGGCTCTCACCCTTCTTCTACAACCGACAGGACGACTATGTCCAAGCGATCGAACTCCTCGCCGGCGCCTGAGGGCCATCGCCCCATCGGAGGACGGCACACCGCGGACCAGATCCTGCTGGCGCCGCGGCCGGCCGGGGAGCGGCAGGCGTTCACCAGCTCCGACCCCTGGCGGGCGCTCAGAATCCTGGGCGAGTTCGTCGAGGGGTTCGACGCGCTGTCGGACGTGGACTGGGCGGTCACGCTGTTCGGCTCCGCCCGGGTCAAGCCGGGGAGTCCGGCGTACGACCTGGCGGTGGAGACCGGCCGGAGGTTTGGTGAAGCCAACTTCGCCGTGATCACCGGTGGGGGGCCCGGCGTCATGGAGGCGGGCAACCGAGGGGCCTCGGAGGCCGGGACGCTCTCGATCGGGCTCAACATCGAGCTGCCGCACGAACAGTCGGCCAATCCGCACGCCACCCGCCAGATCCAGTTCCGCTACTTCTTCGTGCGGAAGACCATGTTCATCAAATACTCGCGCGGTTTCGTGTTCCTGCCCGGGGGGTTCGGTACGCTGGACGAGATGTTCGAGGCGTTGACCCTGATCCAGACCGGCCGCATCAAGAACTTCCCCGTGGTCCTGATGGGGAGGACGTTTTGGTCCGGGTTGGTGGATTGGCTGACCGAGACCCTGGCGCGGGAGCGCATGATCGCCCCCGAGGATCTGCACCTGTTTCACATCACCGATGACCCGGCGGAGGCGGTGGAGTATGTCCTCGAGCGCGTCCGCCTCCAGATGCAAGACGAACCGGCCTCCACCCGCACGAGGGGATCGCTGCGATGACCGATCGGCGAGGCGAGTACCTGCGGGGGCAGCGGATCGACCCCCGGCCCATCACCGGCACCGAGACGGCGGCCGACCTCATCGACAACGCCTTCCTGGCGTACAATGCGGGCCGGCTGCGCGAGGCCTCGCGCTTGTTCGTCGAGCGCATGCTGGCCGACGAGACGACCGTGGGGATGAGTCTCACCGGGGCCATGACGCCGGCGGGGCTGGGGATGTCGAGCATCGTGCCGCTCATCGAGGCCGGGTTCGTGGACTGGATCGTGTCCACCGGCGCCAACCTGTACCACGACGCCCATTTCGCTCTCGGGATGTCCATGCATCGGGGCACGCCGTTCGCGGACGACGTCGAGCTCCGCGAGCACGGCGTGGTCCGGATCTACGACATCTTCTTCGATTACTCAGTCCTCCTGCAGACCGACAAGTTCATGCGAGAGGTCTCCGCGCGGCCCGAATTCCAGCATTCGATGACCACCGCTGAATACCACTATCTCCTTGGCGGGTACCTCGGTGAGCGCGAGCGAGCCCTGGGCCTGTCCCGCAGGTCGGTGCTGAGCGTGGCGCACGCCTGCGCCGTGCCGATCTACACGTCGTCGCCGGGGGATTCCTCCATCGGCATGAACGTCGCGGAGCAGGCGCTGGACGGGAGCCAGCTGCGGTTCGATGTCTCCGCCGACGTGAATGAGACCGCCGCCATCGTCCTGGGCGCCAAGCGGGACGGCGGGAAGAGCGCGGTGCTCATTGTGGGCGGGGGGAGCCCTAAGAACTTCGTCCTGCAGACCGAGCCGCAGATCCAGGAGGTCCTCGGCATCGACGAGCGCGGCCACGACTACTATCTGCAGCTCACGGACGCGAGGGTGGACACCGGCGGCCTGTCGGGTGCTACGCCGAGCGAAGCGGTGAGCTGGGGGAAGGTGGACCCCTCCCGGCTTCCAGACGCCGTGGTGTGCTACGTGGACAGCACCATTGGCCTGCCGTTGCTCGCGGCCTACGGGCTGGCGCGCCGGCAACCTCGCCCGCTCAGGCGGCTGTACGAGCGGCGGGCGCAGCTCAACGCACGGCTACTCGAGGCGTACCGGGCGGCGCGCACGTTCCGAGACGAGCGGGCCGCGGCCACGACCCTGCCAGGTGTCTGAGCCCCGTCGGCCGGCGAACCCCGGGGGGTACACCTGGTACGTCCTGGGCCTCCTCACCTGCGTCAACGCCATCAACTTCATTGACCGCAATATCATCTTCGCGCTGTTCGAGCCCATCAAGCAGGAGCTGGATCTGACGGACACCCAGTTGGGCTGGCTGGGCTCGGCCTACATCGTGGTGTTTTCCCTGGCGGCCGTGCCGCTGGGGATCTTGAGCGACTTGAAGTCGCGCCGCGCGGTCATGGCGGCCGGCGTGATGCTCTGGAGCGGGTTCACCGGGTTGGGAGGCCTCGCCCGCCAGTACTGGCAGCTCCTGATCTGCCGCTCCATGGTCGGGATCGGCGAGGCGGCCTACTCGCCGGCGGCGCAGTCGTTGTTGTCGGACTACTTCCCGCCGGCGCGGCGGGCGTTCGCGTTGGGCGTGTTCTGGAGCGGGCTGGCCGTGGGCGGCGTGGCGGGCATCTGGCTGGGTGGGGAGTTGGAGCACCTCTACGGGTGGCGGGCGGCCTTCCTGGCGGTGGGGTTGCCGGGGCTGGTGCTGGCCACGCTCACGGCGGTGCTACGTGACCCGGTGCGGGGTGAAGGGCGGTTTTCGTTGGGGCGGGCGGTGTTGCGGTTTGAGCTGACGGTGTGGCGGGTGATCCGGGCGGTGTGGCCGCTGTGGACCTTCGGCGGCCTCGGGTTGCTCGCGGCGTTTGGCCTGGAGCGGGCGGGTCTGGGCGACGCGGAGCTGGAGAGTGCCCTGTTCGGCGCCGGGCTGGTGGTGGGAGTGGCAGGCACCGTGGCTCGTGCGGTGCGGCACGTGCTCAGGATGCGCCACGAGGACAAGGCGGGCGCGCCGGCGTCGGTCACCCTCACGACGCTGGAGGAGTTTCTGCAAGCCGCTCGCTTCGTGCTTCGTACGCCGACGCTGATTTGGGCGTTCTTGGGCGGCGCGCTGATCTCCTTCGCGATGAACGGGCTGGTCGGCTGGTCGCCGACCTACCTGCAGCGGGTGCTGGGACTGCCGCCCGAGATCGCCGGTCGGACGATTGGGGTGTGGGGCCTGGGCGCCGGCGTGCTCGGCGTCCTGTTCGGGGGGCGCCTGGGCGACCTCCTGGTCGAGCGCTGGCCGGTCGGCCGGGTGATCGCGGGGTCCGCCGGGTTCTTGATCGGCGGCCCCTTGTGCGTGTGGCTGCTTTCCGTCCGGGACCTGAATCTCTTTATCCCGCTGTTCTTCAGCACGCTCTTCTTCTTCACCTGGTACCACGGCCCGGTGGCCGCCACGATCTTCGACGTCGTCCCCGCGGGCATCGGCGCGTCGGTGGTAGGAACGTACGTGTTCTTCACGCATATCGCGGGCGACGCGGTGGCGTATCCCCTGATTGGCTTCCTGTCCGATCGACTGGGTCTCGGCGGCGCCATGCTGCTGCTGCCGGCGGTGGGCATGCTCGGCGGGCTGATCTTCCTGTTGGCGATGCGGACGGTGGCGCGCGACATGCGCCGGCTCGCGTCGCAGCGCGCGGGCGCCGGACGGTAGCGCGGCGGCCCGTGCTGCGCGCACGCTGGAACCCACCGGCGCGCAGTACTCCAGCGAACCTCCGGGGCGCCGCGCTAGTCCTGCTCCGCGAGCTCGGCGAGGAACGCGAGACTCTGTTCCACGTCCCGGAGATACGCCGTCAGCTCCACCGCCTTGCGGGCGGCGTCCCAGCCGAGCTCCTCCGCTGCCAGCTCTACCAGCTCCGGGGCTTCCGCGACGGCGTGCCCCGGCGTCTCGTAAAACACGTGCGTGCGGCGCACCAGCAGGTCGCTCAGCGTGACGGCCATCTCCCGCCGGATCGCGTGCACCATCTCCGCCCGGAGGGCTGGGTGCCCCGGCACGATGGGGCGTCTGAGCGCGACGTCGGACCGGGCCAACCGCGCCACGGCCGGCGCCTCCGAGCCGTATCGCCGCACCAGGTGCTCGGCCACCTCGCCCGTGAACCCCTCTCGCTCGATCTCTTGAGCCAGGATCGCCAGGTCGTGGGCCGCTCCGCCGGGCAACGGCTCCTTGTGGGTGGACGCCCGTGGGGAGAGCGGCCGGCCGTCCAGTCGCTGGAGCCGCCGGGCCACATGATCCACCACCTGGGCGGCCATCACCCGGTAGGTGGTGAGCTTGCCTCCCACGATCGAGATCAGCCCGGACGGACTGTCCACCACACGGTGTTCCCGGGACACGGCGCTGGGACTGGCTGCATGGTCCGCGCGCAGCAGCGGACGGAGCCCGGCCCAGGTGGACACCACGTCGGATGATTGCAACCGCGCTTCCGGGTAATACGCGTTGGCTGAACGCAGGAGGTAGATCACATCCGCCGCCGTGGCCCGCACGGTGTCGGGTTCGTCGGTCGTATCGGTGTCGGTGGTGCCGATGTAGCTCAGGTCACCCCAGGGCAGGATAAACATCACCCGTCCGTCGATCGGCGAGGTCAGCGCGATCGCCTCATGGTTGCCGAGCCGGCTCCGCGGCACCGCCACGTGGGCGCCCTTGGTTCGGCGCAACAACGGGAGAATCCCGTCCGCCCCGCGGACCTGATCCGACCAGGGGCCGGTGGCGTTGACCACCGCCAGTGCCCGGACCGTGAGCTGCCGGCGGTTGAGTCGGTCCACCACATGGGCGCCGCGCACTGTGCCATCCGCCACCGCCAGCCGTTCGACCGCGGCGTAGTTGGCCACCAGGGCCCCGTGCTCATGCGCCGAGCGGACGTTCGCCAGCGTCAGGCGGGTGTCGTCGCACTGGGCGTCGTAGTACCGGGCTCCGCCCTTGAGGTCGTGCGAGCGCAGCGACGGCTCGGCCCGGCGAAGGGCCCGCTTGCTCAGCACGCGGTGCATGCGCACATTCCGGAACAGCGCGAGCAGATCGTACAGCCAGAGACCGGCTGCGAGCTTCCAGAGCGGCAGGCGTCCACCGGCGTGGATGGGAAAGAGTAACGAGCGGGGCCAGACGAGGTGCGGCGCGATGGAGAGCAGCGTACGGCGTTCCCGGCTCGCCTCCAGGACCAGGCGCCAGCCTCCCTGTTCCAGGTATCTGAGCCCCCCATGGATGAGGCGAGATGACCGGCCGCTGGTTCCCGATCCGAAGTCGCCTTTGTCCACCAGCGCCGTTCGCAATCCCCGCATCGCGGCGTCGCGCGCGATGCCGGCGCCGGTGATGCCGCCTCCCACCACCAGCAGGTCCACCGGGTCCGCGGCCATCGCGGCCAGGTGCTGGGCCCGCGTGCCCTGAGAGAAGGGAGCGTCCGTCACGTGTCAGCGGGCCAGGAACGGCCCAGCGCCTGGTTCACGTGGCATGCGGCGGTGATCCGCCCGCAGAGCCGCGTGCTGGACGTCGCCTGTGGACGGGGGCGCCACGCGCTCGCGGCGGCCTCGCTGGGCGCGGCCGTGACCGCGGTCGATGCCGACGCCGAGCGCATCGCGGCGGGCCGGCGAACGGCACGCAGCCTGCCCATCGAATGGGTGTGCGCCGACCTGGGGACCTATCCGTTCCCGCCCGGCGCCTACGACCTGGTCATGGTGTTCAACTACCTGGACCGATCCCGCCTGCCCGAGCTTTGCCAAGCCGTCAAGCCCGGAGGCTACTTGTTGTGTGAGACCTTCCTCGAGGCGCAGCGCGAACATGGCTGGGGTCCGACGTCGGATGATCATCTCCTCAAACCCGGCGAGCTCCTTCGGTTGGTTGAGCCGTTTGAGATCATCCTGGCCCGCGAGGCCCTCGATTTCGTGGGCGGCCGGCCGATGGCCGTGGCCAGCGTCCTGGCCCTGAGGCCCGGCCAATGATGCCTCCCGCTCCGCTCGCCCCACAAGAGGCACGCCGCTAGGTTTCCCGGCATGGACGTGGGGGCCAACGGAAGACGTGTCGCCATCATCGCGGGATGCCGCACTCCCTTTTGTCGGGCGGGAAGCGACCTCAAGAGCTTGAGTGCGGTGGACCTGGCCCGGCACGCGACGGTGGAGTTGTTGCACCGGGCCGAGCTCGATGGCACGCTGGTGGATGAAATGTACTTCGGGCAGGTCGTGGCCAGCCCCCTGGCGCCGAACCTGGCCCGCGAAGTGAGCCTCCTCCCGCAGTTCCCTCGCACCATCCCCGCGGTCACCGTCAATCGGGCCTGCGCATCGGCCAGCACCGCCGTGAGCCAGGCCCATGACCAGATCGCCCTGGGGCACGCCCGGGTGGTGGTGGCCGGCGGCGCGGAGTGCCTGTCCGACATCCCGATTCTCCATTCCCGCCGCTTCTCGGACATTCTCGTGGCCGCCAGCCGAGCCAGGACCCTTGGGGAACGCGTGCGCCTCCTGGCGCAGGTTCGACCCCGTGACCTGATCCCGGTAACGCCCGCGATTGCCGAGCCGTCCACCGGCGAGTCCATGGGCCAGTCCGCGGAGAAGATGGCCAAGATCAACGGGATCACGCGCGAGGCCCAGGACCGCTTTGCGCTCCGGAGCCATCAGCTCGCGTTCGCCGGCACGCAGGACGGGCGTCTTCTCGAAGAGATCGCGCCGGTGTACCTGCCGGCGGGTACGGCGGTCACCGCGGACAACGGCGTTCGGGGGGATACCACGCTCGAAAAGATGGCCACCCTGAAGCCGGTGTTCGACAGGCGCTATGGAACGGTCACGGCGGCCAACGCCTCTCCCCTGACGGACGGCGGATCCGCGGTATTGCTCATGAGCGACGAAGCCTCGCGTGCCCTGGGGTACCGGCCGTTGGCCTACATTCGTTCCTATGCGGTGGCGGCGGTGGATCCGGCCGATCAGCTGCTGATGGGCCCCGCGTACGCCGTGCCCAAGGCGCTCGAGCGGGCCGGCATCACGTGGAAGGACCTGGGCCTGGTGGAAATGCACGAAGCGTTCGCCTCGCAGGTATTGTCCAACGTCCAGGCGTTCGAGTCCCGGGAGTGGGCCGAGAAACATCTGGGCCGGTCCCAGCCGGTCGCCGAGGTCAACTGGGACACGCTCAACGTGATGGGTGGGTCCATCGCCATCGGGCACCCGTTCGGCGCCACCGGGGGCCGGCTCACGGCGACGTTGGCCTACGAAATGGGCCGCCGCGACGTCCAGTTCGGGCTCATTTCGGTCTGCGCGCAGGGCGGCATGGGCTTCGCCATGGTGCTGGAGCGGCGCTGACGTGTCGGCGTTCACCGTCACGGTCGCGAACGGCATTGCCCGGGTAGTGCTGGACCTGCCGGGGGAACCGGTCAACAAGATCACCCGTGGGGTCCGGACGGAGTTGGATGCGCTCCTGACCCGTTTGGGAACCGACCGGGAGATCCGGGCCGCGGTGCTCCTGTCCGGCAAACCCGACACGTTTATTGCCGGCGCCGACATCGATGAGTTCGTCGCTCTTCGGTCGCAAGGAGAAGCGCGCGACCTGGTTCGGGGCGGCCAGGCGCTGATCAACCGGATCGCGGAGTTGGGCAAGCCCATCGTGGCGGCGATCCACGGCGCCTGCGTAGGGGGTGGCCTGGAATCG
>DATECF010000248.1:0-7183 GCA_035287045.1 Gemmatimonadales bacterium | reverse complement strand
GGCTACGGATACCGGCGCCACGCCAGTCGAGGTGCCGGGCGGCGCTCCCCTGGCCGTCGAGGCGCACACCCAGCTCTCTGGAGACGGCCGCCTCTGGGCGGCCCGAGGTGGTGCGCTCCATGTTCGTGACCCGGACGGCCGGTGGGACTCGTTTGCCGCGGAGGCGTTCGATTCCGAACGCGTGAGGCGCGTAGCCGGCGGGCGGGGCGATGCCGTGTTGGTGGCCACCGACCGGTCGCTGTGGCTTCTCGACCCCGGCCGGCCGCCCCGAAGGCTCACCGCCCTTGCCGGCATCGTGAGCATGCTGGCCCTCGCCGACGGGTCCCTGATGCTGACGAGCGCGACACCTGTGGGCGGCCAGATCCTGGAGTGGCGCGACGGGCGCCTGGTCACCCGCCTCCACCTGTCGGGGGCGCGGCCCATCAGCCTGGTGGCTCGGGAGAGCGTGGTCTGGGCCGCCTTCGACCGGTACTTGGTGGCGCTGCGACCGGGCCTCGTACCCGAGATCCTGGGACCCCAGGACGGGATCGGCAGCGGCGGACCCTTGCTGGTCGACAAGGAGGGCAGCCTGTGGCTGGGGACCTTCCGCGGGCTCCTGCACTTCCCCGAGCCGGAGACGGTCGCCTGGGGGGATCGCGACGGGCTGCCGTCGGCCCACGCCCGGTATCTGGCGCTCACGGGCGAGGGTCTCTGGGTTGCCACCTGGCAGGGTCTTGGACGCCTCACCCCCTCCCCCGGCGGGTGGCGAGGCAGGAGCGAGCGGGTGCTCCACAGAAGCCCGTTATGCGCCGACGGATCCGGCCGCTTGCTGGCAAGCCACGAGGGCCGCTTGTTGGAGCGGCGGTCGGGCCGCTTCGTCGCCATCGGCGGCGTCCCCGTCAGTTGGGAGGGCTGCGGGCCCAGCCCGGCCGGCGGCCTCTGGTTGGTCTCGCCGACCGAGCTCTTCCGAAGCGATCCGGGCGCGGCTCCACGCATCGTCCCCGGGCCCCCACCCCGGCCGGACGAGCAGGGCCCCAAGGCCGTGCTGGAAGACGAGGCGAGGCTGCTCTGGGTCAGCCGGGGTGCGACGGTGTGCCGGGCCGAGGCGGCCGCGGTGGCCGCTGGCCAGGCTGCCAGATGGACCTGCGAGGAGATCCCGGGCGCCGTGGAGGTCACCGCCCTGGCCAGCGCCTCGCCGGGAACGCTGTGGGCGGCGACCCAGACCGCCGGCGTGTGGTCGCGTCGAGGCGGCGTTTGGCGCAGCGTCGGTCGGCCGGAGACCCTGGCGTCGCGAACCATCCTCGGTTTGGTGCCCTCGCGTTCGGGCGGGGTGTGGGTTTTGGGGGTCGGCGTGGCACTGCGGGTGGTGCAGGCATCCAGCGAGGCCGACTGGACGGTCCTGGAAGACCTTTCCACGTGGCAAGGATTGCCCAGCAACGTGGTCGAGCACCTGCTGGAGAACGAAGACGGCTCCTTGTGGGTGACCGGCCCCGCGGGCGTTGTGCGCATTCCCCGGAGCGCCCGAAGCCCCGCCCTTCGCCCGCCCCAGGTCGTCCTCACCGACCTCCTGGTGGATGGCCGGCAGGCATCCCTGGACGAGGTGCCGGAGCTACCCTTCGGTCGCAACCACCTGGAGCTCCGCTTCGCCGCCCTGTCGTTCCGAGAGCCGAGCCGGCTCCGCTATCGCGCCAGGCTACGGGCCGATGCTCCCTGGTCGGCGTCCTCGACTCGCCCGGTGCTCAGGCTCTTGGATCTAGGTCCTGGCACCTACCGCGCCGAGGTGGCGGCTTCGCTCGACGGCAAGCACTGGTCGCCGGAGCCGGCTCTTGTCGCCTTCCGCGTGCACCGGCCCTGGTACCTGCGGCCCTGGGCGGTCGGCCTGCTGGTGCTGGCGCTGGCGGCCGGCGTGCTGGCGTTTCACCGAGCCCGGCTGGCCTTCCTCTTGCACGGCGAGCGGCAGCGCACGCGGATCGCCATGGATCTGCACGACGAGATGGGCTCCGACCTGGGGAGCATCGGCATCCTGGCCGGGTTGCTCGCGGAGACGGATCTTCCGGAGCAGCAGCGAAAGGGCCTGACCCGGCAGATCGCCCAGACGGCACAGGCGCTGGGGGCAGCGCTGTCGGAGATCGTGTGGTCCTTGCGACCCGGCGCCGCCAACCTGGAGGGGCTGGCCTACCACGTCGCGGAGCGGGGCCGGCGGTTGTTCGCGGGTGACACCGTCTTTCGAACCGCGTTCCCGGAAGACTGGCCCGCCGGGGATCTCTCCCCCGCCGTGCGGCGCGCGGTCTCCGGGATTGCCCTGGAGGCCATGCATAACGCCGCCCGGCACGCCGGCGCCCGGGATGTGGTGCTCGGGCTCAAGGGCGAGGGTCGCCTGTGGCGGCTCCTGGTCCGGGACGACGGACAGGGTGCCCCAACCGGCCCAGATGGCAGCGGTTTTGGACGGGTGAGCATGGGCAAGCGGGCCGCCGAGATCGGGGCCCGGCTCTGCTGGGACAGCGTTCCCGGAGGCGGCACCTCGGTCGAGCTTCTGTTCCATCCCACGGCCGAGGCTGGCTCCCGCGGAGGCCCGACTCACATCATCATGCGACTGCTGCGGCGCCTGGTGAGAAGGGGATGATGGGATTCTGGTGTCCACGCCGATGAGGGTAGCGCTGGTCGAAGACAACCCACGGTACCGGCGCAGCCTGGAGACCTTCTTGTCCCACGTGTCCGGCTTCAGCGTGGCGGACTGCTTCGACTCCCCGGAACCGGCCCTCCGGCAGCTCGCAGAGCGGGTGTCTCGAGGCCAGGACTCGGGCTGGGACCTGGTCCTCATCGATCTGGAGCTGCCGGTGCTCGACGGCATCGAGGCGACCCGGCGCATCAAGCAGTTGGTGCCGGGCCTGCCGGTGGTGGCGCTCACCGTCTTCGAGGATCCGGGGACCATCGTGCGGGCCATCTGTGCCGGCGTGGACGGGTACCTCCTGAAGAAGTCTTCCACCACCGAGCTGATGGGCCAGCTCCGCGCCATCGCCGGGGGCGGTTCCCCGCTGACGTCGGAGGTGGCTCGCAAGGTCCTCGAAGTGGTGCGAAAGACCACGCCCTCGTCGGACAGGGCCGGTGCCCAGCCCCGGCGCCTCAGCCTCACCGAGCGGGAGCACCAAACGTTGCAGGGGCTGGTGCGAGGGCTGTCGTACAAGGAAGTGGCCGACGAGTTGGGCGTGAGCCTGGACACCGTCCGCAGCCATGTCCGGTCGGTGTACGCCAAGCTCCAGGTCCACAGCGTGGCGGAGGCGGTGAGTCGCGCCATCCGCGACGGAATGGTCTAGGGCGTCCCCCCCCTTCCGGCTCTCACATCATCATGCGATTGCCACCCCAGGTGGTGTGTTCCCAGACTGTAGTCCTTCGGCGCTTGGTGGCCGGGCGGGTCCTGTTCGTGCCGGCGGGGGAGGTAAGCGTGCTGGGATGGTGGACGAGCCGTGGGGGGATGATCTCCGTTGGTGTGGCGTTGGCGGCAGGAACCGCCGGGGCCGCCGAACTGACCTGGCCTGGTGCCGCACCCTGCGACACCACGCTCCAGGCTTGCATCGACGCGGCTACCTCAGGGGACGTGGTGGTGATCGTCACCAACGTGGCCATAGCCGAGTCGCCTATTATCGCCAACAAGACGCTGACCCTGCGGGCCCGTGAAGGGCAGGAGGCTGTCTTCGCCAGCTCGTATCTCCTGGTTGACCACACCGCCGCCGGTGACATGACCGTGACCCTCGAGCGTCTCAGGTTCATGAGCGGCAACGTCAGCCTCCAACATCGCTCCGTGAGCCAGTCGACCTTCATCGTGAGGGGCATCAGCGTGCTGGGAAGAAGCCGCTTCGACATGGGGGCGATCCAGGTGGGCAGCTTCGCCGGCTCGGGGCCCCTGGAGGTGACGTGCGCCAACAACGTCCTCCAGGAAGGCCAGTCCACCTCGGGTTGGAGCCTGCTGGAGATCCTGGGCGAGTGGGCGAGCAGCTCGACGGTGTACGTCACCGGCAATCGCATCGAGATGGGCCCGACGACTGCGTCTATCGGTGGCATAGGCGTGACCGCACCGCGATCGAGCGTCGCCCGGGTCTACGGCAACCGGATCACCGGGCAGGGCTTCGACTGGGGAATTGCCTTCTCGGCCAGTGCCTCGGGAAGCCCGTCCTTCACCGCCCAGGTTGAGGTTCTGAACAACGTGGTGACTGGCCAGGCGTCTGGCTTCGGCGGTAACGGCGCCATCGTCGCGGGCCTCACGGCTGCCCCGGCCACCGGACGGATCGTCAACAACACGGTGACGCAGAACACCAACGGCATCGCCGTTCAGGGCGGCGTCACCGGAAGCAACATCAAGCTGTCGAACAACGTGGTGGCGTTCAACACCGTAGGCCTGGAGCTGCCCGCCTCGGGCACCACAAACAACAACAACCTGGTGTACGGCAACGGCAGCAACAGCTACACGCCAGGCCCGGGCACGGTGTCCGCCGACCCGCTGTTCGAGGATCCCGTGAACCTCCGACTCCGTGGCGTCTCTCCGGGCATCGACGCCGGCAACAGCGCCGACCTCCCACTCTTCTTTCTCTGGGACGCCGATGGTGAGCCGCGGTTGATCGGGACCAGCGTGGACGTCGGAGCTTACGAGTTCACGCCCGACACGGCGTACCTGCACCTGTCGACCGCGGCCAACAGCTCGGGCAATGCGACCTGGCTCTCACCGCCGGTGCCGGCGACCTGGTGGGACACGCTGTACGCGACACCTCGGGTGGGGCGTGTCGACGTTCTGCCCCCCGCCATCGACCAGAACCTGGGCGTCTTTGTGAGCGGGGCACCCGACTGGGCGATCTTCAACCAGGACGCGGGGGTCGCCATGCCGGCGGGGCGCAGCTTCGCCGTCTACTCACCGCTGGCGGGGCGGACCGGGGTCTTCGAGAACGTCTCCTTCACCCACAGCGCCACCGTAGGCAACACCGTTGGCAACTCCACCGAGATCGACAACGCGCGTCCCAACAGCCAACCCGCCGCCATCCTCCAGCTCACGCCTAACTGGAATCCCGGAGGCTCCGGGTCGACCTACAACGACCACCGGACCGGCGTGTGGTACAACGCCGGCCGCTGGCTGGTGTTCAACCAAGACCTGGCGGCGATGCCCGCCGGTGCGGCGTTCAACGTGTTCGTGGCTCCCACCGGTTCCCCTAACAGCTTCACCAGGGTCCTCGACACCGCCAGCTCCAGCGTGGTGCTCGACCATCCTCTGCTCAACCAAAACCCCTGCGCCCAGGCCCTGGTCACTCACAACTACGCGCCCGGCTCTGTGTACAACGACCATGCGCTGGCCGTGCGCTACGGGAGCGGGCGGTGGTGGATCGAGAGCGTGGATCCGGGGCGTCCGGCCTTCCCGTGGGGCGCGGCCTTCAATGTGACCGTGAACGGACCCGCGTCGAACGCCTGCCGCGACGACCTCATCTTCGCCGACGGGTTCCAGGTCTAGACGCGGCGGCGCCCGAACTCGATGGGAGTCGGTCCCTACAGCCCGATCCTGCGGATGACGGCCTGGATCCGGGGGTCGGCCCGGACTCTGTTGAGCCGCGGGTCCACCTTGGCCCAGATGAGCTGTGGGTCGTGTTCCTGGTAGGCGCGCTCCAGCCAGAGCGCCGCCTGGTCGGCGTCGCCGAGCAGGCCGTACGCGTAGGAGATGAAGATCGGCCGCTGGTCGTGGAAGCCCGGCCAGCGCTCGATGATGGCGCGGGCTTTCTCGGGTTCGCCGACGAGGGCGTACTCGGCCACGCCCGGTCCCCAGTCCCCGCCGGAGTGGATGTTCCCCCCCAGCCGGAACTGCCGCATCGCTGCCTCCTTCTGGCCCGCGTAGGCGAGCGCCATTCCCAGGTCCCACTGGATGTCGGCGTGCGACGGATTCAGCTCGGCGGCGCGGTGGTAACTCGGGATGGCCTCCTCCAGCCGACCCTCGACCAGCAGGACGAACGAGCGAACCTGGTGCGCCAGCGAGGAGTTGGGGTCGAGCGCGATGGCCTGGTCGACCTGCGCGGCTGCTTCGGCAGTGCGCCCGCGGGGCAGCAGCAGACCCCAGACATAGGCGAGCCGCACGTCGCACGAGCGCGGGTCCAGCTCGAGAGCGCGCCTGAAGAAGGGCTCCGCCTGGTCCCACTTCCACTCGTTGTGCGCAATCGCCAGCCCGCGCACGGCGTGGGCCACCGCTACCGTCGAGTCGATCGCCAGCGCGCGGTCGGCCGCGGCCTTGGCCCTGGCCCAGGCCTCGGGGGCAGGCCGGAGCTTGTAGTAGGCGAGGATCGCATAGGTTTCGGCGAGGGCGGCGTGGGCCGCCGCGTACCGCGGGTCGGCCTCGGTCGCTCGCTGGAAGCGGTCGGCGGCCAGCTCGAGCCCGGCCAGCGCCTCGTGGTTCAGGTGGTACCGGCCCTCGAGGTACAGGTTGTAGGCATCGAGGTTGCCGGTCGGAGGCTCGGGGCGGGGTTCGAAGCCGACTCGCAGCTCCACCCGCAGCGCGTTGGCGATGGCCCGCGCCACGTCGTCCTGGATGGCGAACACGTCGCTCGCCTTCCGCTGGTAGCTCTGCGACCAGAGCTGGAAGCCGTCCGCCGCGTTCACCAGTTGGGCGGTGACCCGGAGCCGGTCCCCGGCCCGCCGCACGCTCCCCTCGACGACGGCGGTTGCGCCAAGGGCGCGTCCCACTTCACGCAGGTCCTGGGCGGTGCCCTTGAAACGGAAGCTCGAGCTGCGGGCGACCACCCGCAAGCCGCGGACCCGGGCCAGGCGGTCGATGATCTCCTCGGTGAGCCCCTCGCTGAAGTAATCGTTGGACGCATCGTCGCTCAGGTTCACGAACGGGAGGACCGCGACCGAGGGCGGGGGAGGCGGCGTCTTGCGGGTCACCCCGAGAACACCGAGGATCACCAGCCCCAGGGCGACGGCCGCGGCAAGGGCCCAAGGCCAGCGTCTGGCTCGGCCGGCGGCCGCCTCCCGGGTCGCGGCTTCCGCGGGAGCGACCTCGGACCGCGCCGTGAAGGCCGGCAGGTAGGTGCCCTTGGGCAGCTCGATCACGACAGGGTCGTTCGCCCCGGGGCCTGCGTAGTACTCGGCGAGGCGGGACCGCAGACGGCGGGCCTCGACCCGTACGATCGGGTCAAGTCGCGGATCGTACTCCGCGGGGCGGCCGAAGACCTCGACG
>DATECF010000247.1:0-2353 GCA_035287045.1 Gemmatimonadales bacterium | reverse complement strand
ATGTCCCAGCGCGGACTCGGCGCCTGCTCGCTGGCCATGACCGAGGCTGACGTGGAGCGCTTCGTCGAGGCGCTGGGCCGCGTCCTCGACCGGGACGGCTAGCCTCAATTTTCACGCTACCAAAGGGACTAACATTTTTCGGGCAGGCGTCAGGGGATTTCGAACCGGAGCTGGCGGCCATTCCACCAGGGCACGGTCGTGGGCGCGTCGAGCAGGCCCGACGCGATCAGGATGGGGTTGTGGGCGCGTCGGGGCAGTTCCACCACCACCTCGGTCGGCGTGACCGTGATATGAGCGGGGCTTTTCAGAAACCGCCGCCAGATCTGGCGCGGCTGCGCGCGCTCGAAGCCGCGGAGCTTGAGGGCCAGCAGGCGATACAGCCCAGTCGCGATCGTGGTGAGCAAGACATCGAAGCTGATGTTCAGGGCGACGGCGGAACTCAGGGCGTCCAGGTGGAGGAAGTTCACGGCGTCGGCCAAGCCGTTCTCGATGAGCATGCGCCGGGCGTAGCGGATGATCAGGGCCGACGGCGTGGCGTGGGCATCGTTGGTCAGGAGCACGGTGGGCTGCTCGTGCCCCAGGTCCGTGATGAGCAGTTGGCGGAGGGGGGCCTGGCCGTACTCGCGCAGCCGCACCTGCTGGTCGATGACCTTGGGGGTCCGGTACAGCCGCTGGGGCACGTCGAGTTCGACAGTGCGCCAAGCCGACCGGGGGTGCAGCGCCATCTCCCGGAGCAGCTTGGGCGTCCGGCGCCGCAAGGTGATGAAGGTGATCCCCTGGGCGGTCAAGGCCGCCAGCTTGCGGTACGTGGTGAGCTGGGAGTCGAAGACCAGGTGCGGCGGCGGCTGGCCCGTCTGCCGCGTCCAGAAGCGCACGAAGGCGAGGACCTGTTCGGCCTCCTCGCCCTTGCGCAGGTCCGCGTCGCAGTAGCACAGCACCCGCGTGTCGGCGTCCTGGGCCAGGAAGACCAGCACGCTCTTCTGGCGCCGACTGCGCCGGGAGACGTAGTGCTTCTCCACGAACTCGTCGGCGCCGAAGTACGGGATCGAGTGGAAGTCCAGGTTGAACGAGTGGCCCGGGAGCGCCTGGTGGCCACGCAGCGTGCGCACCCAGCCCTCGAGCAGGGTGGCCAGGCGCCGGGGCCCGAGGCGGCCGGAGTACTGACTGAGGAAGGTGGTCTTGGGGAGCACGTTGAGCCCGGTCCACAGCGCCAGGCCCTCGTCGAAGACGAGATCCATGACGTGGCTCCGCCGCTCGGTGCTCGTCAGCTTGAGGGCGAGCGCGGCGCGCACGGCATGCGCCGCCGGAATCATGCGGGTCCCCGGCAGCCTGGCAGCGGTGACCAGATCGTCCAGGGCCAGCCGGACCAGCCAGGGCACGAAGAGGAACAGCCCGCCCATGGCGGTGGCAAATCGGCGGGAGGCCCCACTGAACTGGCGCACATCGGCCACGGCGGCCCGCTCGGGGCGCGGGCGCTGGGGGCGTTCCGCGTCGCGGCGGCGCGGCAGGCGGGCGAAGCCTTCGGCGCGCACGACCTCGTGAATCGCGGTGAGGCTGAGCCGGTGCCCTTGCTGCGTCAGGGCGTCGTGAATGTCGTCGATCGACAAGTTCTGTTTGCGCATGGCGACGATCAGGGGTCGGGCGGGATCCTTCTTGGTCTGGACCTGCGGCCCCCGCGGAGTGTCGGCAAAGAACTCGCGCACGCGCCCGTGGCGGAAGGCGTGGCAGAGCACCCGGAATGCCCCCGGGGTGTAGCCGAAGCGGCGGGCCGCCGCGGCCGACGGCATTCCCTCGGCGAAGTAGGCGCGCAGCGCTTCGTATTGGCGGTGTCGCGGATGCTGCGGCTCCAGGAAAAACTGGACGGGCTCTGTTAGGGGTTTCGGTGGAGGCATCGCCAGAACAGATCATGGCATCGACATCTAGAGGGACCAAGCTTTTTCGGCCCCCATCCGTGGGGGTCTGCGCCGTACTAGAGGGGATTGGCGCACGGTCACCAGCAATATCGCCCCCCGGACCGCCCGGTGCGGTCCTGTCGGAGCCGACGCCACAACTCACAATTGACTTCACCATATGGCTAACTGATTCGACCGCGAGCCGCCACGTTTCTGCTGGCCGGCGCCGCTGCTGGGGGCCCGAGATCGTTAGTCCCATAACCTTGCGTGAAAATTGAGGCTAGTGGTGGACGACGATCAACGCCTCCTCACGGTGCTGTCGGACATGATGCGCGCTGGCGGCCATGTGGTCACGACCGCGTCCAGCGGCGAGGAGGCCCTCGCGCTCTTCGATCCGGCGGCGCACGACGTGGTGATCACCGATCTCGGCATGCCGCGCGTGAACGGCTGGCAGGTGGCCG
>DATECF010000246.1:0-7958 GCA_035287045.1 Gemmatimonadales bacterium | reverse complement strand
CCCATGAAATTCAGCCGAAGGCCTGCTCCCACACTGGATACCACGCAGCCGGTGAACAGCCGGAGCTGACCGGCCTCGCACAGTTGCCGGTCGCGCATGGTCCAGGCCAGGCCGGCATCGTAGAAACCGACCAGGTCGATGGGCAGGATGCCGAACAGGTTGGGACCCAGCCCTAACAACCCAAGGGGCGGGAACCGGACCTCCGCGTTCCCCACCAGGATCTTGCTGCCGGTCAGCCGGTCGAAGGCCGGACAGGAGCTGGTGGCGGTCTGCAGGCACTCTTCGAAGGTGAAGGAATTGAGGTCATATCCCCGCACAATGCCGGAGTACCCCAGGAACAGTGGCGCCAGCCGGTTGTCCTCGGCGCTACGTTCCGGGCCGTAGCGTCCGTAATGCATGAGGCGGCCGGCCAGGGTGAAGGGCCTGACCGGCATGAGGTACCGCCGGTAGTCCCCCAGCACCCCCGCGTAGTTGATGGACCCGAACGTGGGCGTGACCTCGAAGCGGTATCGCGTGCCCAGGATGGGACTGGTCCAGCCGAACAACGCGTTGTCGTAGACCAGCGCTGCTGTGGCCGAGCCCATGTGCAGTTGCCCCAGGGTGGGCAGGTCCTGGCGCACGTCGAGCAGCGTGGCCCCCGTGTAATACGACGTGGCGATGGTCCGGAGCTCCGCGTCGAACGCCACGTTCTGGTACCCCCCGCCGAACTCCAATCGCCGGACCCGGTTGAAGGGGTACGCCGCCATGAGCGTGGCGTTCCGGTTGATCTGGCGGTACCGGAGCAGCTGTTCGAAGACCGCGAGCTGACCGCCGGTCGTGTCGAGGAACTGCACGAAGCGCCCCGCCACGTACGGGATTTGCTGTATGGCGGCCCCCCAGTTGAGCCGGTGCGTGAGGTTGGTATAGCCCAGCAGCGCCGAGATGTCGTGGAGGGAGCCATTGACCTGGAGGGCGGTGGCCAGGTTGTGCCCGCCCAGCATGTCGCTCCAGAACAGGGACGCGCCGCCGCCGATGAAGGTGCCAAACCGGTCTGAGCCGAACACCAGGTATGGCTGGCTCACGTAGTCGAGCGAGAACCGGGCGGCGTAGTCGCTGGTGGTGAATGCCTCGCCGGACGACAGGCCGAAGGTCGGGTTCTCCAGGATCGCCATGACCCTGGGCTGCTCCCGGGTTTCCGGCGGGAGGGCGGCGGGATTGCCGTTTCCATTGGCGGCCGCGAGCGAGCGCCCCGTCAGGACACCGGGGTCGTCCACCCGATACACCTCGTAGTCACCCTTCTTGTACGCGGTGAAAACCAGGCGGTTGGCCCGGGCGGCGACGGAGAACGCCGGGCTCAAGGCCGTGATACCCGTGACTCCGGTGTAGAGGTTGGTGATCTGGGTGATCGCCTGGGTGGCGAGGTCGATGCGGTAAATGTTCGAGATGCCGGACTGATCCGAGAGGAAGTAGAGGCTCTGGCCGTCCGGCGCCCACTGCGGGTTGATGACCTTGCCCTCGTCGAACGTCTCGAGCCGTTGCGACGTGCCGGACACCGGGTCCAGCAGCGCCACTTCGTACCGCCCGTGGTTGAGCGTCGCCAGGTCGGCGCTGAAGCGGTCGGTGACGTAGGCGATACGGGAGCCGTCCGGCGACCACGCGGGCTGGAGATCGGCGAAGGCGTCGTCGGTGAGTCGTCGCAGGCTGTCCGCTTCGAGGTCGTACACGAACAGGTCCGAGAAACCGGCGACGTTGGCGGAGAACGCGATGAAGCGGCCGTCGGGCGACCAGGTGGGGTTGACGACCTCCCCCAGATCGGGCAGGGGGACCTCCCGCACCACGTTGCCGGTCTCGACGTCCAGCACCGACACCAGCGGCTTGCCACCGCCCACCGCGCCCACGGCGAAGCGGGCACCGTCCGGGCTCCAGGTGCCTGCCGAATTGATGAACTGGAGGCTCTCGAAATGCGGGTCCAGGGCCGTTTCGGTGAGTTTTCGCTCGACCTGCCCGGTCTCGGCGTCCGCGACATAGACGTCGATCGCGAACAGCCCACGCTCCGACATGAACACCACCTTGCGGCCGTCCGGGCTCAAGGCCGGCGCGATGTTGAGGCCGCCGCCGCCTTGGGCCTTGCTCAGCAGCTCCACCCCGTAGGTCGAGGCCGTCGTATCCGTGTGAGCGATCAGCGGGTCGAAGGCCGCGTGCATGGCGGCGTGCCAGTCGTCAGAGATGGAGTCCACCGGCATGCCCACCACCCGTTGGATGGCGGTCGTCGCGTCGCGCGTGCGCCGGCTGGCCTTGAGGATCCGGCCCACCGCGTCGTCACCCCAGCGCCCGGCGATGTAAGCCCACAGCGACTGACCCCAGCGGTACGGGAAGTAGCGGCCGTTATCCAGCTTGGTGATGCCCGGCAGTTTGTCCCGCGCGGCGTCCCGCATCCACATGGTGGTGTGCGGGTCCACGGGACCCACCGACAGGTACTCCGCCATGCCCTCGATGAACCACAGCGGCAAGCGGACCGCCACCGGCAGGTTGCTTTCGCTCACGCGCCCCGGATCACCGGTGATGTCGAACTGGAAGGCGTGGGCCAGCTCGTGCCCCAGCACATGATCGCTCTCCTCCAACGGCCCGGCGAGCGGGAGGACCACCCGGCGCTTGAACAGCTCGGTCACGCCGCCGGTGCTCTCGCCGATGTCGCCCAGAATGGCGTTGGTCTGCTCGAAGTGCGGATGGCTGGCGTAGAGAATGATGGGCTGCCGGCGGTGCAGCTCATGGTCCAGGAGGCGCGAGAGCCGGGCGTACCACCGCTCCGCCATGCGGCCCACGGTGAGCGCCGCCTCGCGCTCATCAGAATAGAAATAAATGTCGAAGTGCTCGGTGCGCAGGACCTCGAACTGGAAGTCCGCGTACTGGACCTTGTTCCGTCCGAAATACTGCGCCTCAGCCTGCCGTGCGGGGAGCCCCAGCGCGAGGACGCCGGCGGCGAGCAGCCAGCCACGGACTTGGGATGGTTTGAAGATCACGCTCCTCCCTTCTACGCCCTCCGACGGGTTCGGTTCCTTCTTACCTCTCGCGTCGCACTTCTCACCGCTATCTTGCCCGTCTTCATGAACGAAACGGGTTTTCCCCCCGCCTGGTGGTTGCCCGGCCCGCACGCCCAGACCCTGGGCGCGCGGACGGGGATTTCCTCGATCTGGACTTTTCCGACGGCGATCCTCGGTTGCCCCTGGTCGTGGTGCCGCACGGCCTGGAAGGGTCGGCCCGCTCCACGTACGCCCGGGAAATGTACCGCGTCTTGGCGGCCCGCGAAATCCAGGCCGTGGGACTCAATTTCCGGTCCTGTAGCGGGGACTTGAACCGGACCCCGCGCCGCTGCACGGCTTCATGAACGCGCAGGACTATTACGCGAAGTCCAGCTCGGCCCGATACCTGGGCGCCATTCGCGTGCCTACCCTCTCGGTTCACTCGGCGGATGACCCCATCCGCCGCCTCCTCCTCCGCATTACATTGCCGGCCAGACCAGGAAGGAGGCTTCAGGATGCCCACCAGCAACGCCACCGCCGTATGGAACGGCAAGCTCAAGGATGGCAACGGTCAATACGCCGCCGGATCCGGGGCGTTCAAGGGTGATTACACGTTCGCCACCCGCTTCGAAGGGAAGGCGGGAACCAATCCGGAGGAGCTGATCGCCGCCGCGCACGCGGCCTGCTTCAGCATGGCGCTCTCGGCCGGCCTGGAGAAGGCGGGCACGCCCGCCACCAGGATCACCACCAAGGCCGCGTGTACGCTGGAGTCCGGGGGTGGCGGCTCCAAGATCACCAAGATGCGGCTCGAGACCCGGGGAACCGTGCCCGGCGTTGACCAGGCGGCGTTCCTGAAGGCCGCCGAGGCTGCCAAGGAAGGGTGTCCCGTCTCGGGAGCGCTCAAAGGGAACGTGGCCGTCGAGCTGGACGCGCGCCTCGAGCAGTGACCGAGCCGGTCGTCCCGGAGCGCATTCACCGAAGCGATCGGGAGATCACCATCGGGTGGGACGCAACCCACGTGAGCACCTACCCGGCGCGGATGCTGCGCCTGGCGTGCCACTGCGCGACCTGCCGGGATGAATTCACCGGCGGGGAGCTGCTCGATCCCGCCTCGGTGCCGGACGACATCCGCCCGGCGGTGGTGTCGGTGGTAGGGAATTACGCCATCAAGATCCGCTGGAGCGACGGGCATGACACCGGGATCTACACCTACGATTACCTGTTGAGCCTGTGTTCCTGCGAGCGGTGCAGGGGTGGATAACATCTGCCACACGCTGGTCGGTGCGGCGCTCGCCCAGACCGGCCTTAAGCACCGCACGCGATACGGCACCGCGACGCTGTTGGTGGGCGCCAACCTGCCAGACGTAGACATCCTGTCATATGGCTTCGGCGGCGGACTGACGGCGCTCTCGTTCCGCCGGGGATGGACTCACGGGGTGCTCGCCCTGGCCGTCCTGCCGCTGGTGCTTACGGGGCTGGTGCTCCTCTGGGACCGGGCGTTTGGAGGGCGGGGGAATACACGCGCCGCGCCGCGCCTCCGGGGCGGCCAGGTGGTGCTCCTGGCAACGGTCTCGATTCTCACCCACCCGCTCCTGGATTTCATGAACACGTATGGCATGCGGTGGCTGATGCCCTTCGTGAACCGGTGGTATTACGTGGATGCGCTGTTCATCGTGGATCCGTGGATCTGGGCGGTGCTGACGGCCGGGGTCGTCGCGGCACGGCGACGATGGCGGAACGGGGGGAGCGCTCGGCCCAGCGGCCGCGATGGGGTACCGGCGGCCGTTGCCTTGCTGGCGGTCGCGGCCTACGCGCTCGTCATGCTCGGAGCGTCACAGATCAGCCGCCGGGCGATCATGCACCTACTCGCCGCTCAGGGGAGCGCGCCGTTACACGTGATGGTGTCGCCGGTCCCGCTGAATCCCCTGCGGCGGTTGGTGGTGATTGACGAGGCGGAACGCTACCGCTTCGGGACCGTCGACTGGCTCCGGCGGCCGGCCTTCGCGATCGAGCCCTACGAAGTTGCCAAGAACGCCACCGCGCCCCAAGCCCTGGCCGCTCGTGAAACGCCTGAGGGACAGGCGTTCCTGGGGTGGGCGCGGTTTCCGTTCTTTGTGGTGGAGGCATCTCGATCCGATGAGGTGGTCCACATTGTCGACGCGCGGTATCGGGTGGATGCGGATGCCGGGTTTGGGGCGGTCGCAATCAGGCTGCCGCCGCCATGACCCCGATGGCAGTGAGACGTGAGATGTGAGAAGGGGGATTCAACCGCCGCTCACCTCTCACGTCTTACTTCGTACAGCCGGTACAGCGTCAGACGGCCGCGATCTGGATCTGGTGCCACGGCTGCGGGTGCAGCCGGTTGTGCCGGGCGACCCCTTCGCGGGCTGCGAGGACGCCGCTCACCACGACGCGCTGAAACGACTCCGGCAGCTCCGTGGCGCCCTTCTCGAGGGTGATGGATGCCTGGAAATCGTTCAGATAGCACCGCCGGTCCGACGGCGTGCCGTCCGGCCTCACGAACCGGCGGTTGTGCTCCAGCACCAGGTCCAGACGGACCGTATCGTGGTAGCGGAACAGCTGCGCCACCACCGCCCCACGGCCCACCCCGTCGGGAAACTCCAACGGGACTTCGGCCTTGACGCCGGTCTCGCCCAGCTCGCTGGTGACGACCTCGCTCGGGGACAGACGCTGAAGCAGCGCCTCCGCGAGCGGCCCGATCGCTTCGATAGTCCGATCGAGCTCCTGACGCAGTAACGATGTCCCGGACTCGAGGCAGCCTGTCATAATGCCTCCAATGTAACTCTCACCCATCCTTCAACGCTAGAATCATGCCATCCGGGGCCAGGGGAAGCCGGCTCCGGGAACCCCTTGCCCCGGAAGGGGATACGGCTGGCGTGTGAGGCCGGTCACGGGACCCGGAATTGCCCGTCCGGAGGGCGATGGCGTCCTCTGGGACGGGCAACGCAAGTTCTTGCGGGTACTCGGCTTGTGATGTGGGTCACAGGGTGACAGGCCTTGCCGGGACGCCATGCCCGGGGTAAGTTAAAATCACAAGCGATTCGACATAGGGCGAATGCCCCGCGGTGGAGTTCACGGCGCCTTTCCCGACCGCGTTACAGCCCAGGACTGAAGGCGCTATTTTTATTCCCCTCATGTTGCTTGCCGACGCGCTGGGCCGCCCCCTCTCAAGCCTGCGAGTGTCGGTCACCGACCGCTGTAACATCCGGTGCCGCTACTGCATGCCAGAAGACGACTACGTCTGGCTGCCGCGCAGCTCCATCCTGACGTTCGAAGAGATTGATCGCCTGGTCGGCATCTTCAGCAGCCTGGGGCTCCGGAAGGTGCGCCTCACAGGCGGCGAGCCCCTGTTGCGCCAAGAGCTGGACCTCCTGATCGCCCGGCTGTGCCAACGGCCGGGCATCGAGGACGTGGCCCTGACCACCAACGGGGTCCTGTTGGCGCGCTCCGCGGAGCGGCTCCGGGCGGCCGGCCTCCGGCGAGTCACCATCAGTTTGGACACCCTGCGTCCCGACCGCTTTACCGCCTTCACCCGGAGCGCGCGCCATGACGACGTGCTGGCGGGCATCCACGCCGCGCTGCACCTGGGCTTCGCCGTTGTCAAGCTCAACAGCGTGGTGATCCGGGGGTTCAACGAGGACGAGATCGTGGACCTCCTGGAATTCGGGCGCTCGTGCCGGGTCGAGGTCCGCTTCATCGAGTACATGGACGTGGGCGGCGCCACGCAATGGAGTCCGGGGGACGTGGTGTCCCGCCGGGAAATCCTGGCGACGCTGGAGCGGCGGTACGGCGAGATTCGCCCCCTCGCCGAGGGCCCGCGATCGAGCGCGCCGGCCGAGCGGTTTGCCTTGCCGGACGGGACCACGTTCGGTATCATCGCCTCGACCACGGAACCGTTCTGTCGCACCTGTGATCGAGGCCGGCTCACCGCCGACGGTGTGTGGTTGTTGTGCCTGTACGCCGAGGGTGGCGTGGATCTGCGCGAGCTGCTGCGCTCCGGTGCGTCCGATCAGGCGATTGCGTCGCGCGTCGTCGAGGTTTGGCGGGGGCGCACCGACCGCGGGGCGGAAGAGCGATTGAACGCACCCCGGCGTGGGGCCTTGTATCAGCTCACGTCGCTGCGGGAGGATCCGCATCGGGAAATGCACACGAGAGGGGGATGACATGCCAAAAGGACGACGGCATGAACGGCATGACGGCATGACGGCATGGGTGGATGCCGTTATGCCGGGGAGTGGTGCGGGGCAGGGATGCCGTGTGGTGGGGTGGTGGGAGAGTGCGGCTGCCGTTGTGGTGGTGGTGGGAGTGATGGGTTGCAGTCACGGCCCCCCGGCCGACTTTGCCCCCAATGCGGGCCTGGTGGCGCGAATCACCGAGCTTCGGATCCGCACCGCGCCCAGCACGGTGTGTCCCGGCGGTCAGATCCAGGCTGACTACGAAGCCGTCCTGAACGACGGCTCCACGGTCCTGTTTGATCGGCGGTACGACAAAAAGCGCCCGCCCCCCCTGCACGTGGTGTTTCTCCGCCGGACCAGCCCCGAGGCCATTCCCCAGGAAGACGGCGACTGGACCACCACCCGGGACCCGCTGGCGAGCGTCATGAACGGGTTCCGGCTCACGGCGTTTCTCATCGCCAACCCCGCCTTGAACACCTCGGCGGCGGTCCGGCCCGAATACAGCTGCGTCCCACACGTGTTCAGCTTCAGCGGCGCGGCCGGTGACCAGGGCCTGCCGGGGCAGGATGGACCGGACATCACGGTCCGGCTTCGGATCATGCGCTCGCCGTTCTACGAGCGATTGCTGGTGGCGGGCATCGAGGTCGGCCAGGCGCCGCCCTTCTTCGTGGTGGCCGACGCCGACCGCTTGCCTCCCTCCGATTGGCTCATCGTGGAGTCGCGGGGCGGTCGAGGGGGGCGGGGAACCGACGGAACGGCGGGG
>DATECF010000245.1:0-16011 GCA_035287045.1 Gemmatimonadales bacterium | reverse complement strand
ATGCTATACCTATATCAGAACAGCAGTCAAGCGAAACCTCTCAGGAAACGCGAATTTGCTCGGGCCGATCCGTGCCGGCCTAACCGCCTGCCTGAGAGCGACTAGGCGCCCCCGTCGCTACCCCCGTTGCGGAACCGCTGCTCGGGGCCTGCCCCAGTTGACCACCCTCCCCGCCGGGCGTAGATTCCGAAGAGGAGGACCCGTGTCCATGATGCGTCACCGGGTGTTGCTCCTGGTCTTGCTCTTCGCCACCGGCTCCCTGCTCTGTGGCACACCGCTGGCCAGCACCACCCACGGGCGACTGGCAGACGCGACCCCCAGCGGGCGCTGAGTCGCAGGCACCACCGGCCGGCGGACCCCGCGCTATACTGGCCGGCTCATGTCGGAGCCGAAGCCCCGCCTCTTCACGCCCCTCTTCTTCGTCATGTTCGGGTTCACCGGCACCGTCTTCCTCTCTGCGTTCCTGGTGTTGCCCACCACTCCCTTCCGGATCATCGAGTTAGGCGGAAGCAAGTTCGCCGCCGGCCTGTTCCTCGGCTTCCTGACCTACGCGTCGGCCTTCTCGGCGCCGCTCACCGGCGCTCTCGCCGACCGGGTGGGCAAGCGGCGAATGCTCCTGATCTGCAGTTTCGCCATCGCCAGCTTCCACACCGTCTACGGGATCGTCCACGACTACCGTTTGATCCTCGGCCTGGCCTTCGTCCACGGAGCCTTCTGGTCGGGGCTCTTGTCGGCTTCCGCGGCCTACATCACCGACATCGTGCCTGAGAGCCGTCGGGCCGAGGGCATCGGCTACTGGGGGCTCTCCACCAACATCGCCATCGTGGTGGCTCCCGCCACCGGCCTCTGGCTCCTCCATCATGGCTGGGTCTGGGTCTGCGCGGTCGCCGCCGGCCTCAACCTGGTGATGGCCGCCATCGCCTGGCAGCTCGACGACGCCAGATCCCCGGCCTTTCTGGGGGGAGAGCGCTTCTTCACCCGCCGGCTCCTGGAGTGGCGGGTCCTTCTGGTTTCCCTGAGCCTCTGCCTGTATTCGTTCGGCTACGGCGGCATCACCAGCTTCTCCGCCCTCTACGCGGACGCCAACCAGGTGTGGCCTCGGGGCATCTACTTCATCACCCTGGCGGTGGTGATTCTGGCCACCCGCCCGCTCTCGGTACCACTGGCCGACCGCATCGGCCACAAGAAGGTGTTCATCCCCAGCGTCTTGCTGGTGGTGCTGGGCCTGGCCATCCTGGGGATCGGGGGCTCGCGGCCCTTGCTCCTGACCTCCGCCATCATCTTCTCCGCCGGCTTCGGCACCGCCTATCCGGTCTTCGTGGCTCACGTCATGCGCCACGTGGATCCAACCCGCCGCGGCGCCGCCTTTGGCGGGGTGCTGGCCGCCTTCGACACCGGCATCGGCACCGGCTCCATCACCGTCGGCTACCTGATCCAGCACTACGGCTTCCGCACCGCCTTCGCGACCGCTGCCGCCTTGTCGGCGCTCTCGGTGCCTTACTTCCTCTTCGCCGAGAGTCGGTTTCTGCGACCGCCCGAAGGCCAAACGCTGCCCTGAGTCGCAGGACGCTGCCGGCGCTCACGCCCGCAGAGTCAGCCCCGCGTCAGGCGCTCGCGGAACGGGCGATCACCGCCAGCAGGGCAGAGCCGTACTTCTCGTGCAGCTTGGGTCCCCAGCCGTGAAGGGCGAGCAGTTCCTCCTCGCTGCGCGGCTGGGCGCTGGCGATACCCAGCAGGACCCGGTCGTGGAGGACGTGAAACGCCGGCACCTGGCGACGCCGCGCCTCACCCAGGCGCCACGCCTTCAGGGCGGCCACCACCGCCTCGGCGGGTTCTCCTGGCCGAGCCGCCTTGGCAGGCTTCACCGCAGGCACGGCGGATTCGGTCCGAACCCTTCCCCACTTGCGGTCTCCCCGGCGCCTGGGCGCCGCCTGGGGAGCGACCCCCAGCTCGGCGGTAATGAGCAGGCGATCCGTCTCCAGGGCCGCTCGCCCTTTCTGCGTTAGTCGCGCCCGCTGGAAGCGCAGCTGGCGCCCTTCCTTCTCAAAGGAGTCGTCCTCCAGCCCCAGCACGCCCGACCGCGCCAGGCCGCCGACCATCTCCTCGAAGGCGCGGCGCTCCAGTGGGCCACCCGCGTCCCGGTGGAGCTGGCCGGTGGTCAGCCCATCCCGTTGTCGCAGCAGCTCGACCACCCGGCGCGCGACCCCCGCCTCGACCGGGGTGGGCGGCCGGAACTCCCGCGCCAGGCACTCGGCCGGGGCGCACACGTCGCAGGTGCCGCAGGGCTGGCCCGAGTCCTCCCGGTCGCCGAAGTGCTCCACCAGCAGCAGCATCCGGCAGCGGTGGGACGAGGTGCAGCGCGTCACCAGGTCGAGCTGGGTTCTTCGCAGCTCGCGCTGCTGCTCGTATGGCTTGCGCCAGCCGGGGGCGCCCAGCGACACGTTCTCCTCGGCATCGATGCGGGCGCCGGAGTGGATCCAGAGCTTCTCGAGAGCACTTGCGAACTCGTCGTCGTCCAGGTGCACGCGGGCCTGAAGCGCGGCCTTGGGCTGCGGTTCGCGTTTCAGGGCATCGTAGATCCGCTTCAGAACCGCCGGCTCCGGGTAGTTGCGGCCGTGGAAGAACTCGTGCGTTCTGCGATCGGCCCAGGCGTGCAGCAGGAGCGCCCGCGAGGGCAGGCCGTCGCGCCCGGCGCGCCCGATCTCCTGGTAGTACCCTTCAAGACTCGAGGGCAAGCCGGTGTGGACGACACTGCGCACGTCGCGCTTGTCGATGCCCATGCCGAAGGCGATGGTGGCCACCATGACCTCGATCGACCCCGACATGAACCCCTTCTGGACGCGGTCCCGGTGCGCGGATGGCATTCCCGCGTGATAGGCGGCGGCGGTGGGGCCCAGCTGGTCGGCCAGGGCTTCCGACTCCTTGCGGGTGGGCGCGTACACGATGGCGGGCCGGCGGGCCGGGTCGGCGAGGACGCGCTCTACGAGGGCCGGCCGCAGAGAGGCCGGGGCTTCCGCGAACTCGACCCCGATGTTGCTGCGGCGGAAGCCATGGATCAGGCGCTGGGTCCGCCCCAGACCGAGCTGCACCGCGATGTCGTCCTGCACCAGCGGGGTTGCGGTGGCGGTGAGGGCGATCACCGGGGCCGGCCGTAGCTGCGGTAGGCGCGCGCCCAGCAGCCGGTAGTCGGGCCTGAAGTCGTGCCCCCAGAGCGAAATGCAGTGGGCCTCGTCGATCGCCACCAGCGTGGGCTTGCGGCGGAGCAGCTCCTCGGCGAAGCCACGGATCCCCAACCGCTCGGGAGCCACGAACAGGAAGTCGAGGCGGCCGGCGAGGTAGTCGTCGAGGGCCTGGCGGGAGACCGAGCGGTCGCGACCGGAGTGGATGCGGTCGGCCGCGATGCCGCGCGCACGCAGGCTGGCGGTCTGGTCTTCCATCAGCGCGATCAGCGGCGACACCACCAGGGTGGCGCCTCCACGGGCCAGGCCGGGGAGCTGGTAGCAGAGCGACTTGCCGGCGCCGGTAGGCATGACCAGTAGCACGTCGAGCCCCTCGGCCACCGCGCGGCAGGCGCGCTCCTGGAAAGGACGGAAGCGCTCCAGGCCGAACCGCGGCAGGAGATCCCCCAGGCGCTCGGCGGGGACCAGGTCGCGGGTGGGGGTCTCGACGGAGGCGAGCGAGGGTGGCACGTGCTCGGCAGAAGGTCCCTGCTCGGTCGACTTCACAGCCGCCAGAGTGGCGGCCACCACGTCGCGCACGAAGCTCTCGATGCGCACCATGAAAGCGGTCAGCTTCCCCTGTCCCCGTTGAATACGCGTGAGCTCAGCCTCCCACTCTCCCGTCATGGCCGGGCTCTTGACGTGCGGGTGCACGCGCTCGATCAGGCGAACGCCCTTGTCGGTGGCGGCGATCGCCTTCTGCTGCCGCCCGCAGTAGCCGTGTCGGACCAGCGTCTCGATGGTCTCCGCCCGGGTCGCCGGCGTGCCCAGGCCGCGCTCCTTCATGGCATCCGACAGCTCGCGATCGTCGAGCGCAGCGCCCGCGGTCTCCATCGCGGTCAGCAGCGAGGCGTCGGTGAAGCGCTGCGGTGGGCGCGTTCGTTTGGCCTGGGGCTCCACGGCGGTGACCTGGACCTGGCGGCCGGCGGTGAGGCCGCCGGGCAGGTCGGGGTCCTTCTTCTCCTCCCGGCGAGGCGGCACCTCGAGGACCTTCCAGCCGGCCTGTTCCACCGAGCTGCCGGCACTGGCGTAGCGGTCCCGCACCCCCTCGACGTCGATGCAGGTGACGACCGTGGTCGAGGCGGTGATCAGGTCCTGGTGCCAGGCCTGCAAGAGGCGCCGGCACACGAGATCGTAGATCTTCCGCTCGTCTTCGGACAGATCCACGCCGGCGATGGCCGCGCCGGTCGGAACGATCGCGTGGTGCTCGGTGACCTTGGCATCGTCGACGAAGCGGCGCCCGAGAGGCCGCGCCCCCGTCTCCGGGGCCAGCTTGCCGGCGTATGGCGCCTCGATGGCCTTCACGATCGCCGGCAGGGTGTCCGCCACGGTGGTCGAGAGGTGCCGGCTGTCGGTGCGCGGATAGGAGAGGAGCTTCGCACTCTCGTACAGAGACTGGGCCAGGGCCAACGTCTTCTGCGCGGACAAGCCGTAGAGGCGGTTGGCGTGGCGCTGCAGCTCGGTGAGGTCGTAGAGCATCGGTGGCGGCGTCGGCTTCTTCTCTCGGCGCACGGTCTCGATGCTGGCGCGCCCGGTGCGGGCCCGCTCCAGGATCCGAGCCACCTCGGGATCGCTCGGGGTCAGTCGCTTCGACTCCGCGGTGGGTGTCGCGCCGCGGAACCAGGTGCCCGCATAGCTGATGCCCTCGCCCGCAGCGAAGGTGGCCGCGACCTCGAGGTAGTCCTCGGGCACGAAGCCGCGAATGGCCAGTTCCCTCTCCACCAGGAGCGCCAGCGTCGGCGTCTGGACCCGGCCCACCGGCAAGGTCTCGCCCCAGGCCACAGAGCAGGCTCGGGACAGGTTCATCCCCACCAGCCAGTCGGCCTGGGCGCGGCCCCGGGCGGCGTCCGCCAGCGCGTCCAGCTCTCGCCCCTCGCGCAAGGTCGCGAAGCCGTGGCGGATCGCGTCCTCGGTGAGGGACGAAACCCAGAGGCGGGTGATTGGCTTGGTGCATCCCGCGGCCTCGCAGATGAAGCGGAAGATCAGCTCGCCCTCCCGACCCGCATCGGTGGCGCACACCACGCGGCCCACCTTGGGGCTGGTGAGGATCCGGCGCACCACCTCGAACTGCTGCCGCGTGTCCTCGATCACGACCAGCGACCAGCGCTCGGGGAGCATGGGCAGGAGGGCGGGACTCCAGCGCTTCCACTCCGGGCGAATCTGGTGCGGCTCGGGCAGGGCCACCAGGTGCCCGATGGCCCAGGTCACCACGAAGCCGTTGCCGTGGAGGTAGCCCTCCCCACGCCGACTGGCCCCCAGGACGCGGGCGAGGTCGCGGGCCACCGACGGCTTCTCGGCCACGACGGCGGTGGTGGGACCTGCTGTGGTCATTGGCAGGACGAGTGTAGATCGGAGGCTGGGCAGGTTGGGTCCGGAGAGGCCGCGCGCCGCCGGCCGGCGACCCCTGCGCGCTCAAGTACGGACGGCCGGCAAGCCTCGCGGAGGAGTCAGGCTCACGCGAGGTGGCCGCCTTCGCGCAGCCACGCCTCGCTCTGCCGCATGCCCTCGGCGAGCGGCATCTGCACCTGCCAGCCCAGGAGGCGCTCGGCCTTGGTGGTTGGAAAGCGCAGCCGCCGCCGGTACATCTCCAGGAGTTCGGGGGTGAGCGGTAGGCCAAGTCGCAGCCACTGATTGGCACGGGCCAGCCAGCGCGCGACCGGCAGCGGGATGCGGCGAGCCGGCCGGCCGCACATGGCGGCGTAAAACGCGAAGAATGCCTGCCAGGTCACCGGCGAGTCGCTGGCATTGAAGGCCTCGCCGTGGGCCTGCGGGCTGCCTGCCGCCAGCCGAGTCATGCTCACCACGTCGTCAACGTGGACCGGGAAGGCGTACCCCTGTGCGTCGCCGAACAGCACCGGCGTGCCCTTTTGCACCATGCGCAGCATGCCCACGGTCCAGCCGCTGGACCTCGGCCCGTAGACCATGGCGGGCCGAATGATGGCGATGGAGAGTCCGGTCCGGGCGGCGACTTCGCGCAGCGCCTGCTCCCCCAGCGCCTTGGTGCGGCCATACGGATTCGGTTGCGCGGTGTCGACGGGGACCGACTCCTCCACCTCGTCGCAGGCCGGCAGCCCATAGGCGGCCACGCTGCTCACCAGCACCAAACGCCTGACGCCGGCACCCGCCGCGGCTTCGGCGAGAGCCCGCGTGATGTCCACGTTGACGGCCGTGGCCTCCGCCTGGCCGCCCTTGCTTCGCGGCAGCCAGGCGGCCAAGTGAAAGACGACCTGCTGGCCCTCACACAGTCGGGTCATCACTCCAGGCTCGCGCAGGTCGGCCCGGGCTAGCCCCACGCCGGCCGCTTCGAGCAGCCCCTCCTCTCGGAAGGTGCGGCCCACCCCGAGCACCCGCGCTCCATCGTCCCGGGCGAGTCGTTCGGCGAGCCGGCCCCCGATGAAGCCGCTTGCCCCGGTCACCAGGACCGGCACGCCTCGCAGTGACTCCACGGTCTCCTCCTGGGCGATCGCGCCGCCTCGACCGAGGCGAGCCGGGTCATTCTGTCACGAGCGGACCGCGCCGTACGGAAGACCACAGGGGCTCAAAGGCTCGGAGAAACGGAACGTCGATAGGTCCCCCTCACCCTATCCCCGCAAGCGGGGAGAGGGGCGTTGCCTGGGGGCCGCCCAGGCGGGCGGCCCCCAGTGACGCTGCTACGGGGTTTGGAACCCGTCCTTGAAGATCAGGTCGACGTTCACCGGGGTGTTGATCGTGGACGAGTTGTTGGCGGCCACGGGGTCATAGGTGCTGGAGCTGACGGTGGCGGTGTTGGTCAAGGGGTCTGCGGTTCCGTAGGCCACGATGCCGGTCGCGGAGTAGGTGGCGGTCCCGCCGGAGAGCAGAGCCACCGTCGAGTCGCTGATGTTGCCGCTGCCCGAGGCCGCGCACGACGATCCCGGCGAAGCGGCGCAGGTCCAGGAGACGGAGGTGAAGCCTGCCGGGAAGGTGTCGGTGACGGTCGCTCCCGTCACCGCGTCGGGACCGGCGTTGGTGACGGTCACCGTGTAGGTGAGCGACCCGCCCCAGAGAACGGTGACGCCACCATCACCGACCGTGATCGAGAGGTCCGCATGCGGCACTCCGTTCACGGTGGTCGACTCCGATACCGAGTTGTTGCCGGCGTTTGGATCGACCGAAGTGCCGGTCACTGTCGCACCGCTGCTCACCGTTCCGCCGGCTGGCCCAACGATCACGTCGACGTAGAACGTGGCCGTAGCGCCCACCGCCAGGCTGGGCCAGGTGCAGGTGACGGTTCCGGGGCCGGTGCCGCACGACCAACCGACGGCGGTGACGCTGGAGAGAGTGGACCCCGGGGGAAGTGTGTGGGTGACGCTCACACCGCTCGCGTAGCTGGGACCGGCGTTGGCGGCGGTGACGATGTAGATGAGGTGGCCCAAACCGACCACCGGATCCGGGGCATCGATCATGGTGACCGACAGGTCGGCAAGCTGCACCAGCGCATAGGCATCGGTCGCGCTGTTGTTGGCGGGGTTGAAGTCCGGACCCGAGGGGGTCACCGTGGCGGTATTCGACAGGGTGCCCACCGCCGACGGCGCAATGCCGCAGGTCGTGGTGTAGGTGACCGAGCTGCCGGCAGGCAGGGTCACCGTTGCATCGCTGATGTTGCCTGCGCCCGAGGCCGTATACCCGCTGGCGCCTCCCGCGCCTACCGCTGTGAACGAGCAGCTCAGAGCGGCTGGGAAGGTATCCGCGACGGCAGCCACGGCAGCCCTGGGGCCGCCGTTCACCGTGATCGTGTAGACCACGACCTGGCCGGGTGCCGGGGCGCCGGCATGGGTCTTGGTGATCGAGACGTCGACTGGGGCCGGCACCACCTCGTCGGCGCCGATGTCGGGCACCGTCGCCGAACGCGGGTCACCATCGATGTCGGTAGTGACGGCGGCCAGGGGAGCTCCCGCCGCCACCATCGGACTCGTCGTCTGAAGGTGGAGATCGGTGGCCGAGACGAAGAGCGGATCCACCGCCTTGGAGCTCGCGTCTTGCCCGGTGGCCGTTTGCCAGTCCGCCAGCGTGGTCCGCGCACTGGTCAGGTAGCCGACGTTCTGGGCGAAGTAGTCGTTGTGATTGATGGTCGAGAAGACGCCGGCGCCGGCGGTCGAGGCCACGTAGGCCCCGTAACGGGTGCCCACGGTCTGGGTGTTCGCGAAGACGTTGTCGCGCACGTCGATCGACCCGACCGTCGCCGCCGCGGTGGCGATGTTGAGAGCGGCGGTGATGCTGCCGGCCGCGGTCTGGTTGGTGTTCATGAGGACGCTGTTGTGGTAGATCCGGTAGCCGCCCCCGGTGCTGATCATGATCCCGTAGCCGTTGTCGACGGCGGTCACCCCGACGTCCCCGTAGGACGCGACGTCGTACACGAAGTTGTTGGTGATATCGAGGTCGGCCGCCGTGCTCGCGCTCGTGGAGTAGATCCCGTTGCTGCCATAGCCCGCGGTGTTGGTGTGCTTGATGTCGCTGATCCGGTTGCGGAGGATGCTGCCCCCGTTGATACCGAGCGCGACCTGGATGCCGCTCATGGTCGCAGTCGAGGTGGAGGTGGAGACGACGCCGGTGATGACGTTGTCGCTCACCACGAAGTCCTGGGCATTGCCGATCAGCATGCCCCTATAGGTGTGCTTGTCGGCGGCAACCGTCGAGCCAAAGGAGTTGCCGGAGACCAGCCAGTTCTGATCGAAGGTGGTGTCGTTGCCCCTCAGGTACAACGCGTTCTGTGCTCGGAACATCTGGTTGTTCTGGATGGTGTTGTTGGAGTTTGGCGCATCGGCGGAGGTGCCAAAGGTGCTGCCGCCCGTCAGGATGCCCGCAACGGCCGCCACCCCGGTGCTGCCGGAGATGATGCAGTTCTTCACCGTGTTGTTGCCGGCGCCGTTTGAAGCGCTGGCGCTCGAGATCCAAATCACCACCCCGCTCGAGTTGCCGGTGGTGATGGTCAAGCTGCGGTCGGTCCCCGCGGACAGCGAGCCATCGATGGTCACCCTGTCGGCGCCGTTCAGCCGGATGAGGCCGGTGCTCCCCGTTGTGGTCCCGGAGATGGTGCGAGGCGCCCCGGTCGGGGCGATGGTGAGGGTGTAGCCGCCCACGCCATCCTCCGCCCACTGGTTGAGGGCATGGGTGCCCGTCTCACCGGCCAGGTCGCTCACGATGTTGAGGGTCAGGTTGCCGGTCAGCGCCCCCGCGTTGATGGCCTCGAAGATGCCACCCGGGTTGGTGAGCGAGGTGAAGGTCTGGCCGGTGCCGATGTCGTAGGAGCCGGTGAAGGGCGCCACGATGGTGTAGGTGCTCGGCACGCCAGGCGGGGTGGTCACGGTGTTGACGTCGATGGCCGCGGCGCCACCCGGGTTGGAGCCGATGTTGCCCAGGGTGTCCTGGGCGATCACGAAGTAGGAGATCACGTCGGCGGGCGCGACGCCGCCCATGTCCGCGTTGTTCACCACGCAATCCCAGGTCCCGCTGGTCGTGGTGCCGCCGGTTAGAGAACAGGCCTGCGAGAAGTAGCTGCCGGCTCCCTTCCGGTAGTAGATGCGCGGAGCCAGCGGGCCGGACGCGACGCCGGTGAGGTCGGTCAGCGTCGCCGTCAGGGTCCGGTTGGTGGTGAGGGAGGTGTTGCCGAGCGGCGTGTAGGTGATGGCCGGCGGCGCCAGATCGACGCCCAGGAAGGCCCCCGCGTCGGCACCAATGTCGGTAGGCGTCAGGCCGCTGCGGACCTCGCCGTCGTAGTCGTCGGTCACGGTACCGATGGGCAGGCCGTTGCCTTCGATCAGCGTGGTGACGGCGGAGTTGATGTGGAGGTTAGGCGTGGCCGCGGTGGGGGCCAGGTATTGCGGGTCGCCGTAGAGGCTGCTCCAGTCCTGTCCAACAACCACCTTCCACGACGGCATGTCGGGTACGTCGAGGCCGTTGAAAAGACCAAAGACCACGCCCACACCCGTCCCCAGGTAGGCGTTGTAGTTCATGGTCAGCCCGGCGGGGTTTGGTGCGGTGCCCCCCACGCGCACGATGTAGTGCTTCCCGGTACCGCCGCTGTTGCTCCGCGCGTTCACGAAGATGTTGTCCAGGTAGTTGCGGGTGTTGGTGGTGATCGAGCTCTGGAAAGCGAAGGAGTTACCGGTTCCGGCCGCCACTCCGCTGCCGCCGACGTAGACGCTGTTGTGATAGAAGTTGTCGGTTCCCGCCACCGCTTCGTTGATGCCGTTGATCTGCGGGCTGTTGGCGGTCATGGCGCTGCCCAGCGCGATCATGTTGTTCTGGAACGTGGTGGCCCCGCCCTGTACGTTGATCCCATTGACGGTCGCGGTCGCGCTGCTGCTGGCCGTCGACAGGGAGTGGATGAAGTTGCGCTGAACGGTGTGGGTTCCGGTGGTGGAGCCGTTGTACTGGAGACCCGTCACCCAGACCGCCGCCGCCGGGTCGTTGTTGCTGAGCGCGCTCACTGCGTTCTGCGCCACGTTGTTGCCGATGGTCGCGCTGCTGTCGTCGATCCACAGGCCGATGACCGAGGCCGAGGAGCCGGTGCCGACGTTGGGGGCGCTCATCGACAGGTTCGAGATCGCGTTTCCGGTCGCGATGCAGGCCCCGGACTGGCAGTAGAGCCCGATGGTCCGAGACCCGGTGGCGGAGGAGGTGTTGGTGATCGGTGCCGCGGCAGACCCGACGGTGTTGTTCTGCATGGTATTGGTGGCCGAGGATATCGTGTAGGCCCGGATGCCGTAGACCACCAGGTTGCCGGCGCCGGTGTTGGTCGCTGCGATTCCGGCCACGACGTTGTTCGAGACGTTGACGGGCTGGGAGGGGAAGAAGTAGATCCCGTACACCTCCATGGCCGAGCCGTTGGCGCTGGTGATGGAGATGGCACTTGGCGTGCTCGGGCTGCCCACGATGTTGGGGGCGACGTTCCCGATGTTGGCGAGGCCCGAGGCGATGCTGATGCCCACGAAGGCGCCGGTGGTGCCGGTTCCGCCCACCACGCCGCTCAGGTTGATGGCGGTGATGGTGTTGCCCTGGATGCTCGATGGGGTGGTCGTGCCCGCCGAGGAGAAGCAGATGGGCAGGAACTTCGAGGAACTGTTGACCCCGACAAAGGAGTAGGTGCCGGTTCCCGCGCTGCTGGCGTAGCCAATGGTGTTGCCGGCGATCAGGTGGTTGTTGTTGTTCGCGTTCGCAACCTGAATCGCGGAGTGAATCGCGCCCGTGGTCTGGGTGCGGGTGGCAGTCTGATAGAAACGATTGCCGGTGATGCTCCAGTCGCTGTTGCCACCTGCCAGGTAGATGCCGTTGCTCGCGGCCGCCGCATTGAAGAAGTCGAAGATGCTGTTGTTGCTTAGAAGGATGCCGCTGTTGTAGAGGGCCGCCGTCGTGGTGGTGCCGTTGCCGTAGACGGCCTTGGTCGGCAGGTTGGCCCCGGCCGGGCCGATGTCGCAGTTGGAGATGGTGTTGCTGTCGTTGCCGGTGGCCACCGCCCCGGCCGCAAACCAGATGTTGCCGCCGTTGGTGGTGGTCGACATGGTGGACGAGCCCAGGATCGACGTGTTGGTGATGACGTTGGCGGTCGCATCGCCCTGGAAGCGGATGGTGCTGGTGCCCGAGGTGGCCGACACCGTGGTGTTCGAAACGGTCAGCGAGTTGCCGCCGGCATTGAGACCGTCGATGACGACATTGTCGGCCCCGTTCAGGTCGATCAGCGGGTTGCCCGCCGTGGTGGCACCGCTCACGGTTCTGGGGGCGCCGCCGGTGGGAGAGATGGTTACCGACGTGTAGGAAGCCGAGCCCGACCCGCTGGCGTTCAGCGCGGCCGTCGCCGTGCCCTCGTCGGTGTCGCCGGAAAGCGCAATCCCGATCACGCCCTGGTGGGTGCCCGCGTTGATGGCGTCGAAAGCGCCCTTGAGGGTCGTGTAGCTGGCCGACGGCGTGCCCGCGGAGGCGGTGACGTCGACCTGCGCGAAGGCGCTCGATCCCAGGAGGATGAGTGCCATGGTCAGGGTCGTGAGCGCGATCGACCCGGTGCGGCGTCCGTCTCCACAATACCCGTTTGGCGAACCTGTCATATGGCCCTCTCCGCAGGAACGGCTCTGCGATAAGTTCTCAGCCGGAGGATTCTGACTGCGTTAGGTGGGTTGGGGGTCCGAGTGCCGATGGGGAGGACGAGGCGACGAGCCTGGAGGGAAGCCTTGCCCATCAGTTCCTTTGCCGGCTGGCCGAAGCCTGGTCCCGCTTCGACCCGGCGGGCTTTCGAGTGACTTGGGTCGAGAGGCTACCTGGGACTGGGGTCAAAAGTCAACGAGTTTCGTGGGTGGGTCTCGAGGGCGAGGTCGCTGGCGGGTGCGGTTCCCGCCGTTTTGACAGTCCCAGGTCGATTGATAGGTTCTCAAGAAAGCGTCTGCGTTCGCGAGCAGTCCGCTTTCCGGCCGCAATGGTATAACAAGGAGCGGCAAGGGATGTCAGCGCCTTCCGACCAGGGCGAAGGCAACCACGGTCTCGGCTCCAGCGGGTTCTCCCTCCCGTAGCAAGCGCCTGAGCAGTCGGTCCTCCATCCGCTCGGCGTCCAACACGACGCGGCAGCGCCCAACCTCGCGCTGGCTGGCTCCCACGAAACACAGGCGGCAGGGGGGCAGGGTTTCGCGGCCGAGGCGCACCGGCAGTCCGTAGCAGCGGCAGGTGAGCGGACGCCAGGCGTACAGTTCGCAAGCCCCGCGGCGCGGGTCGAGAGCAGGGCAAGGGTCCGCGCCGTGACGGTCGAAGAACCGCTCGCGCGCGACCTCGTCTTCGTTCAGACGGCCGCTCCCGGGGTCGCCCGGGAACCCGCGACCCAGCGCCCGCACCGCGGCGCGAGAGCGCCTGCGGATTCTCGCCGCCCGCCCCGGTTCGTCGAGGGCCAGCGCTTCAAGCCCGGCGGCCAGGCGCCGAGCGTCCAGCCAGGTGATGGGAAAGGGTCCCATGCAGCACTCGGTGCAACCCACCTTGCAGGCCAGGCGCTCGCCGGCCCGCCGGACGCCCTGGGCCAGGGCCGAGTCCACGCGCTGGAGCAACCGGCCGTCGCCCCGCTCCTCCCAGCCAGGTCGAGACCAAAGTCCGGGGCGCACCGAGACGGCGACCAGCCCGCGCCGGGATGCCGCCCTCATGGCGCCGGCGTGGCTTGCCGCTGCGCCTTCTTCGCCTTGCCAACCGCCTGGGAGATACGCGCGGAGAGCGCCATCCCGGTGGCAGTGCCCCAGCCGCGCGTGCTGCCGATGAGGACGCCCTGGTGGTCGAACAGGTACTCGGCGGGTATTCCCCGCACGCCCAGAGTATCGCTCAGCCGTTCGGAGGCGTCGCCGTCGATCTGGCTCCAGGTCACGCCGTTCGCCTCCAGGAACCCGCTCATGGTTGCGCGGTCGTGGTCCAGGTTGACCCCCACCATCACGAAGGGGTCGTTCGCATGCCTGGCCTGGACCCGCTTCAGGTCCGGCATGGCGGCAACGCAGGGCGCGCACCAGGTGGCCCAGAAGGAAACCAAGACCACCTTGCCGCTCAACTCCGCATCCGTGACATGCCGTCCCTCCCCGCTCACGAAAGAGAGCCGCGGCAAGCACGCCTCGGTCGCGCAGTGCGGGTTGGCAATGAGTTGGCGCGCCCGTTCGGCGGTCGGCTCGGTCACGCCGGGCTTGGCAGCCAGCGCCTGGAGCGCGGCCCCTGCGTCGCCATTCCGGCCCAGGCGGTAGAGGGTCTCGGCCAGCGCCAACTGGCCGGCCTCGGAGGCGCCGCCGCTCGCCTCGAGAGCCTTCCTGAAGGCCGACTCCGCCGCCGCCAGCCGTTGGCTCGGCGCATGCACGGGCTTCTTCTCCGCGTCGGCGAGGAGGCGCCCCAGAACCGTGTAGGCGTCGGCCAGCGTCGCGGGGTCGTCCTTCGACAGCTCGATCGCGCGCCGTGCCGCCTCTTCGCCGTCTTTCGAGGCACGCATGCGGTAGTACGCCACCGCCAGCAGGAGAGCAACCTCCGCCCGCTTTCCCTCCCCGGCCTTTTCGGCTTTCTTGAGCTTCTGAACGGCGCGATCGTAGTCCTGGCGCCTGAACAGCTTGCGCGCCTCGTCCAACACCCCGGGCTCCGCCGCCGGAGGCTTGGCCGGCCCGGGAGCTGGTATCGCAGAGCCGACCTCACGGAACCGAAGCTGGGGCTTGACCCCGTCGCCGGTCCCCACCGAGAACGGAACCTCCTCGATATGGGCGGTTCCGCCTTGTTGGACGAGCAACCGCAGCTTGTAGTCGCCGGGCTCCAGCGTCCGGGTGGGAAAGCTCCCCGCATAACGGATCTCGCCGCGCTCGTCGGGGGGAGGCAGGGAGATGGGCGTCGCGCCGACGATGTTGCCGTTCCGCAGGATGTCGAGGCGCATCTTCACGGGATCGGCGCTCGTCCGATCGGGATACGTGATGGCGAAGAACTCGACCTTCGCTCCCGGAGCCGCCACCGTCTTGAGCTCCAGCGTGGGCATGATCGGCTCGCCCTGCAAGAGAAAGGGATCGTCTTGCTCGGAACCGCGGTCGCGGACCACCAGCGCGCCTAGCGGCATCAGAAGGCACACGCTGCTCACCCGGATCCCGGGGGCGACCTCGGGAGCGTCGAACGTCACCTTGCGGACCGAGGCCCTCGACGAGCC
This sequence comes from Gemmatimonadales bacterium, assembly GCA_035287045.1. GTDB lineage: Bacteria > Gemmatimonadota > Gemmatimonadetes > Gemmatimonadales > GWC2-71-9 > JACPAP01. Next base: position 1,149 of record DATECF010000245.1, on the reverse strand, counting down.
GGGGTCGCGCACGACCGTCTCCAGAGTGTACCGGCCGGGCTTCAGGTGGGCAGCGCCGGTCCACAAGAGACGCTGGCTCAAAAGCTGGGCCTCGGTGGCCGCCGAAAGGGTGCGGTCCATGAAGCTGCGTTGGACGATGCTGCCCTCGGCGTCCAAGACCCGGGCGAAGAGCTGAGCCCGGCCCGTGAATCCGCTGGCGTCCTTGGCGCTGGCCAGCCCCTCGAACGGGACCTCGACCGCCAGCGTGTGATGCAGGCCCTGCGACGTGGGCTCGAAGCGCGGGACCGCGACCTGGATGGGGAAATCGGCGGCGTCCGACCGGGCGTCGAGGATGGCGGCCAGCTCGCTTTCGAGCGGCGTGAGCGGCGCGACCAGCCGGGGCTTGAGCTGGGGACCGTCCAACCCGCGGACGCGTGCGCCGGCACGCAGCACACGGAGTTGGACGGCACCAGCGGTGCCCGACAAAGGCACATAGCTCAACTCGTAGCGTCCCGCCGGCTCCTTGGCAACCACGGCGGCCACGCGCTGCCCGACGCCGTCCTGGGTCAGGACGATCTCGTCGGCGCTCAGGGTGAGCACCGGCCGGCCCTTGCCGTCCTCGACCATCAGGTCGATGAACACGGTAGCCTGGCTCGGCACACCCTCCGGCCCTGCGGCAACGGCGGGAGTCGCCGCCAGGCCGGCCAGCAAGACGCCAGCTAGGCGGACCGATCGTGACGTCATGCACCCCCCCTTGGTGGACCCGGTCGCGTGCCTGGTCTCTTGAAGGGGGGATGTTACGACGAACCGGCTGCCGGCGGGGCTTCCCGCCGGCGGCCACCTACTCCATGGGCACCTGATCGTAGACCCGGCGAATGGTGACGGGGTCGCCCATCGGCCCGTCGAGGCGCGTGTCCACCTGGAGCTGACCGGTTTGAGGGCGCAGGCTATAGGCGGTCGTGACCTTGCCGCGACCTCCGGCAGGCTTCGACTCCACCACCAGCTGGCTCCCCTTCCACTCCGTCTTGATCTCCAGGTTGCCGCCTTCCTGCTTGTACTTCCGGCCGTCCGCGTGGAGCAGTACCAACACGCCCTCGCCGTCGTCGAGCGCCAGCTCCGCGTCGTTGCCGCTGATGGTCAGGGTCTGGGGCGGGTGGAGCAACGCCCGCA
>DATECF010000244.1:0-2364 GCA_035287045.1 Gemmatimonadales bacterium | reverse complement strand
GCGCCCCGTCCCCCGGCTCCGTAGCCCTCGCTCCAGCTCATGGTGCGGAGGTGAGGTCCTGTTGCCTAATTGGAGTGCCTCTCGGTATAAGTAGGAGCACATGACGGCACCCTCTGAACCGAGCGGCGCGCGCGGCTGGGTGAGGCTCTACCCCACGTCGCGGATAGTTACCAATCCACGCCTGCGGCAGGGCGTGTGGTATCCGGTCGTGGATCCGGACCTGGGGGAGCGGGTGGTGATCCAGGTGTTGGGCCGCAGCGTCGCCGTGCCCAAGCGGCTGGTGGAGATTCGCCCCAAGCGGCCCACCCGGTTTACGGTGGTCTATCTGGCGAGAAACCAACCCAACCCGGCCGAAGGCACAGCCCGCTTCCTGGGACGTAAATACGCGGTGTGCCCGGTCTGCGGCGCGCGGGTGCGGGTGGCTGGCGAACCGGAACGGCTCCAATGCACCGCGTGTGGGCACCAGGGGGAGGTGGCGTGGTGGGAGACTGGTTGACCGAAGGGAACGGGGAAGCGGGAAGAGGGAAGGGTCTGCGCCGCGCTGCGCTGACGCTCGCGGTCGCGATGGTGGCATGCGGCAAGCCGGCAGCGACTCCGCCGCCGCCCGCGCCTGCCGGGCCCGGGTACGTATTCTATTACCAGGGCGCCGGCGGCGTGCATCGGCTGGACGCGCGGAGCGGCGCGGACCGCCTGCTCTTCTCGATCGCGCCCTCCCCCGTGGCGAGTGCGGCGTCGCCGGACCGGTCCAGGCTGGCGATCGGGTACCGCGGGGCCGACTCGTCCCGCGTCGTGGTGGTGGACGTCGCCACCGGTGCGGTGAGGCGACTGCACGCCGCGGGGAGGACCTACCGGTACACGCTGGCCTGGTCGCGGGACGGGGCGCGGCTCGCGGTGGGCTACTTCACCGAGCGACGAGTGGGCCGCGAGACGTTGCCGGGGGCAGGCGACATCGTGATCGCGTCGCTGGACGGTGGTCTCACCCGCGTGGGCTGCGAGGCGTCGAAGATGGTGTACGCCTGGGTCGCGGCCGATACGATCGTCGTGGGGGACGGCCGAGAACTCAATCCGGTAGACATTCGGGGGTGCCGGTCCAACGCCTCGATGCGGCTCCAGGGGAAACGGGAGATCACGTTTTCCCCGGACGGCAAGCGACTCTTCTACTTCGCCACCGGTCAGGCGCGCCGAGGGCGGCGCGCGGTGGCGTCCACCGAGCTGTACGTCGCGCGGTACGACGGCACGGGTGCGCGCCGCGTCGTTGGTGACCCGTACGATCCGCAGCACGCGCAGTGGTCGCCGGACGGGAGCCGGATCGCCTTCGACGTGCGGCCGCCCGACGGGCCGAGCTTGAGGTACATTGCGGTCTATGACCTGGGGCAGGAGCGGCTGCGCTTCTTCCCCAGCCAGACGGCTGATGGCACCGCCTTCGATAGCCATCCGTTCTGGGCGCCTTCGGGAGAGGCCCAGCTGGTGCATGACCGGATCCTCGGAGCGAGTGCCCGGAAGATCCTGCGCACGCTGGCGCTGGACCCTTCGGCGGTGCAGGTAGAGCCTGGTGTGCTGGTGAGCGGCTCAACGCTTGGTGGTACGTGGGGTTGGGCGGACGAGTCGCATCTCCTGGTCGTATCGGATCAGTGGGTCAAACTGGTGAGCACCAGTGGAGGGTTGGTGTACCAGATGCCAGGGGGGAGGACCATCCTGCACGCGGCGTCGTTGGTTGCGAGGTGAGCAGCTGGGGGTCAGCAGTCGGGTGAGCGAACGCCGCGCCGTTGTCGTGGGAGGGCCGCCAGTGTTGTCGAACGAAGTCGAGGGAACACAGCTTACGGTTAGCAACCCGCGTCGTGTGGAGCCATGACCGCTCAGAAAAAACGCCCCGCCCCCGGACGGAAGTTCCCAGCCGCTCCAGCGCCGCCGCCCGCCGCCGAAGCGGCACCGGCCCAGTCGCTCGTCCCGGACGAACTGGCCCAGGCATGGATCCAGTTCATGCGCAACGATGTCGCTCAGTCGGTGAACGCGCTGAACAACCGGCTCAATGCGATCCTGGCTGCGGTGCGCGAGGTCCAGGCCGAGCAACTCAGCCCGGCGGCCCTGCGGGAGCTGGAGAACATTCAGGCCGACCTGTCCCGGATGGCCAACATCACCTCCAAGCTGTTGCGCCGCGTGGACTTCATGGCGCCTGACACGGTGCCCCACATGCTCGCCCCCTACCAGGCCGCGCCTACGCGGCGAGGGCACATCGTGGTGGTGGAGGACGACCCGGCCAACCGCGCCGTGATCACACGACTCTTCCAGCGGCTCGGCCATCTGGTGACGCCATGCGCCAACGGCCTGGAGGGCATCGAAGTGCTCAAGCTGGGTCCCGTGGAC
>DATECF010000243.1:0-2006 GCA_035287045.1 Gemmatimonadales bacterium | reverse complement strand
CGCCCGGACGGCGCTCGTCTGCAAGTCGCTCCTGGGCAAGGCCCACACCGTCATGGCCGAGGGGGGCATGGCCGCGGCCATGGGCAATGTCTGGAAGGAGGACAACTGGCAGGTCCACTTCCGCGACACCATGCGCGGCGGCAAGATGCTCAACAACTGGCGCATGGCCCAGCTCCACGCCCAGGAGTCGCCCGACCGGGTGCTCGAGCTGGAGGAGTGGGGGGCGCTGTTCGACCGCACCAAGGCCGGCCTCATCTCGCAGCGCGACTTCGGCGGCCACCGCTACGCGCGGCTCGCGCACATCGGCGACCGCACCGGCCTCGAGCTGATCCGCACGCTGCAGCAGCATGCCGTGCACAAGGGCCTCGAGGTGCACATGGAGTGCAACATCCAGCGCCTGGTCAAGGACGGCAACCGCGTTTCGGGCGCCGTGGGGTACTTCCGGCCCACCGGCCAGCTCGTGGTGTTCAAGACCAAGGCGGTGGTGCTCGCCACGGGCGGGATCGGGAAGTCGTGGAAATTCACGTCCAACTCCTGGGAGTGCACCGGGGACGGCATCCGGCTGGCGCTGGACGCGGGCGCCGAGCTCATCGACATGGAGTGCCACCAGTTCCACCCCACGGGGATGGTGTGGCCGCCCAGCGTGCGTGGCATCCTGGTGACGGAGGGGGTGCGCGGCGACGGCGGCACGCTCACGAACTCGGAAGGCAAGCGTTTCATGTTCAATTACATCCCGGAGTTCTTCAAGGCGGAGACGGCGGACAACGAGAAAGAGGCCGACGCCTGGTACGAGGACAAGAAGAACCGCCGCACCCCGGACCTCCTGCCGAGGGACGAGGTCGCCCGGGCGATCAACTCCGAGGTCAAGGCCGGCCGCGGCACCCCCCACGGCGGCGTCTACCTCGACATCGCCTCCCGGCGGCCGGCGGACTACATCCGCAAGCGGCTGCCGTCCATGTACCACCAGTTCAAGGAGCTGGCGGACGTGGACATCACGAAAGAGCCCATGGAGGTCGGCCCCACCTGCCACTACATGAACGGCGGGATCCGGGTTGACGCCGACAGCACGGCGACCTGCGTTCCCGGGCTCTTCGCCGCGGGAGAGGTGGCCGGGGGGCTGCACGGAGCGAACCGACTCGGCGGCAACTCGCTCTCGGATCTCGTGGTCTTCGGGCGCCGGGCCGGGCTCTACGCGGCCCAGTACGTCAAGTCGCTGAGCGGCAAGCTGACCGTGGATGCGGGCCAGGTGGAGGCGGGCGTGCAGGGCATCCTGAGGCCCTTCCAGGGCAAGGGCAACGAGAGCCCCTACGCGGTCCACGCCGATCTGCAGGAATGCATGCAGTCGCTGGTGGGAATCATCCGCACCGAGGGCGAGCTCAAGAAGGCGCTGGAGGAGATCGGCGTGTTCAAGCAGCGGCTGGGGCGCGTCGCGGTCGAGGGCGGCCGGGCGTTCAACCCCGCCTGGCACCTCACGCTCGACCTGGTCGCGATGCTCGCCGTCTCCGAGGCCGTCACGCAGGCGGCGCTGGAGCGCAAGGAAAGCCGCGGCGGCCACACCCGGGACGACTATCCCAAGGCCGATCCCAAGTGGGGCAAGGTCAACGTGGTCGTGCGCCGAAAGAACGACGAGATCAGCGTCTCCCCGGAGCCGCTCCTGGAGATGCCCGACGAACTCAAGAAGCTCTTCGAGGAGAAGAAATAATGGCCGCCTCCGAAGTCACGATGCGGGTGTGGCGCGGCGACGCCAAGGGCGGCGCCTTCAAGGAGTACCGGGTCCAGTCCCAGGAGGGCATGGTGGTGCTGGACGTGATCCACGCCATCCAGGCCACCCAGGCGGGGGACCTCGCCGTGCGCTGGAACTGCAAGGCCGGCAAGTGCGGCTCCTGCAGCGCCGAGATCAACGGCAAGCCGCGGCTCATGTGCATGACGCGGATGAACACGTTCACGGCCGGTGAGACCATCACCGTGGCGCCCATGAAGACCTTCCCGCTCATCCGGGACCTGGC
>DATECF010000242.1:0-5270 GCA_035287045.1 Gemmatimonadales bacterium | reverse complement strand
ACGGGTGCCCGGACCGAGGCCGCACGAGCGATCACTGCTGCAGTGCGTACAGGCCAACCAGGATCGATGCGTTGAACGCCCAGTGGCAGCACACTGAGGTGACGAGGTTTCCGGTGCGGATTCGCAGGTAGGCGAACAGCCAGCCGCCGACGGCGACCCCGACGAACCCACCGACGATGCCAAGTGTCCACCCCCAGGTACTCAGCGCCAGGCTCGTCTCGCCAACCGTGTGCACCAGGAGGAGTCCATGCCATGGCGCGAAGACGATGGCCGACAGCACCGCCGCTCGCCCGTCTGCGTAGCGGCGACGCAGGAGACCAAGCAGGACGCCGCGGAAGGACAGCTCTTCGGGGAGGATGGTCGCGAGCGGCATCAAGATCAGGGCGCGGAACACGACATGGGCGACGGTCATCTCGGCGAAGGGTGCGTAATGCACGGGGCCGGGTACGAGCAGACCGCTGCGCAACAACACCAGTGCGGCCACGGCTACCGCCGCCGCGACCCCTACACCGATGGCAGCGCCGCGCGCCGCGCCATGGCGCGTGATTCCCAACTCGACGAGCGTGAGATTGCCCTGGCGCGCCCACAGGAGCATGGCCGCGATGAGAATCGCCGAAATCGTCAGGGCCACCGGTCCCGAGGTGAAGAGCTCTCCTCCGGTGATCACCGTGACGACGTTCTGGTAGACCACCAGGCTCGTGGCCAGGATGATCAGGGTTCGCCCTGCCGGTCTGGCGAGGACCACGTGGCTCAGCCCTGCATCGACCGATAGAGGAGCACCGTCCAGGCGGCAAGGCATGCAACGGCGAGAATGGCGGCCGGAATGTTGCTGTTGACGACGGCGATCGGGGCAAGGAGCACGATGGCCGCCAACAGGGTTCGCTGCTCGAGTCGTTTCATGGCGGCACGGTAGATGGCGGGCACTGCGGCGAGACTGCGGCGCTGTTCGAAGGAAGGGCCGTGGTCCCAGCAGTCGCGTCAGCGAGCGGCGGTGCGAGCCTCGAACAGTTGCCTCGGCCCGCTGATCCCCTTCAGGTCATGGGCACCGCGGTCGGTGAATTCAACGCCGCCGCCGCTGGCCAGGTCGCGAGTGGTGGCGGAGACCAGCACCTCCCCGGGCCCCGCCACGTCCATGATCCGTGAGGCAAGGTGCACGGCCACGCCGCGGAGGTCGTGCTCCGCCATCTCGACCTCCCCGGTGTGCACGCCGGCGCGGATCTCGATCCCCAGCACCTGGGCGGCCACGCAGATCCGAATCGCGCAGACAACGGCGCGCCCGGGGGAGTCAAAGGTTGCCAGGAAGCCATCGCCGGTCATCTTCACCTCGCGCCCACGATGGGTCTCGAGCAGACCGCGCACGTCCTCGTGGTGGGTGGCCAGCAGGTGTTTCCAGGCACGGTCTCCCTGTCGCTCGGCGGACGCGGTGGAGTCGACGATGTCGGTGAAGAGCACCGTGGTCAGCATTCGTTCGCCTTCGTCAGCGGCCTTCGCCCAGCCGGACATGCCCTGGAAGTTGATGGAGACGGTGGGCTCGTCGCCGATGACCCACGCGTCGTGGCCGGGTGCCATGTCGTAGAGGTCGCCCGGGCCGATCTCGACCTGCTCGCCGTCGCGCGTTTCGAGCATCATCCGGCCGCTCACCACCATCCCGACGTGATGAAACTCGCACCGCTCGGTGCCGACGATCGGTCGCACGTGGGTGGACCAGCGCCATCCAGGCTGTGCGACCTCCCGGCCAACGGTCAGCGGGCCGACGGTGACGTTGTCGGTGTAACCGAGCTCGTAGCTAACCCGCTCATCGGGCTCGGTGAAACGCTTCACGGTGATGCCTGCCATGGCGGCGAGTTTCGGGCTCCGGCTGCTGGCCGTCAACGGCCTAACGGAAGAGGCGCTGCTGCCTGCTAAGTGGCAGCCGCGTTTCGCGCTCGTCCTCGGCGATCACCGCATCGACCGGGTGCAGCCGGGTCGCCACCACGTTCAGCACCTGGCCCTCGACCTGGAGGGTGCCGTCGATCACCAGCAGCGGGTGCCGGTGCAGGATCGCGCGGTGGGCGGCGTAGACCTGCGGCCGCACCGTCACGTTGATCATGCCGGTCTCGTCCTCCAGCGCGATGAAGACGAAGTTCTTGGCCGTCATCGGGTGCTGGATGCTGACCGCCAGGCCCGCCAGCCGCAGCCGTGACCGATCTCGCCGCTTCCCCGCCTCGGCGATCGGGATGACGCCGCGCGCCGCCAGCCGCTGCCGGAAGAGCTCGACCGCGTGGGCGGTCGGCGACAGGCCCAGCTCACGGTAGTCGGCGGCGATCCGCTCGGCGAAGGTCATCGGCGGCAGGGTGGTGCCCAGCTCGCGCTGGGCGTCATCGGTCAGACCCAGCGCGGGATGCGCGGGGTTGGCATCGGCCAGGGTGCTGCGCAGCTGCCAGAGCAGTTCGCGGCGGGGCGCATCGGTCCAGTCGAAGGCACCTATGGCGATCAGCCGCTCCATCACCTGTTCGCCGAGGCCCGTGCGTGCCGCGAAGTCGCGCACGCCGGTGTACGGACCGATAGCGCGCTCGCGATCGAGCGTCTCGCGCGCCTTCTCGTCGATCCCCTTGACCTGGCGCATCCCCAGGCGCAGCCCGAAGGTGGCATCGGGGAGCCGCTCGACCTCGTGTTCCCAGCGCGAGGCGTTCACGTCGACCGGCAGCACCTTGGTGCCATGACGCTTGGCGTCGCCCACGATCACCGCGGGCGAGTAGAAGCCCATCGGCTGGTTGTTGAGGATGCCGGCGACGTAGTGGACCGGGTAGTGCAGCTTGAGCCACGCGGTGTCGTAGGTGATCTTGGCGAAGGCCGCCGCGTGTGCCCGCGCAAAGCCGAACTCGGCAAAGGCGGAGCAGCGGCGGAAGAGGTCCTCGCCGTCACCTTCCGTCAGCCCGGTCCGCATGGCACCGCCCACGAAGCGTCCGCGTTCGGCCTGCATCTTGGCGTGGGACCGATGCGAGCCCATCGCCTTGCGGAAGATGTCCGCCTCGGTGGCGGTGTAGCCGCACACCTCGATGGCGATCTGCATCACCTGCTCCTGGTAAAGGATCACGCCGAGCGTGTCCTCGAGGACTGGCTGGAGGCTCGGGTGCGCGTAGGTGACCGGCTCCTGCCCGGCGCGTCTTCTAAGGTACGGGTGCACGGCGTTGCCCTGGATGGGGCCGGGGCGGATGATCGCCACCTGCACGACCAGGTCCTCGAAGCGCTCGGGACGCGCCTTGGGGAGAGCCTGCATCTGGGCGCGGGACTCGACCTGAAACATGCCCACCGTGTCGGCGGCGCGGATGGTGCGGAACACCTCGGGGTCGTCGTGGGGGAGTGAGTCAAGGTCGATTCTTTGTCCCGTGTCGCGCTCGATCCGGTCGAGGCACTCGCTGACCACGCCCAGGGTACGCAGGGAGAGGAGGTCGATCTTCACCAGCCCGAGCGCCTCGATGTCCTCCTTGTCGAACTGCGTGACCACGCGGCCCGGCATGGCGGCGCGCTCGATCGGGACGAGGTCGATCAGGGGAGTGCGCGTGACGAGCATCCCGCCGACGTGGATCCCCAGGTGGCGCGGGAAGCCGTCGATCTCCGCGCACAGGGCGAGCAGCCACTGCCAGCGGTTGCGGGGAGGTGCGTGAGGAGCCTCCAACCCAGATTCCCGCCAGATATGCATGGGGGGACTACTAGGCGCGGATTGAGCCGATCTCGGGCCAAAATCACGCTCCACCGGGTCCTCACCACGCTCAGCTCGGCCGTCACCACGCTCGACTGGGCCGCCTAAGGGTCCCCCGGTGACAATCTGGCGAGATACGGGCTGGGCAGATACGGGAACCACGCTCGGTCGGCGGCGCTCCTCAATCGGCATACCGCTCTCCGGGTCCACGCGCACGATGGGCGGCGGCACGACCTCCGACTCTGTCCCACCCTCGTCGACCTGGCGCAGACCGCCCGGCCCGTAGCGCTTCTGCTCCCAACCCTCGTGCTTGACCGATACCACCGACTGGTCGAGCACGCCCGGCCGTCGCGGCGGAACCCAACCGCTCTTGCTGTACGGCCGCCCGTCGTGGTCGCCGGCCGCGTCACGAGCGCGGGACTCCGCGGCCGCCAGATCGGGACGCAGGGCGGGGCGCGGGCTCGAGCTCCAGCTGCTGTCGGCGTCGTGGGCGATCAGCGATGGGGTGCCCGCGACCACCGCCTCCACCTCTCCCGCCCCCATCTCCTCGAAGAGCCAGCCGAACGTGCCATCGGCCGCCAGGTCGCGGGCGACATCGGTCGCGTCACGGGTGTCGAGTGCCTTGGCCACCCGGTCCACCAACTCCAACGGGAACCCGAGCGCCTTGGCCACCTCGCGCACCGCTGAACGGGCCCGGTAGGTGATCACCGTGCAGACCATGGCGGCGTGATCGGCGCCATACCGGGTGTAGAGGTACTGGATCACCTCCTCGCGGCGGTTGACGTCGAAGTCGATGTCGATGTCCGGCAGCGTTCGCGCCTCGTTGATGAAGCGCTCGAAGAGGAGCTTGTGGGCGATCGGGTCGACCTTGGTGATGCCCAGGCAATAGGCCACGATCGAATCGCCGGCACTTCCCCTTCCCTGGCCGATGATCCCGTTGCGCCGCGCGAACTCCATCAGGTCCCACACGATCAGGAAGAACTCGGCCAGGTTGGTGCGCTCGATGATCTCCAGCTCGTGCGCCAGCTGCTTCACCGCCTGCCTGGTAATGGGCCGATAACGGACGCGTAAGCCCTCGTGTGCACGCTGGTAGAGATATGAGAACGGCGTCTCTCCCTCGGGGACCGTGAAGCCCGGGAACCGATAGCGCTCGAAGTTCAGGTCGAGAGCGCAGGATTGGCCGATGGCGGCGGCGCCCGCCATCCCCGCCTCCCAGGCGCGGCGGGCGCGCGCGTCCGGCAGCCCGGCGCCGATCCCTCGTAGCTCGTCCGCGCTCTTGAGTCGGTACTCGGCGTTCGGCAGCAGCAGCTCCCGTGCCTCGTCGAGGCTGGCGCCATGGCGGATGCAGACCAGCACGTCCTGTAGCCGATGCCCACCGGCCGTCGCGTAGTGCGCCTGGTTGGTGACGAGCGTCGGCAGGCCGGCCGCGCCTGCCAACTCGGCAAGCTGGACCACGAGCCAGTCGTCATCGGGCTCCAGGTGATGCGAGAGCTCCACCGCGAAGTCGCCCTCCGGAAAGTGGCGCGCCCAGTAGCGGGCGGCGTCGTGGGCCGCCGCCTGCTCCCCGGCCAGCAGGCGGCGCGGCACC
>DATECF010000241.1:0-5135 GCA_035287045.1 Gemmatimonadales bacterium | reverse complement strand
CGCCGCGTAGCAGGGGCGGACGACCGCTCCGCCGCGCGATTCACTGACCCCTGAGCGGCCGCTGCTGGCACGATCCCGCCGACCCCCCCCCGTACCGCCGCCGCGAGCCTCGACCGCGGCCCCCTGAACCGACTCTAAATCGGGGTTTTCCTACAACCTCAACGCTCTGCGCTTCACCCGCGGGCGACGGGCCGCACGGGCACTGTGATGCTCAAACGTGCCGTGACGAGGGCGGGCGCGCCAATGAACGGATTCCTTAGCAGCGAACAGCGCCCGTCGGTGTGCAAGCGCGGGTTAGGCCGCATCGTGGTGGGACTTGTAGGTGTTGAGCAGAGCCACGAGGTCCTCGACTGACAGGCCGTAGGAGTCCGGCAGTGCACCCTCGTGCCCGGTTAAGAGTTCGGCGAATCTGCGAGCGCGGCGTGCTCTGGGGTAAGCGGAACTGAACTTGATCACCACCATGCGTGCGGTCGATCCGATGCGCGCGATGCCGAAGGAGGCCACGTCCGACCAGCGCCAGGAATCGCGTCGAAAGAAAGTGCACACCGTGATTCCGTCGGGGCCCAGTTCGAGGTATGCGCTTCCGGGCAGGAGAAAGACGGTGAACACCAGGGTGCAGAGCGTGAAGAAGGCAGCAACGAACCACCCACGCGAGTCGCCTGACGTCACCATCCACGCGCCGCCGGCGGCGAAGGCGCCGGAGAGGATGAGGTAGGCGATCTGCTTTGATCGGCGCGGCCGAAGAACCTGTCTCGCCAAGGCCATCATGAATGATGCGGCCTAACGAGGATGTAGGATAAGTCGCCGCCGCCGCGAATGTGCAAAATTCAGGGGTGCTTGCGACCATGGACTCGGCGGCGATCGTCGATCTAAGGGCAAATGTGAAGCCCGTTCTTTCCACATTAACTGGCATGAAAGCCACCGCGGGCTTTTCCTACATTCTCAACGGTCCGCGCTTCACCCGCGGGCGACTCGCCAGCGAGCAGCGCGGTATTGAAACGTGCGGTGATGTGCGCGGGCGCGCAAATGAACGGCTTCCTTCGCAGCGTAGAGCGCCCGCCGGGTGCAAGTGTTAGGCCGCAGGGGAGCCGCAACGGCTCGTTTCCCTTGAGAACTATCGGAGTGCCGACGCTGGTCGCATGTGGGACGTGACGCCCGGTGACCACCGGTTCCTCATGCTGTGGATCGTCCCCGGCGAGGTGCCGACCGAGCTGATTGTGGTCGAGAACTTCTTCGAGGAGCTCCAGGCCAAGGTCAAGCGCCGATCACGGCGCTGCCGCCCGCAGCACCCCTGACACATCCACCCGCATCACCCGCTCGGTGATCCTGACCCGCCGAAGGATGATCGAGTTACCATCGGCGGCAAACGCGGCGTGGGACTCGGTTTCGGGTGTGGCGGTGACTCGGGTGGTCGTGCCTGTGGCGATGTCCAGAATGCCGAGGTCGGGCGCTTTGCTCTCCCCGGCAGGGAGCTGGTAGAGCAGCCGGATGCCATCCAGGCTGAAGCTCTGCGGTCCGCCGTTGGGCACGGTGGCGATCGTCTGGCGGTCCGCCACGCGGACCAGGCGCATGGTCATCGCCCCGGCGCCCGGGGAGACCAGGGCCACGAGGTCTCCTCCCGGGGAGAGCTGCAATCCGACGACATTGCCGTCCGCCGCCGTTGTGAACGGTGCCAGGCTGCCGTCCTCGCGAACGCGTGCCACCGATTGCACCCCGGCATCGAGGCGCATCGCGAGGATGATCTCGCTTGTGGTCGCCGGCGTGGCGATGGCCGCGAACGGAATCGTGCCGTCCCGGGTCACCCGTACCGGCTCGCCGCCCTCCACCGGGATACGCCACAGGTCGCCCAGCTGCGACTCCCGCTCGGCGTAGATGTAAATCGCGGAGCCATCGGCCGACCAGCCCAGCACCTGCTCGCTGCCTACCCAGTCGGTCAGCTGCCGGAGACCCGTCGCGCCATCCGGGGTGGCCACCCAAGCGTCCTGGCTGCCGCCCTGGTCGGAGGTGTATGCCAGCCTCGTGTCGTCCGGGCTCCAACGGAGATTGCTGTGGTGCGCGCCGCGGGCGACCATCCGCAGCTCGCCCCCCGTGGCGGGCATGACCGCCAGATCGTTCAACTCACCGGCGAGGTCCAAGAGGAAGGCCAATCGGGACCGGTCGTTCGACATGACGAAGAAACCGACGTCCAGGGAATCGGGAGTCAGCCGCGTCTCGGTGCCGTCGTCCAGCGACCGAGCCCAGAACGCCCCAGGGGAGTGTTGCACACTGAAGCTGAGGATGTTGTCGCCCACCCACCGCACCCACGCTTCCTTCTCGAGGCTGTCCGTCACCCGCTGGGCCTCGCCCCCCGCGGCAGGCATGATCCAGACATCGGTCTGGCGGCCGCGGTTGGACAGGAACGCCACTGACCGTCCATCAGGGGACCAGCTGGGCTCGAAGTCGTCCTGAATCTCGGTCGTGAGCTGGTGGGTGGTCCCGTTCGCGACGTCCGCCACCCACACATCCCGCTTGCCGGTCCGCCGTGAGGTATACACCACCTGTCGGCCGTCAGGGGAAAAGGGGGATAGGGCGATATTGCCGAGCTCCTCGTACCCCTCCGTGGTCAGCTGCCTCCGATTCCCGCCGTCGGCGTCGGCCAGCCAGAGCGTGGTGGCTCCCCGATCGAACGCCGCGTAGAGGACCGTGGCGCCGTCGGGCGATGCAAAGCCGAGGTGGGGCGTCTCCAGTCCCGCCACGAGCGGGCGGACCTCACGAGTGGACCGGGACACCGTGAACGTATTGAGGCTGCCCCCCGCCGTCAGGGCGATGAAGACGACGCGGTCGCCGTCCGGATGGAACTGGATTGGCGCCTTGAACTGCGGCGTTTGCACCAGCGGCGTCACCGCCCCGTCCGACACCGATACCATGACGAGATCCACCGCGTTCTCGCCGTCCGCCATCACCGCGAGATGCGCACCATCACTCGACCAGGCGATCGGCTGTTCGTTGAACGCAGTGGCAATCCCGGTGGAGCGCGCATTTCCGAGCTCGGCATCGGCCACCCAGAGGACAAAGCCCTCCGGCGCAGGACGCCAGAAGGCAACCCGCGACCCGTCCGGCGCGGGAGCCGGCGCGATGTCCCGGGCGAGCTCGGCCGAGAGGATGCGGGCCTCGGGAAGCTCGGGCGTCGTTCGCCCGCAGGCCGTGATCACGAGGACGAGGCCGCTCAGCACGAGGCGCGTCATTCATTTCCCCCTGGGGTGCCAGTCACGCCGAGGGCGGCGCCGATGCCGACGCGAATGGAATCGACCACCGCGCCCTGCGCCGAGAGCACGTCGGTGACGTTGGTGGTGTAGGTGGCGGCCCAGAGACTCCGCGTGGTGGCGGGGTCGCTGAACTGCACGGTGATGCGCATGACCTCGCCGGCGCGGAAGACGGTCGTCTCCACGAGCGCATCGAGGTTCTGCTCCGTCGCGACCTCGCGGGTGGACTTGCCGCCGTCGGCATACCGCGCCATGTCGGAGCGCGAGGCCACCCCCACGCCGAGCCGCGCCATGGCGTTGGTCAGGGCGTCGTGCATCGCGGTGACGAACAGCTGATCCTGGCCGGAGATGTCCTCGATCGGCATCACGCCGATCCGCTCGATGGCGCCGCCCCCACCCTGGGCCAGCATCCAGGTGCCGCCACCGACCACCGCCAGGACCACGGCCGCCGCCAGGCCGATCCATCGGGGCGACTTGGATGGCGTCGGCCGGGCAGCGGTCGCCATGAACGGCCGCGTGTCGGTGGGCGTCATCCCCCCGCTCGGCGTGGCGAGCATCGTCTCCAATTGGGCCCGCAGGTCCTCCGCCTTCTGCCACCGATCGGCCGGATGCTTGGCCAGGCACTTGAGCACCGCCTCGGCCAGCGGCGCCGGGATGCCCGGGCGCAGCTCACGCGGATCCTTGGGCACTTCCATCACGTGCGCCGAGAGCATCGCCTGCGAGGTCTTGGCCTCGAACGGCGGCCGGCCGGTGAGCATCTCATAGGCCAGGATGCCCACGGCGTAGATGTCCACCCGGTGGTCGATATCGGCCTCGCCCATCGCCTGCTCAGGCGCCATGTACTGTGGGGTGCCCACGGCGATCCCCACGGTGGTGAGCTGATCGCCGCCTGCCGCGCTCAGGGCCTTGGCCACGCCGAAATCGGCCACCACTGCATGCCGGTCGGCCAGCAGCACGTTGCCGGGCTTGATATCGCGGTGCACCACGCCCCTCGTGTGGGCATACGCCAAGGCGTCGGTCACCTCGATCAGGATCCGGATCGTGTCGCCGACCGGGAGTTCCTTCTCCCGGGCCAGCCGGGCGCCGAGGGTCTCGCCCTCCACGAACGGCATGACGTAATAGAGGAAGCCACCCGACTCGCCGGAGTCGTACAGGGAAAGGATGTGGGGATGGTTGAACGAGGCGATCAGCCGGATTTCGCGGGGGAAGCGGTCGGTCCCCATCGCCGATGAGAGCTCAGGCTTGAGGACCTTGAGCGCCACCGTCCGGCCGTGCTTGATGTCCTCGGCGCGGTAGACCGTGGCCATGCCACCCATGCCGACTTGGTCGCCGAGGGTGTAGCGGTCGGACAGGGCGTGGGCCAGGGCGTCCTTGGCATCGCTCATCCGTCTCCACCGGCGCGGGATGTGAGCGTACGGCACTTGGGCATGGGGAACAAAGTATGTTAAGGCCGGGGGACGGGGGCGTCAAACTGAGGAGCCGAGTCCTCCTGACCAATCGCTGAGCCCGCACCGCCGGGCCGCTACTCCCCCTTGGCCGCCCGCCAGCCGTCAGAATCCACAGCCTCGAAGGGCCACAACCTGATGGAGCTGCGCCGCCAGTCGAGCGCTTCGGGGAGGGGCAGCCTTGCACAACCTGAGCGAGCGCCGTTCGGAGCGTGGCGCCGAGACAACTCACCATCGAGAGTGGCTCGAGCGACGCGAGGAGCTCAGCGCCGCGCGTGAAAAGCCCAAGCAGTTTCGTAGACGCTGTGCGTCTAACGCATATTGAGAGCGCGCCCCTTGGTGCTACCATGGAGTCTCCCCAGACCCATGGACCTCAGCAGCAAGGAGCGGCTCTCATGCAACGGACGACGAAGTATGTGGCGCTGGACGTGCATCAGGCAACCACGGT
>DATECF010000240.1:0-4593 GCA_035287045.1 Gemmatimonadales bacterium | reverse complement strand
GGCTACTGGGGCGGCCGGGCCGGCGACTGGATCATGCGGATCACCGATGTGTTTCTGGCCATCCCGCCGATCGCGCTGGCGCTGGTGGTGACCGCCGCGCTGCGGCCGACCCTGACCAACGCCATGATCGCCATCGCGTTTGCCTGGTGGCCGTGGTACACACGCCTGGTGTACGGTCAGGTCCTGTCGTTGAAGGAGCAGGCGTTCGTGGAGGCCAGCCGAGGATTGGGCGCCAGCCGCTGGCGCATCGCGTTTCGTGAGATCCTCCCCAACGCCTGGTCGCCGATCATCGTCAAACTCACACTGGATATGGGATTCGTCATCCTCACGGGCTCGGGCCTGAGCTTCCTGGGTTTGGGGGCTCAGCCGCCGACACCGGAGTGGGGGACGATGATCGCCGAGGGGCGTACCTATCTGCCGGGCGTGTGGTGGGCGGCCACCTTCCCGGGCCTGGCGATCTTTGTTGCGGTCCTGGGGTTCAATCTCCTCGGTGATGGTCTGCGCGACGTCTTTGACGTGGAGATCGAGCAGTGGAGAGCCGGCAGTTGACGGGAACCAAGAACGGGGACCCGGGAACGGGCACTGAACACCCGCTTCTTGCGGTCGAGGATCTGGTGATCCATTTCCACCTCTACGAGGGGCGGGCGCGGGTAATCAACGGGGTGAACCTCACCGTCTCCCGTGGGGAGAGCGTGGCGCTGGTCGGGGAGACGGGGTGCGGCAAATCCATCACGGCGAAAGCCATCCTGGGCCTGCTGCCCCAGAATGCCGAGATCGTCTCCGGTCGGATCGCCTTTGACGGCCGCGACCTGCTGCGTCTGCCTGCCGAGGAGCTCCAGGGGATCCGCGGCCGGAAGATCGCCATGATCTTCCAGGATCCCGGCACCGCGCTGAACCCTGTCTTCACCGTAGGGGATCAACTGCTGGACGTGGCCGCGTGGCAGGGCGCCCGCCGCGCCCCGCTGGTGGGCCGTCCCGACGGCGCGCTGCGGCAACGATGCCTGGAGATGCTGCGTCTGGTGCGGATCCCCGATCCCGAAGGCACGTTTCGGCGGTTCCCGATTGAACTCTCCGGCGGGATGCGCCAACGCGTGCTCATCGCCCTGGCCCTGCTCGGCGGGCCCGACCTCTTGATCGCGGACGAGCTGGGGACGGCGCTCGACGTCTCGATCCAGGATCAGATCCTGGAGGAGGTGCGCGACCTGGTGCACACGCGCCGGCTGTCGGTCTTGTACATCACCCACAACCTCGGCCTCGCCCGCCTGGTCTCGGATCGGATCTACGTGATGTACGCTGGCGAGATCGCTGAGCTCGCGCCCACGGGCGCTATGTTCGACCGCCAGCTGCACCCATATTCGCAGGGACTGCTGGCGGCCATCCCGCGCCTCACCGGAACGATCGGCGAAGGCATCGAGGGCCGCATTCCCGATTACATCAATCCCCCGCCGGCCTGCCGGTTCGCCCCGCGCTGTCCGTTCCGCATGGAGATCTGCGACCGGCAGCGGCCGGTGCTGGCCGAAGTGGAGTCGCACCGCTTGGCCGCCTGCCACCTCCACCCGCCCTCCACACGCTGATGGGGCTGCTGCAATCCGAGGCGCTGGTCAAATACTTCCCGCTGACGACGGGGCTGCTCCACCGGAAGGTGGGCGACGTGAAGGCCGTGGACGGCGTGAGCGTGACACTGGAAGAGGGAAGGACGCTGGCCCTGGTCGGTGAGACGGGATCCGGCAAGACCACGCTCGGCAGGCTGTTGGTTCGCCTGCTGGAACCTACGAGCGGTCGGATCTACTTCGACGGCCAGGACATCACCCGCCGTTCTGAGGCCGAACTACGGCCAGTGCGTCGCCATCTCCAGATGGTGTTCCAGAATCCGGCCTCCTCGCTCAATCCGCGCCGCCGGGTGAGGGAGATCATCGAGGAGCCTCTGGTCATCCACAGCATCGGCACCCCGCGGCAGCGCCTGCGCCGGGTGAGCGAACTGCTGGAGCGCGTCGAGTTGCCCCCCAAGGATTTCCTGTTCCGCTATCCCCACGTCCTGAGCGGCGGCCAGCGGCAGCGCGTGGCCATCGCCCGGGCCCTGGCCCTCAGCCCGCGGCTCGTCGTCCTGGACGAACCGACCTCGGCGCTGGATGTCTCTGTGCAGGCCAAGGTCATCGCCCTGCTCCGCCGGCTGCAGCGCGAGTTGAAGTTGACGTACCTGTTCATCTCCCACGACCTCAGCCTCGTGCGCAACGTCGCGGATGCCGTCGCCGTCATGTATCTGGGTAAGGTCGTGGAACTCGCGTCGGCGGAGACGCTGTTCAGTCACCCCTGCCATCCCTACACCCGCGCGCTACTCTCCGCGATCCCCACGGTCTCTGATGAGGAGGCCGCGCTGATTCCGGAGAAGATTGTCCTGCAGGGCGAGATTCCCAGTCCTGCACGCGTCCCGCCGGGGTGCGCATTTCACACGCGATGCTACGCGCGGATCGCCGGGTGCGATCGTATCGTGCCGGAGTTCCTGCAGGTCGGGGCGGACCACCAGGTGCGCTGTATCCTCTACGATCCCGCACGTGGGGCGAAGCCGTCGCCGTGAATCGAGGGGCACGATGACGTATCGGGTGGCCATTGACATCGGGGGCACGTTTACCGATCTCATCCTCCTGGATGAGACGTCGGGCGCGCTGCGCTGGCACAAAGCCCTGACGACGCCCGCGGCTCCAGCAGACGGAGCGCTGCGCGGCCTGCGGGAGTTGTGCGGCCGTGCCGGCATCACGCCCGCCCAGATCGGGACGCTGATCCACGCCACCACGTTGGTGACCAACGCGATGATCGAACGGACCGGCGCCCCGACCGCCCTGCTCACCACGGAGGGCTTCCGCGACACGCTGGAGATGGGGAAGGAACAGCGCTACGACATCTACGACCTCTTCCTGCGATTCCCGGACCCCCTGGTGCCCAGGCGGTGGAGGGTGGGTGTCCGCGAACGCGTCTCACGCGCCGGCGACGTGGTCGCCCCCCTGCATCTGCGTGAGGTGAGGCGTACCATCCAGGCGCTCGCCCGCCAGGGCGTGGAGTCGATTGCGGTGTGCTTCCTGCACGCTTACCGCAACCCCACCCATGAGCAGATGGTGGCCCAGCTGCTGCGGCGCGAGTTCCCGCAGATGGCGGTCTCCATCAGCAGCGAGGTCAGCCCGGAGATCCGGGAGTACGAACGCACATGCACCACCGTCTGCAACGCCTACGTGCAGCCGCTGGTGGACCGGTACCTGCAGCAGATGGAGGCGTCGCTGACCGCCGAGGGCTTCCGCGGACGGTTCCTGCTGATGCTGTCCAGCGGCACGCTGGCCACGCCAGAGGTGACACGCCGGTTCCCGGTGCGATTGCTGGAATCCGGGCCGGCGGCGGGAGCGCTCCTGTCAGGACACATCGGCGGCCTGATCGGCCTCACCGATCTGGTGGGTTTCGACATGGGTGGCACCACGGCCAAGATCTGCCTGGTGCGCAGTGGCCGCCCCAAGGTGACCCCGATGATCGAAGTGGCGCGCGTCCACCGATTCAAGCCGGGTTCCGGGCTTCCGGTGAAGACCCCTGTGGTGGACATGGTCGAGCTTGGGGCCGGCGGTGGTTCGCTGGCCGGCGCGGACAGCCTGGGCCTCCTGCGCGTCGGCCCCCACAGCGCCGGCGCCGACCCGGGACCGGCCTGCTACGGGCTCGGCGGAACCGAGGCCACGGTCACGGACGCCTGTGTGGTGCTGGGGTACTTCGACCCGGCAGCGTTCCTCGGAGGAGCGATGCCGCTTGATGCCGAGGCCGCGCGCGCGGCGGTGGCCCGGGTGGGCGCACCCCTGGGATTGACCACGGTGGAGGCCGCCTGGGGCATCTTTGCCATCGTCTGCGAGAACATGGCTCAGGTCGGCCGGCTCTATCTGATCGAACGCGGGCAAGACCCGCGCCGGTTCGCGCTGATCGGCTTCGGCGGCGCCGGCCCTGCCACCGCGGCGCATGTGGCCAGATTGCTGGGCATGCCGAAGGTCGTTATCCCGCCCGCGTCGGGTCTGGCCTCGGCGCTGGGCCTGCTGGTTGCGCCGCCGGGCTTCGACTTCGGCCATTCGCTGGCCGGGGAGCTGCAGGACCTCAACTGGGACGACGTCGAGCGGCTGTTCGGGGAGATGGAATCGAAGGGGCGGGAGATGGTCGTCGCCACCGGAGCCCCGGAGGCCGCGGTCAGATCTGAGCGCCGTGCGGAAATGCGCTACAGTGGGCAGTTCCACGACATCGAGGTCCCGCTACCCGAGCAGCTGCATCCGGGCGTGACCATGCTGATCCGGCAGCGGTTCGACGCCGAATACACCCGGCTGTATGGGATGGCGCTCGACGAGTATCCCGTGCAGGTGCTGAACTGGCGCGTGTTGGTCAGTGCGCCGGGCGCCCGGGTGGATCTGCGCGGGTCATTCGACGGCGCGGAATCGGCCGGGCAGGGCCTTAGGGGTCACCGTCCGATCTACCTACCACAGACGCGATCCTATGTGGAGGTCCCGGTCTACACGCGCTACCTGCTCGCCGAAGGCACGGTGATCGACGGCCCCGCGGTGATTGAAGAGGGTGAGGCGA
>DATECF010000239.1:0-10129 GCA_035287045.1 Gemmatimonadales bacterium | reverse complement strand
ATCGGCCGCGCGCATCCAGTGTCAGTGTTCATCGAGACCTTCGGCACCGGCGATCACGAGCGCGCCGAGGCGTTCGTGCGGCGGTTCGACTTCCGCCCCGCCTCGATCATCAGGAAGCTGGATCTGCTGCGGCCCATCTACCGGAAGACCACCAACTACGGGCACTTCGGGCGGCCGGGGCTGCCCTGGGAGAGGTAGCTGGTCGGCAGCCGCTCAGGCCGCCCGGAACCGCTCGAACCGCTCCGCCAGGTATTCCTTATTGGGTCGCAGCAGCTCCGTCCTCGGCACGACGAGGGGGTGCCGGTCCATTTCCTTGAGCCCGTGCTGGAGCATCGGCCCGTCGTGCTCCTCCAGCACGTCCCGCCGCACGTGCACCCGATAGTCCGGATCCACCCCCACGATGTTCGCGTCGTACGCCGCGTGATGGATCTTGCAGAGGCACAGCCCGTTGGGCACCTCCGGCCTGCCCCGCTCGTCCTTGTCGGCCAGAATGTGCGCCGCGTCCAACAGCTCGCCGTGCCTCAAACGGCACATCGCGCACGTCACCCGGTACGCCGAGACCACCAGCTCGCGGAAGCGCCGTTGGTGGAGCCGGACCTTGACCGCTGCGGTGGCGTAGGCCCGCTGCGGCGTGACCCCGCCCACGATCGTCCAGGGATCAAGCGGCAACGCCGCCGACTCCGCCATCAAGTGAAACGCCAAGTTCGTGGGGTCGTCCGCCACCACGGTGCACGGGAAGATGGGCTCGTACAACCCCGGCGTAATGCCATACAGATAGATCAGCGGCCGCCGCTCCAAGTACGCCCGCCGCACCGCCAGGTTGGTCCAGTGCTCGGGATCGGTCCCTTCGTAGCGGTACAGCAGCCACTCGGCGTCCGAGCCGACCTGATCGTCGTACGGCGGCGTCTTCCTTGGGCTTGGCGGGGCCGTCACCAGCGTGAGCGCCGCCCCGTCCGTCCCCAGCTGCCGCGGGCGCCAGATCCCCCGCCGCGCATCCCACAGCCGGATCCGCTCCCCCTCGAAGTCGAACCCGGAATCCAGGTCGTCCGCCGCGACCACCCCGCCCCGCCGTTCGGCCAGCTCTTCAAGCCGGGCGAACGCCGCCAGCCGGAGCCGCCAGTCGCCGTCCAGCCCGGGATGGGTCACCGGCCCAATCTCGGCGTCTTCACCAACCCGCGATAGGGCGGTCCTGGGACAGCCGAGGGGCGTTTTGGGGACATTTGAGCCGGCCATGACAGCGGCCCTTCACTGGGTGGCCTCCCGAAGCACGGTCCGCCCTCGGCGGCCGCGACACTTTGATCGGGCCCGCGTTTTTTGGGTACCGCACGCCAGCGGCGTCGAAGGTATCTTCCCGGGAAGGACGTTCTGGCGTTGCGTCTCCAGGAGGGCTAATTTGTGGTGTCACAACAGGTTCTGACTTTCGCTCACGGCGTCTCCTACATGCAGCCCCTGCGGTTTCGCGAGGAGAAGACGACCCAGGCCGCTGCCCGGTTCCTGCGCGCCAAGGGCGGCAGGATGCCGTACATCAGTCTGCTCAAGCTGCTCTACTTTGCCGACCGCCGCGCCCTGGCCGAGTTGGGGCGACCCATTTCGCACGACCTGTTCGTCTCGATGCCCCACGGACCGGTGCTCAGCCGGACGCTTGATCTGATCACCGCAGAACCGGACCGGGGCCCTGCGTCGTACTGGCGACAATACATCTCGGAGCCCGAGAACTACGACGTCAGACTGCTCCGGGATGCGCCCAACGACCAGCTGTCGCAGGCCGAGGAAGCCATTCTGGACGCCGTGTTTCGGGAGGTGGGGCACCTCTCTAGGTGGCAGCTGGTGGAGCGATCCCACCAGCTTCCGGAGTGGCGGGACCCCCAGGGCTCCTCGGTGCCCATTGACCTCCTGAGCATCCTGATGGAGCAAGGGGTGACCAGGGAGGACGCGGAAGCGATCGTCGGCGATCTGGTGGCCGAAGACGCCGTGGACAGTCTGCGAGCGTAAACGTCGGCTCGGCACAACCGCCCATGGAGCTCTGGCGCGCTGGCCGTGCGTTCACGCTCACCGGCCACGCCGCCGGGCCACCCCATCTCTGGTTCGTCCTGACCGACCCGGATCCGTCTAAAGTCGTCGCAGTTCGAGTCGTCACCGCCCGTCCGCATACCGACAAGACCGTCATCCTCGCGGCAGGGGATCACCCCTTCGTCCGTCACGACTCGAGCGTTGACTACGGGAGCGCAACGTTCTTGGTCGTTGGCAAGGTGCAGGCGGCGATAAAGGCCGGGCGCTGTCATCTGCAACCAGATATGTCTGCGGCGCTGCTTGAGCAGGTACGAAAGGGCCTCCTTGCGTCACCAAGAACTATGCACGCCGTAGTCACCCATTGCCGCGAGGTCTTTGGTCGCTGACACTGGCGCGCTCCTTGCCGAACGACTCCGGCAGACCATTCCACGTCCCTCGGCAGCCAGTTGACGGGCGGCGGTGCCGAGGGCAGTCTTAGGTGCCCGCCGGTCCCAGCACGGGCCGGCGGCCTTTACCTCCCCCAGGTCTGCGTTCGCGCACACCTGGGGCTTTTTGTTTTGACCACGCATGGCCTACGAATTCCCTGAGCGTGCGGTTGTCTTCATCGACGGCAATAACTGGTACCACTCCCTCCGCGAGACCGGGGTTGCGAGCCTTCGCCGGCTGTCGTGATTTTGGCTCTTTGATTAGGGGTATTGTATAATCCCTAACTAACAAAGCGACGTTAGTTAGGGATAACAGGCAATCCCTAGCTTACCGACTGCGTTAGTTAAGGATGCTTACCTGAGACGGGGGGCCCGCAGAGACCACATGCCCGGACACTACGCGTCACGAGTCTGGACCTTCGACCCGACCATCGACGCTCCCGCCAAGTATCGGCGGGCCTGCGGCTATGACGCCTTCGTTCCGGCCAAGCTCGGCGAGCTACCGCTCAGTCTGGACGCCCACGTGGCCGGCGTCGCGTCCGAGGCCGAGGCGGCCATCCGTGAGCTGAATACCGCCGCCCATCCCGCGCTGGCGCCGCTGGCTCGCCTGCTGCTGCGCACGGAGTCCATGGCGTCATCGAAGATCGAGGGGGTCACGACCGGTGTGCGCGAGTTGGCGCGTGCGGAGGTCAAGGTCGAGACCGGCGGGAAGGTCGGCGCCACGGCGCTCGAAGTGCTGGCGAACATCGACGCCATGCAGTTGGCAATGGACCAGGCCACCATCGCGGATCCCTTTGGCCTCTCCGAGATCACGGCCATCCACCGGCGCCTCATGGAACGGACCATCAACGCCGCGCGCATCGCGGGGCAGGTCCGGACCGGTCAGAACTGGATCGGTGGGAACGACTACAACCCCTGCGGCGCGGACTTCGTCCCACCCCCGCCGGAGGAGGTGGGGGACCTGCTCGACGACCTGTGCGCCGCCATCAACGACGAGCGTCTGCCCCCGCTGGTGCAGGCCGCCGTGGTGCACGCGCAGTTCGAGACCATCCACCCCTTCGCCGACGGCAACGGCAGGGCGGGCCGCGCCCTGATTCACGCGGTGCTCAAGCGGCGCCGGGTCGCACCGGCCTATGTGCCGCCCATCAGCGTCGTGCTGGCCGGCGAGCGGGACCGCTACATCGAAGGGCTGACGCGGTTCCGTGGGGACCGGGTCGGCGATTGGATCGAGCAGTTCGCCGCGGCCGCTTTGCGGGCGGCCAGGCTCGCCGCGGCCTATCTCGGAGAGGTGCGGCGCCTCAACGCGGCGTGGCGGGCGAAGCTCAAATCCCGGCCGGCGCCGCCGCGGTCCGACGCGGCGGCCTGGACCCTCATTGACCTCTTGCCGGCCCACCCGGTGATCACCGCGCCCGTCGCCGCCGCCGCCTGCGGACGCTCCAAGCCCCAGGTGTACCAGGCGATCGAGCAGCTCCAGACGGCGGGCGTGCTGGTGCCGCTCTCGACGTCACGGCGCAACCGCTCGTGGGAAGCGGACGGCTTGCTGGATCTGCTGGAGCGGCTCGAAGCGGGGCAGCTGCCCCCGTAAACTCCATCGAGCGCGTTGCTCCCAATGCTCGGGAGCCCGGGTATGGGCCTCCGCCCTCGGCGGAGGCGCGCGTTTTTCTGGTTATGTGCTTTCCCTCGAAATCCCTACCGTGTGCGGGTCACTCCATAATGCCCCTGGCGGCATATTCCTCAAGGGCTATATTATGGTTTCGGAAGTCGAGTACACCGATACCTTCGGACAGATGATCGGTGGAGATAAGACCGGCAACGACCGCTGGTACCAGGAGTTCGTCCCACGGGCGGATCGGCTGTACGACGAGCACCTGACCCTGCTGGGCATGGAAGGACCGCCAAATGGCTAAGAAGTTCAGAGACTTGACCGCGAACTGGCCCCCCGAGCGCCTGGCCAGGGTTGAGGCACGGGTTCATAAGACCCTCGCCGAAATGCGGCTCCGGGAGCTGCGCAAGGCGCGTCGCCTGTCTCAGGTCGCCCTCGCCAAGAAGCTGAAAGCCCAACAGGCGACCATCTCCAAGCTCGAGCGCCGGGCCGACATGTACGTGAGCAGTCTCCGCCAGTACATCGGCGCGATGGGCGGCGAGCTGGAGATCATCGCCCGGTTTCCAGAAGGCGCGGTCCGGATCAACCAGTTCCAGGATTTGGAGTAGCACGATGACCCAGCCCCTCAAGCTCACCCGCATCGTCATGGCTCCGGCCCCCACAGGACCCGGAGCGTTCAACCGGATCGTGTCCGTCGTGCTGGAAGAGGATCAGGACGTTCCCCGCTTGAGCCTGCTCTTTCCGCTACCGCCCGTCCGTCGGACACCAGGCTGAGGCGACGTGGCCTCGCGTCCCGCGCTCCGCCGGCGGTCGCACCACGCGCGCCAACCTCTCCCTCTCCCACGAACAGTGCAACCGAACCGCCGGACGGGACTAACTCCCATGTACCGCACCGGGCCAAGCTGGCGCACTAGCGTCCCTTGTTTTCGTTTTCGGTGGCTACGCTAATAACAACAGATCCTTGTTTTCGTTTCGCTAATTAGCCCGCGGCCCATGGCCCCCATACTCGCGCAGGAGCGAACGATCGGGGCCCTGCTTGTGCGCCTCGATGACGGGATCCGGCTCGCGCGCGGCCTCGCCGGAGGGAACCGACGCGTGAGACATGCCGGGGATCTAGCCATCCGGTTCGGCTCCGACACCTCACCCCTCCCGGGGCCGCCGCGAGGGTAAGGAGCATAGCAATCCGCTGCTGGCTTGCGTCGCGGCTGGCGGAATTCCGCTCCAACCCCCATTTAGGTGTCGCCATGGCCGACCATGTCTCGGGACCCTCGGCCGACACCCTGCGCGACACGCTCACCCGCGCACTCGCAAGCCAGTACGACGTCTTGCGCCTGCTGGGACGGGGCGGCATGGGAGCGGTGTACCTGGCCCGCGAGAAGGCCCTCGACCGCCTGGTCGCCATCAAGGTGCTGAGGCCCGAAGCCACCGATCCCGAGAGCATCGAGCGCTTCCGCCGCGAGGCCCGGACCGCCGCCCGCTTGAGCCACCCCAACATCGTGCCACTCCACACCTTTGGCGAAGCCGAGGGCACCATGTACTTCGTCATGGGATTCGTGCCGGGCGAGCCCTTGAGCGTACGGCTACGGCGCCGGGGCCGCATGGAGCCGGCCCAGACGCGCGAGCTGCTGATCCAGCTGGCCGGCGCCCTGCACTACGCCCATAGCCACGGCGTGGTCCACCGGGACTTGAAGCCCGACAACATCCTGATAGAAGACGAATCCGACCGGCCCATGCTGACCGACTTTGGCGTGGCCAAGCTCGCGGCGCAGGGCCAGACCCTGACCGAGCTGGGCACCACCCTGGGCACGCCGCAGTACATGTCGCCCGAGCAGGCCGCCGGCGAGCGGCAGCTGGACGGCCGGAGCGATCTCTACTCCCTGGGGGTCGTGGCCTACGAGATGCTGACCGGCCGCCCGCCCTTCGAGGGCGAGAGCGCCCGCGAGGTCATGTCCCAGCATATCGTCAAAGACCCGGTCCCCATCCAGACCGTCTCTCCCTCCGTCCCGCTCGCCTTAGCCGAGGTGGTCGCCCAGCTCCTGGCCAAGGAGCCCGCTCGGCGCATCCCCGATGGCCGCTCGCTGGAGCAGGCCCTGCGCCACGCCGAAGGCGGGGAGGCGTTGCTGCCGCGGGAGCTGGAGGACCTGGTGGACGAGATCAGGCCCGCCCCCTGGCTGGCCGCCGGCTGCCTCTACCTCTCGTATGGCCTGGCGGTCTTTGGCAGCTTCGAGGGTGCCGCGGCCTCGGCCGCCATTGGCGGGCTCTTGAGTCTCCTGCCCTGGGCCCAGCGGCGCGGGCGCAAGCTGGAGCGGTATAGCTGGGCCACCATTTTCAAGGCGGTGTTCAAGAAGCCGCGCTGGTGGGCCGTCTGGTGGCCCCACCGGTTCCGCCCGGAGGGCGACCTGTGGGATCGCCTGCCGGAGCCGCTGCGCCGGTTCCGCACCGCCTTTGTACCGGCCATGGGCGGGTTCCTGCTGATACTGCCCGTGTTCCTGTGGACCGGCTGGGGATCGCCGTCGGAGTGGTGGTTCCGGGTCGCTATGCCCCTGCTGGTGCTGCCAGTACTCGGCGGCTTCGGCCTGTTGACGTGGCGCGGCTTCCGCTGGCTCCAGTGGGGCAGGCGGCACGGGCTTTCGGCGCTCGAGATCTCCAAGTTGTCGGAGGCCGACGATACCGCCTCCATCTGGAAGCGCCCGCATATCCAGCAGATCCTGCTCCCGGAGCCCGCGGCATCGGCCCTGCCCCGACTTCCCACACCCGGAAGCCCCGCTGAGCACGTGGAGGCGTTGATGCAGGTGGAGCGGGAGCTGGAGGGCCCGGCCCGGGAGCTGGCGCGGGAAGCCCTGGCCGCTGGGCGCGAGGTGCTGGCGAGCATCGAGGCGCTGGACCGCCAGATCGGAAGCCTCGCGAGCGACGCCGACGCGGCCGAGCCGGCGCGATTGGAGCAGAAGCTCGCATCACTCGTTGAACAGCGGGGCGTCGAATCCGAGCCGCGTCAGCGCATGCGCCGCCTGCTGGAAGAGCAGCTGGAGCTGGCCCGGGGCCTCACCCGGCAGCTCGCGGCCGCCCAGGAGCAGCGCGCCCACCTGGCCGACGCGCTCAAGACGCTCTGGCTCCATCTCGCCAACCTGCGGGCCCACCAGCACGAGGCGTCGTTTGACGCCGGGCAGATCAGCGGCCGGATCCGCGCGGTGGCGGACGACGCCAAGCGCTACCTCGAGGCGTCGGAGCAGGTGGGCAAGTTGCTGGAGGACGGGTCGCCGAGGTGATGGATCGCGGGCCAGCGCCGCTGGCGCACATGACCATTTATGACTATCATATGACCATGAAACGGGTGCGCATCGCCGACCTCAAGGCCAACCTGAGCCGCCACCTGCACTACGTCCGCCGCGGCCACGTGCTCACCGTGCTGGATCGGGAAACCGCCGTCGCGCAGCTGGTCCCCTACCAGCAGGCCGAGTCCCTCCGCGTGCGCCAGCCGGCGGGCCGCTACCGGGCACCGCACCGGGTGCCCTTGCCGCCGCCGCTCCCGCTGGACGTCGATGTGCTCGAGCTGTTGCGCCAGGAGCGCCAGCCCGAGCGGTGATCGCCTACCTCGACGCGTCCGTCCTGCTGCGGGTGGTCCTGGGCCAACCGGACCGGCTGGCGGAATGGGCGTCCGTCGAGACCGGCGTCGCCAGCGCCCTGGTCGAGGTCGAGTGCCTCCGCACCCTGGACCGGCTGAGGCTCCGCTTGGGGCTCTCGGACGCCGACCTGGCTGCCCGGCGGGAAGCCGTCTACCGGCTCACCGAGGAGCTGGAGATCGTGGAGCCCACCCTTCCGGTGTTGCGCCGCGCGGCGCAGCCCTTGCCCACGCCGCTGGGGACGCTGGACGCCATTCACCTCGCGACCGCCGCCATGTGGCGCGAGGCCCGCGACCAGGACCTGCTCTTCGCCACTCACGACCAGGCGCTGGCGCTCGCGGCCCGGGGGAGCGGGTTCCGGGTGGTGGGCGTCTAGCGCCTTCTTCCAGGCCAGGACCGTGATTGACGCAAATTCCTACGCCATGTATGATTTTTCATATGAAGACCACGCTCATCCTCCCCGACCACCTGATGCGGGAGCTCAAGCGCCGCGCCGCCCGGCGAGGCCAGACCCTCTCAGCCGTCGTCGCCGAAGTGGTGCGGCGGGGGCTGGCCCAGCCGGATCAATCCGCCGAGCTGACCCCGCTGCCGGTGCATCGCCTGGGCCGGCCCCGGGTCAACATCGCCGACCGCGACGCGCTCGACCGCGCCATGGACCGGGCCTGACGCCGGCGACCGGTCCTTCTTCCTCACCTGGGGAATCGTCTACGAGTTCCTGCGCGTCACCACCCACCCCGCCGTCTTCGCCACCCCGTTGGACCTCCCCACCGCCCGCGCCTGGGTGGCCACGGTCCTCGCCTCGCCGCGCGCCGGCCTGCTGGTCGAAACCGACCGCCACGCCGAGGTCCTGGAGGAGCTGGCCCGGCTGCACCCGCGCCTGGCCGGCAGCCTGCTCCACGATCTCCACACCGCGGCCCTGATGAAGGAGCACGGCATCCCGGAGATCCGGACCGCCGACACCGACTTCCACCAGTTCCCGTTTCTCCGAGTGGTGAATCCGCTGCTGACTCAATAAGGCGTGACGCCTCCCTTTGCGCGCGTATTCCCGCTTCGCTAATAGGCGCCACCTTCTTCGCTAATAGGCGCCACCTTCCGGGAGCCCCGGTCAGGGGGCGTCCACCCGACGCGCCGCTTGCGCTCCCCCCTCCCCACCCCCACTCTAACGTACCCTCCCGGAGATCAGGCAGGCGGGCATGCGCTGGCTCCTATCGCTCGCGATCCTCACGCTGGGCGCGGCACCGGCCGCGGCCCAGGACTCCGCCCAGGCCCAGCTGGTGTTCCTCGACGTGGGCCAGGGCGACGCCGTCCTGGTCCGCTCCCCGGAGGGCCGGACCGCCCTGATTGACGCCGGCCCCAGGAGCATCGTGGCCCAGCTCAGGGAGCTGGGGCTGGATGCCATTGACCTGGCCATCGCCTCCCACCCCCACGCGGATCACATCGGCGGCATGGAGCACGTGCTCCGGGCGTTCCCGGTGCGCTATTATCTGGACAACGGCGCCACTCACACCACCATGACCTATCGCACCCTGATGCGCCGGCTGGAGCGCTCCCGGACCACGTATCTCCGGGCCACCGCCCGGACCATCACCCTGGGCAGCGTCACCCTGCGCATCCTGCCGCCCCCGGCCACCGGGACACTGAACGAACGATCGGTGGGCGTGGTGGTCGCGTTCGGCGAGTTCAACGCGATACTCACCGGCGACTCGGAGTGGGACGAGCTGGAGCACTTCCAGCTCCTGGGCGTGCCCGACGTCACCGTCCTCAAGGCCGCCCATCACGGCAGCGCCAACGGCGTCACCCCGGAATGGCTCGCCGCCACCAAACCGGAAGTGGTGGTCATTTCCACCGGCCGGGGGAACGGCTACGGCCACCCGCACCCAGAGGCGCTGAGCCTCTACCTGAACGCGGCCACGGTGTACCGCACCGACGTTCACGGGACCATCACCATTCTGGCTTCGCTGGACGGGACCTTTCGCGTGATCACGGCGGCAGAAGAGGGAGAAGCGGCCGCCCCTCCGCCCCATGTCCGCTGACCGCGTCTACGTGGTCGATCGCATCGAGCACCGCCAGGCCGTGCTGGTGGACGACCAGGGGGCCACCTTCACGGTGAGCACCAAGGACCTTCCGCGCGGCGTGAACGAAGGCGCGGTCCTCCTGGTGAAGTTGGAAGCCGGGGGCAACCCCCGGTGGGACACCGCCCGGGTGGACCGGGCGGAGACCGCGCGGCGCCACGCCGAGGCGAAGGATCGGCTGGAGCGGTTGAAGAAGCGGGATCCGGGCGGGGATATCGCGCTGTAAGGACTGTGCTCGCGTCGGTCATCGGCCTGTGCTTCCGCCGGTAGCGTCCATCCGGCGCCGCCTCACCGCTTGAACCCCGCCACCACCCCAAACGGCGCCCGCCGCCACGGGACATCCACCCGGAACCCGGCCGACCCGAGCAGCTCCATCTCTACCGCCAGGGGCAAGTAGCG
>DATECF010000238.1:0-10939 GCA_035287045.1 Gemmatimonadales bacterium | reverse complement strand
AGCCGCATGCCGCCGCCATACAGCAACGTGCCGATCAGGTGCATCGTCCCCTGCAGCTGCCCCAGCAGGCGCTCCACCTCACCCTGGTTCAAGACCACCGGCACCCGCGCCCGCCGCTTCGGTCGCACCAACCCCACCATCGGACCCAACGGCTGCCCCAGCACCTCCCGGTACAGGAACAGCAGCGCGCTCAACGCCTGCGTCTGGGTCGCCGGCGCCACCCGCCGCTCCACCGCCAGGTAGGTGAGAAACGCCAGCACCTCGGCCTCCCCCAATCCAGCAGGGTGCCGGTTACCGTGAAACCGGATGAACCGCTTGATCCACCCGACATAGGCTGCTTCCGTCCGCCGGCTATAATGACCCAGCCGCAGCTTATGCCGCACGGCCGGCAAGAGTCTCGTGTTCGGCTGCATAGCCACCCTGCTGAATCGGGCAACGATACCCCCTCCCACCGACCAGCGCGGCACCGGAAAAGCGCGTTCGGGTCCCGTTTCTTGCGTGAGGCAGGGACGACACCACGACGTCCCCCAAAAACCACGGCCTCCGGCTGGTGGTCTCAGGCGCCTGGGAAAGGACGGTCAGCCTGGTCGCGACGCTTGGGTCGGGCGTCGCGCTCGCTAAGGGGGCTCCATCAGCAGCTGGTCGCGTAACACGCCGTACCATATGGGGTTAGGTGGCATGGAGCCCGCCTCGGACGCCCTAGCCGGAGTGCTCGGGCTCCAAGCAGCGGCTCCCGCCACTTCGGGCGGGAATCCACCGACACCGAGACTCTTGAAGTAAGAGTGGTCCCGTAACCCGGGGCCACGACTGTCCGGAACCCGGGATGCCCCGGCGGTGTTCACTGGGAAAGGCCTGACACCCTCCACCCTTCAGCTGGCAGGCAGCGCCGTGTCCATCAGACCCATCAAGCGCATCGTCGAGGCGACTCCGACTGTGGAGGGTGCCGGCGTGCGCCTGCGCCGCGCCTTTGGGTTCGGGAATACCGAGGACTTCGACCCGTTCCTGCTGTTCGACGATTTCCGCAACGACAACCCGGAGGACTTTCTCGCCGGGTTCCCCTGGCACCCGCACCGGGGCATCGAGACCATCACCTACGTCCTCAACGGCACCGTGAGTCACGGCGACAGTCTGGGGAACCAGGGGACCCTCGGCGCGGGTGACGTGCAGTGGATGACGGCCGGCAGCGGGATTCTGCATCAGGAGATGCCCAAAGGCGACCCCACGGGGCGGATGCATGGATTTCAGCTCTGGGCCAACCTGCCGTCGTCGCTCAAGATGACCGACCCACGCTACCAGGACATCAAAGCCCCCGAGATCCCGGAGGTGACCGACGACGACGGCACCGTAGTCCGGGTGGTGTGCGGAGACTTCTGGGGGAAGAAGGGGCCGGTGGAGGGCGTCGCCGCGGACCCGCAGTATCTGGACGTGTGGGTGCCCCCGGGCCGCCGGAAGACGCTGCCGGTGGAGACCACGCGGCACGCGTTCGCCTACGTGTTCGACGGATCGGGATCGTTCCGCGGCGCCTCAGGACCCCGCGGCGTGCCAACCGAGCAGGTGGCGGAATCGGGCGTGGGAGCCACCGTCGTGGAGCACACCGGTAATCGGTCCTTGGTGCTGTTCGACCGCGGCGACGAGGTCACGGTGCAGGCCGGCGAGGAGGGCATCCGGTTCCTGCTGGTCTCGGGGAAGCCGATTCAGGAGCCGGTGGCGTGGTACGGGCCCATCGTGATGAATACCCGGGACGAGCTGCGCCAGGCCTACGCCGAACTGCAGGACGGAACCTTCATCAGGCACCGGTGAAGGGCTGCGCGGGCAAGAGGAGGCGCCCCCGCCCACTCGCCCACTCAGCGTCCCCGCTGAAACACGACCCTGCCGCCCACCACGGTGTAGAGCGTCCGCGCCTCCAGCAGTCGCGCCGGCTGGCTCCGGCCCACGTCCATCAGGTCCGTGTCGAACACCGCGATGTCCGCGAGCTTCCCAACCGACAGCGTGCCCTTGATGCCCTCTTCGAATGAGGCCCACGCCGACGTCTTGGTGTACGCCTCGATCGCTTCCTCCATAGTGAGCCGCTGCGCGGGGAACCAGCCTTCCGCGGGCTCGCCCTTCAAGGTCTGGCGGGTGACGGCGGCATAGAGGCCGTATACCGGGCTCAGGTAGTACCGGGCGGCATTGGTGCCGGGGCTGTCGCTCCCGAATATCAGGACGGCGCCGGCGTTCTTGAGATCGCGGAACGCATACGCGCCCTTGGACCGCTCGGCGCCAATCCGCTCCTCCATCCACCGCATGTCGTCCGAGACGTGATACGGGTTCACCTCGGCCACGAGGCGCAGCTGGCCGAAGCGGCGCATGTCGTTGGGATGGACCACCTGCGCATGAATCACCCGCCAGCGGTGGTCGCTGTCCACCAGGCCGCGCTCGGTGAGAACCCGCTCGTAGATGTCCAGGAGGAGGCGCACGCCCTTGTCGCCAATCGCGTGCACGTGCGGGGTGAGCGCGGTGGGCACCGCGAGGTTCAGGAGCCGCTCCAGATTGCCGACGCCGAAGTCGGTGTACTTCTGCGACTCGGTCATGGACATGGCGGCGCCGGGCCGGGCCTCCGGCAGCATGATGGGCCGGACGAGGCCCTTGTTGGCCGGGTCATGGTCGTACGGACGGAAGAACATGGCGCTGGAGTTGCCCATGATGCCGTCCACCCACGCCTTGTAGCCGATGAACCTGAGCCAGTGGTCCCCGAAGCCCTGCGTCAGCCCCAGGCTGGCGGTGTGCACCACGTTGTCCAAGGACGGACGGAGCAGGATGCGCGCCGTGAGCTCCCCGCGCCGCTGCAGCTCGCGATACGCCTGGAGCTGCTCCGCGGTAGTCAGGTCCTGGATGGTGGTGACGCCGCCTTCCCGCGCTTCCTGCAAGACCGCGCGCACCTGCGCCAGACGCTGATCGAACGGAATGGGCGGGATCACCCGCTCCACCAGGCTCACGGCGGCTCCCCGGAGGATGCCCGTGGGGCGCCCTGCCCCGTCCCGCTCGATGGTACCGCCCTGCGGCGCGCGAGTGCGCGCGTCGATGCCGGCCGCCTCCAGCGCCCGGGCGTTGGCGAGGTACATGGCGCCGTCGAAGCTGCGGACGAACACGGGGTGCTCCGGCGTCACGCTGTCTATCAGATCCCGACTCGGTGTGAACCGACCGGCCGACCGCCCGCCCGCCGGCCCGCCGGCCGAGCCCGCCGCCCACTGCTCGTACGCGCCCCAATCTCCGCGGGTGATCCAGCTCCCTGCGGGGAGCCTCGCGGCCGCCCCCTTGATCCGCTCCACGAACAACCCGGCCTGGTGCACGTCCAGGAGATTCGCGCCGGTCAGGAGCGCCCCGGTCGCCTGGATGTGCACGTGCGCGTCGTTGAAGCCGGGGAAGACGTGCGCGCCGTCCAGGTCAACAGTTCGTGTCCCGGCGCCAGCGTATCGCCGGATCTCCGCGTTGGACCCCACCGCCACGATCCATTCGCCGTCCACCGCGATCGCCTGGGCTCGGGGCTGCGCGCTGTCCATCGTGTACACGTTGCCGTTCACCAGAATCAGGTCCGCGGCATCCCGGGAGGCGCATCCGGCGAGGCCGGCGCAGAGCAGGAAGGCACGGAGACGGTTCACCGGGGGCTCCAGACGCAAGGGTTCACGGCGTCGGCACGACACGGGCTTCAACCAGCCGGGCGACGGCGCCGAACGTGGTCTGCGCGGCGTTGAAGCCGAGCCGGAAGTCGGCGTCCGTGAAGCTCACGAAGCGATCCGTCGGCTGGTGCCAATGGGGATTGGCGCCCCTGCCGGTCTCGTAGAGCCGGCGATTCTCGCGCAGGCTCACGGCCGCCACCAGGTCCTGAAAGGCGCCGGAGTCGGTGTTGCTCATCGAATTGCTCATCACCGCCGGGTAATCCGTGGCGAACCGGCGGTTCGCATTCAGCAACGTCAGGGCCAGCTGCGACGACTCCGCCGCCTTGGCGGAGTTGAGCTGGAACTCGATGTCCACGTCCGCGTCCAGGGTCTGCTGCCACTGCACCGGCAGGCCGTGGTCCCACATCATCATGTCGTGCTGGATCATGCCGAGCCATTTGGGCTCGGGATACTTCCCGGAGCCCCTGGGGTTCTCGATCCCCTGAAGCGGCGCCCGCTGCTGCACGTAGGCCCGCGCCCCGTTGAGGCCGGTCTCCTCGTTGTTCCACAGCGCGAAGCGTACGGAACGCGCGGTCTGAATTTCCGCCGCGCTCAGCACCCGGGCAATCTCCATCACCAGGGCCGTGCCGGAGCCGTCGTCGTTAGCCGCCTCTCCGCCGCCGCGGCCGTCCATGTGCGCGCCGATGATATACATCTCCCCCGGAACCGTGCGGCCCACCTTGGTGGCGTACACCTCTTCCCGAGGCTGGGGGGTGGTGTCGGTTCG
The DNA here is from genome assembly GCA_035287045.1 of Gemmatimonadales bacterium. Lineage (GTDB taxonomy): Bacteria > Gemmatimonadota > Gemmatimonadetes > Gemmatimonadales > GWC2-71-9 > JACPAP01. The sequence continues at coordinate 6,517 of DATECF010000238.1, read as the reverse complement.
CGACCGATACACGTACTGCAAGCGCTCTACGGTATAGCCCCAGCTCCTGAGCTGGGCTTCGATCCAGTTGATGGCGTCGGCGTTGCGCTGGGTCCCCTGCTCGCGATCACCGAACTGCGTCAGCCCCTTGAGGAGCGCTTTGTAGCTCTGGAAGTCGAGGCGATCCACGATCGCCTTGATGGCGCTGTCGGGCGCCGTCAGGGGCACGCCGCCCAACACGCCGCGACCGGGGACGCCGGCCTGAGGCGCCGGGCGGGCACCCGGGGTCCCCGGGGCTTGCGCATGCGCCGCGCCCCGCAGCGCTAGCAACCCAACGAACCCTGCGAACGCGAGCCAGGAACGAGTATGCATCGTAGCAACCCCCAGGGAGATGAGCCAACCTCCAGAAGCGGTGAAAACCCGCTCAACATGCCACGATTTCAAACTGATTTCAACGCCCCTTCACGTCGCGAGGGGCAGGGTTCGACGATAGACCGAAGGAGATACCAGTGACAACGGTGATATCAACTCGGGCTCCCGCGGGGGTCGCCGAGTTCCTGAAGGGCAAGCGCATCGCCGTGGCGGGCGTATCGCGCCATCCAGGCCAGGCAGCCAATGCCATCTTCCAGCGGCTGCTCCGCAGCGGCTATTCGGTGTTCCCCGTGAACCCCAACGCGGAACAGGTCGAGGGCGTGCCCTGCTACCACACCCTCAGGGCCGTCCCGGAGCCGGTTGACGGGGTCGTGGTGGCGACGCATCCTAACGAAGCGCTGGACATTGTGAGCCAGTGCGCCGCCCTGGGAATCCGCCGCGTCTGGTTCCATCGGTCGTTCGGCCGGGGCAGCGTATCGGACGAGGCAGTCCGTGAGTGCGCGGCCCGGGGCATCGAACCGATCGTTGGGGGCTGTCCGCTGATGTTCTGCGGACCGGTGGATGTCGGGCACAAGTGCATGCGGTGGTGGCTGCAACGGCGCGGCCGCGTGCCCCGTTAGACGACCCTTCGCCAGAGGACGAACACCATGAATCGCCGATCCCTCCTCGGCTTTCTCGCCGCGACCACGCTGGGGCTCGCGGCGGGCCCAACCGCGGCGCAGCAACCGGTAGCCATCCGCGCGGGCACCCTGATTGACGGGAACGGCGGCGTACGGCGCGACGTCACCATCCTGATAGAGGGCTCGCGCATCCGGAGCGTGGATAGCGCTCGGGCTCAGCCGGTGACCTACGATTTCTCGGCCTTCACCGTCCTCCCGGGTTTGATTGACACTCACGTACACATCGGGTCGCACTTCGGGAAGGACGGACGCGCCTCGAACCAGGGCGAGACGCCCGCCGAGGCGATCCTGTACGCCGCCGAGAACGCGTATGTGACGCTCATGGCCGGCTTCACCACGGTGCAGAGCATCGGCGGGCGGGAAGACGTTCCCCTCCGCGAGGCGATCGCGCGGGGCGACTTCCCGGGCCCGAGGATCCTCACATCCATCTCGTCGCTCACCGACACCAGTCTCACGCCGGACGCCATCGGGCAGTTCGTGCAGCGGCGGGCGAGCGAGGGCGCCGACCTCATCAAGATCTTCGCCTCGAAGAGCATCCGCGAAGGCGGGGCGCAGACCCTGAGCGATGCCCAGATCCGCGCCGCGTGCGAGGCGGCCAAGGCGGCGGGCAAGCGGATCTGGATTCACGCCCACGCGGCGTCCGCCGCGCGGGCCGCGGCGCTGGCGGGATGCTGGGCGGTCACGCACGGCAGCCAGCTCACCGATCGGGAGTTCGCCCTCATGGCCGAACACGGTACCTTCTTCGAGCCGAACATCGGCCTGGTGTCGCAGAACTACCTCGAGAACAAAGCGCGCTATTTGGGCATTGGGAACTACAACGAGGAAGGCTTCCGCTTCACCGAGCAGGGGGTTCCGCTCAAGCTCTCCATGTTCCAGCGGGCGCTCCGGCACCGGGGGCTGAAGCTGATCATGGGGACCGACGCCACCGCGGGAGCGCACGGGCAGAACGCGCGGGAGATCGTCTATCGGGTGCGGGTGGGAGGACAGCCCGCCATGGACGCGATCACCGGGACGACGTCCCTGGCGGCCGAGGCGCTGGGCCTGGCGGACCGCATCGGCGCCGTGGCTCCAGGCATGGAGGCCGACCTGATCGCCGTGGACGGAGACCCGTTGCGCGATATCACGGCGCTCCAGCGGGTGGTGTTCGTGATGAAGGGCGGGAGAGTCTACAAGAACGTCAGGCTGCGATAGCGCCGCCGCACTCCGCGCAGAACTTGGCTCCCTCGGCCAGCGCCGCGCCGCACACGGTGCAGCGTGCCGACGCGCTCGCCGCAACGAGGGAGCGGCCACACGTCGAACAGTAGACCGCGTTGGGCTCAGGCCGCGGTCCGCACGTGGGACACGCGCGCCGGCCCTGCTGCCTGGCGCGGCGAATCACCTCTTCGGCGCGATCCGCGGCGGGGCGGGCCTCGTCCTTGGCGGCCTGGTCCTCGGCCCGGATCGCGGCGATGGCGTCTGATTCGTATTTGGCCTTGAGGCGGACGTAGTCTTCCTCCGCCAGCTTGCCCGTGGCGCGATCGAACTCGATTTCCCGCAGCGCGAGCAGAGCCCGCACCTTGGGAGCGTCGGATTCGGTCGGGTCTTCGAAGTCCAGGCCGTCGTCATCGGCCGCCGGGGCTCTGGCGGGCCGTGCCAGCGCGACCGGCTCGAGCACCAGGGCCAGCGCCGCCAGCGCCACCAGCAGACCGGCGATCATCTCCCACATCGCCTTACATCCCCAGCTTCTCGAGCTCGGCCTTGATGCGCGCCTGCTCGTCGGTGTCCGGGCGGTCAGACGCACGGGCGGTCGGGCGGCCGGCGTCCACCTGACCGCCTGACCGCCTGACCGCCTGCACCCGCGTCTGGCGCACGATCATGACCGCCAGCGCGCCGCCCACCAGCGTGATCAGGATTCCCGGCACCAGGTAGCCGGCCAGGTTGAACCCCCGGCGCGGCGGCGCCATCAGCACCGATTCGCCGTACTGCGCCACGAAGGCGTCCAAGATCTGCTGCGCCGATTGCTGTTGCTCCATCAGCTCCACCACGCGTTGATGCATGGCGGGTGAGGTTTCGCAGGTAAAATCCGTGGTCCGGCAGGTGTACACGCTGAGATTGCATCCGCAGGTGCAGCGGATCTTCTCCTCGACGCCGACGACGACGGGATGGTTCTCGTATTCGGTGACGCGGCCGCGGAGCTTGCCCGCGCGGGTGGGATCCATCAGCTCGCCCACCAGGGAGTCCTGCGGTTCGGCGGCTCGTTGGCTCGACGGCTGGTTCTGGTGGCGCCCGGACGGCGGAACGACCGAACTGCCGAACCGCCGAACCGCCGACACGGCGGGCAGCGCGCCCCCGCCCAGGAGGACCAAGGCCTGCCGCCGCGAGTATCTCCGCTCAGGCATCGCGGTCACCGGCAGCCAGGGTTACGGCATACCCGGGCAGCGCCCGGCGGAGGGAGGCCCTGGTGGGCCCCGCGCCCGGCCACATCACGACCACGCCGCCGAACACCAGGATCACGCCGCCGAACCACACCCACCAGACCAGGGGGTTGATGGTGAAGCGGTACACGGCCTCTTCCGTGCCGGCCACCGAGCCGGCGAAGACGATGTACAGGTCCTCGCGCAGGTCGCTTCGAATGGCGGCTTCGGTGGACGGATTGAATTGGGGCCGGTTGAACGAATCCACGTGTTGGCGCTTCTCGCTAGTCATCACGCCGAGCCGCTCGCCGTCCCGGCTCACCTCGACCGTCGCGGCGGTGACAAACCGATTCAACCGCTCGTACTGGGAGATACCGACGTGGGTGAGCGTATAGGTGTGGCCGAAGGGCGAGCGCATCGCCGTGCTCTGGCCCGGCTTGAGGGACGCCTCCATTTCCTGCTTGAAGGCCATGCCGGAGAACGCTACCAGGTACGTGACGATGCCCAGGTGCACGATGTAGCCCCCGTAGCGGCGCCGATTCCGGCCCACCAGCCGGGCGAACGCCAGGGCGTAGTTCTCGTCGTGCAGCCGATGCCGGGCCGTGGTGCCCCGCCAGAACTCCTGGGCGATGGTCGCGACCGTAAAGGCGCCGAGCGACGCCGCCATCCCCGCGTAGAAGTCGCTGTACCCGATCACCGCCAGAACGGCCGCGGTCACCAGGCCCACCGCCACCGGGACGGCGAACTGCCGCTTCAGGTTCTGCGGGCTGGCTTTGCGCCAGGCGATCAGCGGGCCGATCCCGGTAAGCGCCAGCAGCGCCAACGCGATGGGGATGTTCACCTGGTTGAAGAACGGGGGCCCGACGGTCACCTTGGTGCCCCGGATCCACTCGGAGAGGATCGGGAAGATGGTCCCCCAGAACACCGAGAACGCCATCCCGACGAACAGCAGGTTGTTGAAGTAGAAGCTCGCCTCACGCGAGAGGGCGCTCTCCAGCTGTGCTTCGGTCTCCAGCTCCGGCATCCTGGTCCATAGCAACCACGCCAGCGCCAGGCCCGTCAGCACCAGGAACCCCAGGAAGAAGTACCCAACGTTGGATTGCGTGAACGAGTGAACGCTGGAGATGATCCCGCTGCGCGTGATGAACGTGCCGAAGATCGACAGCATGAACGAGAGCGTGATCAGCGACATGTTCCACTTCTTGAGCATGCCGCGCTTCTCTTGGATCATCACCGAGTGGAGAAACGCGGTCATGGTGAGCCAGGGGAGGAAGCTGGCGTTCTCCACCGGATCCCAGGCCCAGTACCCACCCCAGCCCAGCTCCACGTAGGCCCACCACATCCCGAGCGTGATGCCGATCGAGAGAAACGTCCAGCTCAACAGGGTCCAGCGCCGGATGGCGTGCAGCCACCCGGTGTCCAGCCGCCGCGAGATCATCGCGGCCATCGCGAACGCGAACGGGATGGTGATGCTGATGTACCCCAGGTAGAGCATGGGCGGGTGAACCACCATACCCGGATTCTGGAGCTGCGGGTTGAGCCCGCTGCCGTCCGGCGGCGTGAACGGCAGGCGCTCGAACGGGTTGGACGCGAACACCATGACCGCGACGAAGAACAACGTGACGAAGGAGGTCACGGCCGACACGTAGGGCATGAGCCCGTCGTAGCGGCGCGGGGTCAGCCACTGCGCCGCGGCGGCGAAGAGGCTGAGCACGAAGGCCCAGAACAGGAGACTCCCGGACTGGCCACCGTAAAACGCCGCGATGGTGTACACCACCGGCAGGTTGCGGCTGGTGTACGACGCGACGTAGGCCACGTTGAAGTCGTGCCGCAGGAGCGCGGTGAGCAGCGACGCCGACGCCACGGTGAGGAGGCCCAGCAACGCGTACGTCGTACGCCGGGCGCTCTGGATCAGCTCCGGGCGCCGCCGCCTGCCGCCCAGCACACCGGTCACGGAGCCCCAGCCGGCGACCAGCAGCGCCAGCCAGAGGCTGATTTGGCCGAGAATCGTCACTGATTATCCTGGGGTTAGGCTTGGGGTACGCCTTCGTACCGCGACCCGCACTTGGCGAGCAGCGTGGTGGCGCGGAAGGTGCCGTCCGGCATCAGACGTCCCTCCACCACCACATCCACGTCGTCAGTGAACGTGTCCGGCGCGAGGCCGCGATACACCACGGGGTAGGTGTGTTGCCCATCCGTGGCCTGGAAGGTGATGGTCTGCGAGGCCACGTCGCGCTGGATGCTGCCGGTCACGACGCGGGCCCCCATCTTGACGCCCACGTTGTGGAACGACGGATCCGCGCTCACCCGGGTGGCCAGCTCGGTGGGCGTGAGAAAATAGACGCCCGTGTCCTTGATGCCGGTCGCCATGAGGTAGCCGACGCTGCCAACCACCAGCGCGGCGCCGATGAAAAAGCGAGTGCGAGCGTTCATAGGTGCCGTCAAGTTTAAGGGACGAGGTACGAATTACCTTAAAGATTACCCCAAGGGACCCTTATTTGCACCACCGCGGGCCCAGTGCAGGGCGGCCGCAACCGCCCGGTGCCACTGGACATACGCCGCGTCGGGCCGGGGACCCGGCTGGAACCAGCGATAGGCGCGCGCGGCCAGGAACTCCCGGCCGCTGGACCAGACCCCGGTCGCCAGGCCCGCCAGCCCGGCCGCGCCCAGGGCGGTGGTTTCGACCACGTCGGGCCGACCCACGCGGACGCCCAACAGGTCCGCCTGCGCCTGCATCAGCCAGGCGTTGGCGGCGGCGCCGCCGTCCACCTTGAGCTCCGTCAGGCGAACGCCGGACTCGTGGCTCATCCGATCCACTACGTCCCGGGTGCTGAAGGCCATGGCCTCCAGCGCCGCGCGGACCAGGTGGGCACGCGAGGTCCCTCGGGTTAGACCCACAATCGTCCCCCGGGCTTCCGTTTCCCAATAGGGCGCGCCCAGCCCCACGAACGCGGGCACGAAACAGACCCCTCCCGTGTCAGGCACGCTTCGGGCCAGGTCCTCCGTTTCCGCCGCGCTCCGGATGATCCCCAGACCGTCGCGTAACCACTGCACCGCCGCCCCAGCGATGAAGACGGAGCCCTCCAGCGCGTA
>DATECF010000237.1:0-2039 GCA_035287045.1 Gemmatimonadales bacterium | reverse complement strand
GGGCCAGCCGGTAGTCGTAGGTCAGCGCGTCGTAGTCCAGGTCCACGGCGTTATGCACAACCAGCGAAGGCTGGCGCGTGCTCACCCGCGAGCCCGCCGCCGGCGTGTCGGGAACCGGAGCCGCCGGGGGACGGTTCTCGGCGTCCACCCGGAACCAGGCAAGGGAGCTCCAGGCGCTCTGCGAGAAGCCGTCACCCGCCCGGGCACGCCAGTAGTAGACGCCGTCTTCGGGCAGCCTGGTCGCCACCCGCCACGAGGTCCTGAGCGGGGATTCCGGCACGCCGGTGGCGCCGGGCAGCGGCAGTTGCAGGGTGGCGTCGGGGTAGATCTGGAACTCGTAGGTGAGCGTCGCACCCTCGGCGCTGACCGCGTTGTTGACGACCAGCAGCGGGTGGGGCGTGTCCACAGTCGACCCGTCAGGCGGTGCATCGATGCTGGGCGGTGCGATGGGGCCGTGCACGCGCAGGAAGCTGCGTGCGAGGATCGCTGCCGGGCTGCCGCCACGCAGGGCGAGGGCGTATGGGCCCGGCGCCAGCGCTGTCGAGGCGAAGGTGAGGACGTCGGCAAACGCCTGGCCAGGGGCCAGGTCCACGGCGAGCGACTGACTGGCTACGACGGTCGCCTGCGAGCCGGAGAGCACGTCGACCACCAAGGGGTAGGCCACAAGCGGCAGGGCGCCGCGGTTGGTGACGGTGATCCGTGCTTCGAAGGAGCTGCCCTGCATAACGTGGTTGGGGACCGCCACGACTGTCCCTTCGACCGTGGTCGCGGGGCCTAGCACCTCGAACGGGGCACCGCCCACCGCGAGCGACGACCCGGCCTGCATCACGCGCAACTCGGCGCGGTAGCGGCCGGCGGGAGCTGCGCCGGGCCAGACGAAATCACGCTCCCATGACGCGCTCGGGAGCAGGAGGGGCAGGGACTCAGGTTGGGATTCGGACACCGGGCTGCTCCCGCCCTCCGGCAGAATGGCGAGACGAGCCGTGAGGCCAGACTGCGGCGCGTTGACGCCGAGGTTGTCGATGCGGCCGTGGAAGCTGGCGGAAGCGCCCAGCATCACGCTGGCAGCAGCCGCCTGCAGTCTGGCGGCAACGTGGACGTCCGGCTGGATCGTGAAGGCGTGACTCGCGTACCCGGCTGGAGCGCCGGCGCCATCGACAAGCTGGAGATCGAAGGCGTAGGCCCCAGCGTAGGTGCTGCCAGTATTCCAACGCGCGGTGTAGGCGAACTGCTGCCCATAGGGCAAGCTCACCGAGCGCTGGTCGACGAGCGCCACCTCGGTGCCTTGCGCGTCGACCACGCGGAGGCGTGCGGTGCCCTCGATGGCCGCACTGCCGTTGAGGATGCCAACACTCACCAAGGCATCGGTGCGGGCGGGATAGGCGGGACGGTCGGAATCGACGCTGGCCACCAGGCCGGAGGTGGTCACCACCGGGACGGTCGCAGAGGCCGTATTGTTGTCCTCCCGCCCCTCGGTGATCGCCTGCTCCTCGTCGACCCGGAGATCCAGAGCGTAGTTGCCGGCTGCCGGCGGGGTCCAGGCGAGCGAAAGCTGGGTACTCTGTCCGCCGGGCAGCTCGGCCAGTGTGAGTCGGGTGTCCAACCCGATATCGCCATCCGGGTTCCAGAGAATAACGTGTGCACCGACGTTGTGAGCCGGAACGGAACCGAGGTTGCGCACCCGCACCCGGAGCGCCGCAGCCTGGCCGACCAGCGGCACCGCGGGGTAGCTGCCGATCTCGGTTGCCAGCACGGACAGGTCGGGGAACAGCGTGGCCGGCACTTCGACGCTGACCGGATCCGACTCTGGGCTCTCGAAGCCGCTGCGCGGGTCCCGGGCGCGGGCCAGCAGCAGGTTCGCGCCGGGCTCAAGCGGTACGGATGTGAACTCGAACGCGCCGTCGAAGCCAGGCAGGAAGCTCAGCGCTCCGCTAGCCGACACCAGAGCGCCGTACCCGTTCCGGGTCCAGGCCAGGAAGCGAGGATCGGAGCCACCGGAGCTGGTCGCCAAGGTCCGGCGAACGCCCGTGCCGCGCTCG
>DATECF010000236.1:0-17017 GCA_035287045.1 Gemmatimonadales bacterium | reverse complement strand
CACTGCTTCCCCTGATCGCATTGGCTGTCAAGCTGGAGCACCCACGGCTGCCGGTGTTCTACACCGAGCTGATCGCCGCCAAGGACGGCAGGCCGCTCCGGTTCTGGAAGTTCCGGACCATGCTGCCGCATCCCATTGACTACGACAACCGTCCCGAGATCCACGGGGCCCACCCGCTGGTGACCCGGGTGGGCCGCTGGCTGCGCCGGTTCAAGCTGGACGAGCTGCCCCAGCTGGCGCAGGTAGTGCTGGGCCACATGTCCATTGTGGGGCCGCGCCCCATGGACCTGCAGCGCTACCAGCGGGCCTCGGACTTCTTCAAGCAGCGCTGCCTGGTCAAGCCCGGGCTCACCGGTCTGGCACAGGTGAGCGGCAATATCCAGCTGAGCTGGGACGAGCGGATGGAGATGGACCTGTGGTATATTTGCCACTGGTCCATGAAGCTCGACCTCGAGATCATGTACCGGACCTTCGGGGTTATCATCTTCGGAGAGGAAATCTTGGACGAATTCGCGACGTCCCGTCGTATCCGGGACCATAGCGTGCGTGTGAGCGCGCTGGGGCAGAGCCGCTGATGGCGGCCCCGATGTGCGTGGTGGGTGGGGGCGGGTATCTAGGCACGGTGCTCGTCCGGCGGCTCCTAGACCACGGTCACGCCGTCACGGTCTACGACACCTTTTGGTTCGGGGATCACCTGGGCGAGCATCCCAAGCTGCGCAAGATCACCGGCGACATGCGGGATACGCCGTTGCTGCGCACCGCGCTCAGCGGGGCGGAGGTGGTCATCCTGCTTGCCTGCCTGAGCAACGATCCCATGGCGGATATTGACCCGGACTTCACCCGGGAAGTCAATCTGGACGCCCTCCAGCGCCTGATTCTGGCAGCCAAGGAGCTAGGTGTGCGGCGGCTGCTGTACGCCAGCAGCACCAGCGTGTACGGCATCCAGGACGTGCCGCGGGTGGTCGAGAGCACCCCCATGAAGCCGTTGACACTGTACTCGCGGTACAAGGCGGAGATCGAGGAATTCCTGAAGCAGCAGCTGGACCATGATTTCACGGGCGTCATCGTGCGTGGCGCCACCGTCTGCGGGTATTCGCCGCGGATGCGCTTGGATCTGCTGGTCAACCTGTTCGCCTGGCTCGCGCTCAAGAAGGGAGTCATCACCGTCGAGGGCGGCAAGCAGGTGAGGCCGTTGATACACATTCAGGACCTGGTGGAGTTCTACGAGCTGCTGCTGACGGTGGAACCCAAACTGGTGCAGGGAGAGGCGTTCAACGTCACCGCCGGGAACTTCACGGTGCAGCAGATCGCGGACATGGTGCAGCGCCACACCGGGTGCCAGTTGACCTACGCCGAGGTGACCGACTGGCGCTCGTACCCCGCGGATGGGGAGAAGGCGGCCAAGGTCCTAGGCTACCGGACCCGCCGGACCATTGATGAGTCCATGGTCGAGGTGTGCGATGCCATCAAGGCGGGGCGGATCAACGGCGACAGCTCCAATTTCAACCTCCGGCGCTACAAGGAACTGGTGGAGGCGCGGTGACCCTGGCGTTGCTGGGTGGCCGGCCGGCTTTCGAGAAGAAGCTGGACATCGTGCGCCCGGTGTTGCCACGCCTCGACGCGCTGGCGGGGCGCTTTCAGGCGGCGTTAGCGTCGGGCCAGGTCACCAACATGGGACCCCACAGCCGCGAGCTGGAAGCGGGGCTGGCCGCCTACGTCGGCGTCAAGCATTGCTTGGTGTTCTGCAACGGCGAAGCGGCGCTGATCGCGATGCTCCAGGCCGCGCGGCTGCCGCGCGGCGCGGAGGTGATCACGCCGGCGTACACCTTCAGCGGCACGGCGCACGCCATTGCCTGGAACGATTTGGTGCCGGTGTTCGCGGACGTTGATCCCGATACCTGGACGCTGGACCCGGCGGACGCGGAGCGCCGGATCACGTCGCGGACGGCGGCCATTCTGGCCGCGCCGCTCTACGGCAATCCGGCGGATAACGACGCCCTGGCGGACCTGGCCAAGCGGCGGGGGGTGCGGTTGTTCTTCGATTCGGCCTCGGGCTGCGGGTCGCGCTATCGGGGCCGTCCACTGGGGAGTTTCGGAGAGGCGGAGATGTTCTCGTTCCACGCCACCAAGGTCTACCTGACCATGGAGGGCGGGGCGATCTGCACCAACGACGCGGCCCTGTTCGAGGCCGCGACCATGATCCGGAACTTTGGGAAGAACGGGCGCGAGGCGGACTGCGAGTTCGTGGGCTTCAACGGGAAGATGACCGAGGTCTGCGCCCTGGTGGGCTTGGAGCTGCTGCCGGGGCTGGACGAGGTGGTGGAACACCGGAACCGGGTCGCCGACCGGTATCGCCAGGGCGTGCGGGGCCTGCCCGGGGTGCGCCACCAGCGGGCCCAGACGCACGGCGTGTCGAGCTGGCTCTATTACCAGTTCCTGGTGGACGAGGAGGAGTTTGGGTTGACCCGCGATGAGCTGATCACGGCCCTCACAGCCGAGAACCTGGCCGCCCGGCGGTTCAACTTCCCGTGTAACCACCAGCTGTCGTGCTACCGGCACCTGGGAACGCCGCCCTCGTTGCCGGCGGCCGAGTACGTGGCTGGGCACAGTATCGCGCTGCCGGTCTATTCGGACATGACGATGGACGAGGTGGATGGCATCACGGCCTGCGTCCGCGCGGTGTACCAGGAGCGGGACGCGGTGCGCGCGCGCCTGCGGAGGGCGGCGGGAGTGGGCGCCTGAACCGAGTGGCCATCGTCGGCGCCCGGCCCGACGGATCGGCCAAGGTGGTGCTGGGTGGCGGACCCGCGTGGGACGGTTTGCCTTCCCGAGAGCCAGCGTGGTGACGATCCCGGAGGTGACCCACCGCGAAGACCTCGTGGTAGGCGCCGGGGCGGTGGTGATCCGGGACGTGCCGCCGGGGGTCACGGGAGTGAGCGTGTCGGCCCGGGAGCGTCCGGCATGACGTTTGCCGCGCGGGCGCCGGGCTCGGTGGCCGGCGGCATGTCGGCGCGCCTGGCGCGGGCGGTGGGGCCGCTGGCCGCGGTGGGCGCCGCATCGGCCGGCGCGGCGCTGGCCGCGTTGCCGGCCCGCCTCGGCGTCGCGGCGGTGATTGGTGCCGTGGCCGCCGTAGTCGTGGTGCTGGGCGACGGGTGGCTGTTGCTGTATGTCGCTGCTCAGCCCCTCCAGGGGGTCAGCCTGTTGGGCGTGCAGGCCTTCGGCTTCCGGCTCAGCCATGTGTTCTTCCTCGTGGTGCTGTTCCTGCTTCTGTGGCGGGTATTGGTCCGGCGGGTTCTGCCGCCCCGCGTGGGGCTGCTGGACGGGTTGGTCGTTGCCTTCGTGGGGTACACCCTGCTCTCCATCATCTGGTCGCCGGCGCCTGTATCAACGTCGCTGGTGACCGGAGGCAAGCTCGCCTTCAATCTTGTCGTCTTCGTTGGCCTATCGGCCCTGGTCCAGCGCGACCCGGTGCGGACCTTGCGGACGGTGGCGTGGGGGTTCGGGATTGCCTTCGTGTACATGGCGGGCATCTCCGCGTACAACCTGTTCCAGCTTGGGTTTCGCGGCCTCATCGCCAGCATCGTGATCGAACAAAGCGTTAGCAGCTCGGAGTCAGTCAAGGGTCTGAACGTCGCGCTCACAACCTTCACCGGCTGGGCTAGCCGCAACATTGTCGCGGGTTGGATGGCGCTCGGTGTGATGGTCGTCTGGGGCACGCTCTGCGGTCGTTGGCGCCAGATCAGTCTCTTGGAGCGCATGGCGTGGTTCACGGCGTTTGCGGCGGCGGGAGGCTACATCATCCTGTCGCTGTCTCGCGGGACCTGGCTCGGCCTGGTGGTAACGGCGCCGGTCGTGTGGTGGCGCGCCGGCCATCGCGTCAACGGCCGGATGTTGGCCTGGCTGCTCGCGGGTGGTGCTGCGTTCGCCGCCGCAATGGTGGCCACAGGGGTGTGGGACGTGTTGGTGGCGCGCGTCGGCGTCGCCTCCAGCGCGGTGGACCCGGCCGTCTCGACTCGGCTGGAGACCTGGAAATCGGTTCTCGTCACCTTCGCCCAGCACCCGATCGCCGGCGTGGGCATCAAAGGCACCGAAGGACTGGCCCGCGCCCAGGATATCGACGCGGCCAACGTCCACAACGTGTACATCCAGGTGCTGGGGGAGTTGGGGCTGATTGGGGCCGCGCTGTTCAGCTGGATGGTAGGGTACCTCCTGTGGCGTCTCTGGCGCGCGGGGGACGTGCTGCCGGCTCCGTTCAGGGGGCTGGCGTGGGGGCTGTTCGCGGCGCTCACCTGTTACCTGGCGCAGAGCCTGACGCAGGCCGAGTTCATGGACCTGGGCATCTGGACGGTGTTGGGCCTGGCGGCGGGACTGGTCCACCTGCCAGCCGCGCCCGTCACGGCGAGGCCGCCCGAATGAGCCACGGGCCTCCGCCGGTTCAGGGGCGCCTGCTGGCGCGCAACGCCGTGATGCAGTTCCTGGGGCAGGTCGTCCCTCTGGTATTGGGGCTGCTGACCATCCCCTTCGTGGTCCGAGGGCTGGGACCGGAGCGGTTCGGCCTGCTATCGCTCGCCTGGGCCCTCATCGGGTACTTCTCGGTGTTCGACTTGGGGTTGGGCCGCGCCGCGACGAAGCGCGTATCGGAGGTCTTGGTATCCGGTAAGGCATCGGCGGTGGGCCCCATTGTCTGGAGTGCGGTCATCGCGCAGGCCGGCCTGGGTGCCATGGGCGCTTTGTTGCTGGCCGGCGTGGCGCGACCGTTGGTCGAGCACACTTTGAAAATGCCGCCTGACCTGGTGGACGAAGCGCGGGTGGGCCTGTACATCCTGGCCGCTACGGTGCCGGTCTTTCTCGTTACCGGGTCGCTCCGCGGCGTCCTCGAGGCCGCCCAGCGGTTCGACCTGATCAACGTCATCCGGGCGCCGTTCTTGGCGTCCTATTTCATCATGCCCCTGGTCGGCGTGCTGCTGGGATTCGACCTTGGGGGAATCATCGCGTTGCTGGCGGTGGCGGCGGGCCTGGCGTTGGTCGGGTACGCTTGGCTGTGCGTTCGCCTGTTCCCGGGGCTCAGGAGCCGTCCCCGGGTGCACGCAGAGGAGTTTCGAACCCTCCTGCGCTTCGGGAGCTGGATATCGGTGACGGCCATCGTGGCGCCGGTACTGGTGCAGTTCGATCGTTTCGTGATCGGGGCCATGCTCTCGGTCGCGGCCGTCGGCTACTATGCCGCTGCCTACGAAATCGTGACGCGCCTGTGGATTGTGCCTGGGAGCCTCGCTGCCACGCTGTTTCCGGCCTTTGCCGCCCTGAAGACCAACCGGGAGGACGAGCGGCTTCGGCTTCTGTTGCGCGGCGCGTTGCGACAACTGTTGCTGGTGCTGGGTCCCTTGGTGGCCGCGTTGATCCCCTTCGCGCACGACGTCCTGGACCTGATGTTCGGGCCGGAGTATGCGGCCCGAAGCGCTGTCGTCCTTCAGATTCTGGCGGTGGGCGTACTGGTGAACTGCCTGGTTTTTGTCCCGGTGGCGCTGATCCAGGCTGTCGGCCGGCCGGACCTCACCGCCAGGTTCCATCTGCTCGAGATTCCGCTCCACGTGCTACTGGTCTGGGTTCTGGTGGGCAAGATGGGCATCGTCGGCGCGGCGCTCGCGTGGTCCATTCGCGCGGCGGTCGACGCGGTGCTCCAGTTCTGGGCCGTGGCGCGGTTGACGCGCTTGCCCCGGGGGTTCGCCTGGGCCGACCGGATTCCCCAGACGGTCGCCCTGCTGGCCGGCGTTACCTTGGTAGCGTGGCTGGTGGTGGCATTGGTAGCGCGCGAGTGGCTACGGCTGCTCTTGGGCGGCGTCCTCCTGGTGTGCGTCGCCAACGTGATCTGGCGTTATGGGCTGGACGAGCGCGAGCGAACCCACTTGAGTAGTCTCCTACGACCGGCGGTTTCCGCCACCTGAGACGCATCCTATGAGCGCCCTGATGGCGAAAATCGGCACCGAGGCGGCCCGGCTCTACTATTTCGCCGAGAGCCTGCTGCCCCACCGGTACCTGTTCGCGTACCAGAAGCGGCGATTGTACAGCAGGTTGTCGTACGTGGACGTGCTTGCTTTCCTCCACCGCACCTACCGGGTCCGCCGGTATCTGGAAATCGGCGTGGACACCGGCGGCACGCTGGCGCTGTCCCGGGCCCAGTGGAACTGCGGCGTGGATCCGGCCTTCTCGATTCGTTCGCCGCTGGAGGGCAACTTCTGCCTGGTCCGGAAGACGTCCGACGACTTCTTTCGGGAGTACGCCGGTGAGCCGTTCGACCTCGTGTTCGTGGACGGGCTGCACGAAGCCACGCAGGTCTCCCGCGACTTGTTCAACGCCCTGAGGCACCTAGAGCCGTCGGGGCTCATCGCCGTGCATGACACCGTGCCCTTTAACCGGACCGTTGCGTCGGCGAGACGATACACGTCGATTTGGACGGGAGATGTCTATCGGGCCTTAGTGCCGTACATCCAATGCTGCGAAGACGGCGTGCTGACACTCCTCGCTGCGCCAGCCGGATTGACCCTGATGAAATCGCCGCGCGCCTTCCTCGAGGTCCTCAACGAACCCCTGGCCCCGTCTCGGCTCGGTTACCGGGAGTGCATGCGCCTCATCGGCAGGCGGAGTCACAAGGTGGACGGGATTCCGGAATTGCAGCGCGTGCTCGGGAGTTTCTATCCCGGACCCCGGCAGGAGTAAGAACCCAGGCTCCCGCCGGCGAACCCAGGGCGGTCCAGAAAAACCGCTAGGCCCCGCCGATCCCAAGCAGCCGCCAGGGGCGGCGTGCTTCGTGCTTGAACTCCGCCAAGTGGCGCTCGAAGTCGGAGAGGCCCTCTTCCTCGGGAGCCTGACGGAGGAATGCGTCCCTGGCGAACGCCGCGAGCACGCCGAGCATGGCGCCTGCGACCAGCGCCAGCAGCAGCTTGAGCGCCAGGTGGCGGGAGTCCGGTCGGACCGGCAGGCGCGGGGGCTCCACCACCGTCAGGACCGGCGTGTCCCGCACCTCCTCGATACGCGACTGCTCGTGGTTCTGCGCCAGCGTGGTATACAACGCCTGCCGAAGGGTGACCTCCCGCTGGAGGCGATCGTACTGAAACAACAACGGGGGCGAATTCCGGAAATCACGATTTCGCTCCATGAAGCGCGCAACGCTGTCCTCGGCTTCGCTCAATTCCCGCCTGGCTTCCGCCAGGCGGGCCCCCAGGAACGCCCGCTCCTGCGCCGACTGGGACTGCCGCTGCTCCTGATTGAACTGGCTCACCAGCGCCAGCGCGCGCTCCACCACCGCGGTGGACAGCTCCGGCGACCGCGTCGTCACACTCAGGGTCACCAATTGGATACGCGGGTCCACTGCGGTGTTCATGTAGCCGCGGAGACGGCGAACGGCCTGGTCCCGGCGATACTCGGGGGTGGGCCCCTCGGTCCGCCAGAATGCGGTGAGCGGACCCTCAAACTGGCTTCCCTGCCAGGGAACGCTGTATCGGGTGTCCACCAGGGCGCGCAGGATCTCGTCCGTCTGAAACAGTTCCTTGTAGAAGTCCGGGGAGCCAAAGGCGGAGGCTTGCGGCAGGTTCCCCAGCCCCAGCTGCGCTGACAGCCCGGCCAGCGCCGACAGCCTGGACGCGTTCGCCGACGACTGGGGGACGAACGAAGCGGTGGCGGTGTAGTGCCGAGAGAGCAGTAACGTCACCAGGAGCGCAGTGAGCGCGGTGATGGTCGGCGCAATGAAGACGAGGCGACGGAATCGCAGCAGGGTCGTCGCCACCCGGAGCACCGACGGCCCACCGGCGTTGGTCGTGTCTGACGTCACCGGATGAGCCACGCTAGGCCCTGGTCCGCGGGGTCACTTGCGTGTGACGATAACGATGGTCGTGACCGCCGCGAGGATCTGCGCCACTCCGGTGAACAGGACCGCGACGTCGAACCCGCGCCCGGTGGTGGTCTTGGTCGGGACCAAGACGGTGCTTCCGGGCCCCGGCGTGGGATACGAATGGAAGAACAGAAAACTGCTCCTCACCCGGCCCGACCCGTCGGCGTACCGCACGCTGGTGCGTTTCTGGTCCGCCGTGCTGGCGTACCCGCCGGCGTTGGCGATGTAGTAGTCCAATCCCTGGCCCGGGACGTACCGGACGCTCACTGGGGAATTGACGGCGCCGGTGACCTTCACGGTGGCGTTGAGTTCCGGGAGGAACAGCGAGTCGCCGGGCTGGAGGATGAGGTCGTGCGGCGCGCCGGGGGAAGCGATGGCCGCGGCGAGGTCGAGGTCCACGCGACCGGTGCTGTCGGTGGTCCGATAGAAGCGGGTCCCGGCCAGGTAGGCCGACGACAGTGGACCGCCGGCGCGCCGCACCAGATCGCTCACCCGTTCATCCTTCCGCGTCAGCGCATACGGTCCGGGAGAGGCGACCTCTCCGGTGACCCAGATGGTGCGTTGGAGCTCGAACCCGGGCTGGCGGAAGATGGTCAGGTGGTCGTAGGGCTCGAGGCGCACGTCTGGCGCGGAGCCGGGCGCGGGAAAGGCGATCCCCGCCGCTCCCAAGTAAGCGCCGGCGGAGTCCCGCTCAAACAGGAAGGTCGAGTCCAGCGGGACCCGGAGGGTCCTGGCCAGCGCTCCCCCCGTCCGGTCTTCCAGGAGCCGAGCGATTTCGGCCTCTCGGAGATCGGCGCCCACGCCGGGACCCCGGGCCAACCGGACCAGGTCGCGGACCGTCATGCCGTCAGACCAGGGATACGCGCCGGGACGGTTCACCATGCCGCCGATGCTCACCGTCAGCGATCGTTCCAGAGGCGGAATCGAATCCACCAGGATCGAGTCCCCCGGCTCCAGCCGGAGCGGGGGAATCGAGACGGCGTCCCGGCTCGGGCTCACGCCGTCCCTGCCCTCGGCCCCAGCGGCCGACCGGTCGAGGGGCACATCCACCACCGCCCGCGGTACCGGACCCGGGAGCCGGTCGCCCGGGGGCAAGATGCGAAACACCGTCAGGCGCCTGGTCTGCGCGTCCGGCCGGAACCCGCCCGCCATCGCCACCGCGTCCGCCAACGTCTCCCCGGACTTCATCTCGTAGATCGCCGGCCGCACCACGGCGCCCGCGAGGCTCACGCGGCTGCCGCGCACCGGCAGGAAGACGACGTCGCCCTGCTGGAGGACGATGTCGTTCGACGCCAGGCCGCGCAGGAGATACTCGTAGAGATCCAGCGAGGCCACCGTGCGCCCCTGCCGCTGGACTTGAACGTCGCGGAAGTTCCCCAGCTCGGTGGGACCGCCCGCGGCGTACAACCCGCTCAACACGGTGGCGACCGAGGACAGCTGGTAGGCCCCGGGTTCCGCCACTTCCCCGATGACGTACACCTGGATGGTCCTGAGCCGGGCGATGGTGACGTCGAAGTGCGTGGTTCCCCGGGCGATCCCCGAGAAGGAGCGGGCCAGCCGAGCCTGCAGCACCCGCCGCAACTCGGCCATCGTGAGGTTGCTCACGAACAGCTGCCCGATCTGGGGAATGACAATGAAGCCTTCCCGCGTCACCGGAAGCTGATGCACCTGCTCGGCGTCCCCCGTGAGCACCAGCACCATCACGTCGCCCGGTCCGACGCGATACGCGTCCGGCACCGGCCCCGCGAGCAGCGGCTGGAACTGGGTGGTGGTTCTGCGGAACACGTCGAGACCAAAGAGGGTTGACTTCACCCGCCTGGGAGCACGCTCGCGCCCCGCCACCACCGCCAGGCTCTCCGCGCTCTCCGCCGGGAGCGGCGAGACCCCGAGGAGCTGCAGGGCCTTGATCATGTCCGTGCTGACGGTCAGGCTGGTGTCCAGCTGGCCGCTCAGAAAGGGATCCAGCAGGGACCCGTCGAACCCTTGCACGGCCAGCTGGCGACGGATCTCGTCCGGCGTCATGCCTGACTGAAATAACTGCGACCGGATCTGGCCGGCGAGGTCGGGTCGTTCCCTCAACAGGCGAGCGGCTTGCTCCGCCGTGACGCCGGGCGGAAGACCCTGCACCTGGGCTGGGGCGACGCGGAGCGGCGCCAACAGCAGGAGTCCGGCCGCGCCGGGCCAAACCCAAGCGGCGGGCCAAGTTCTACGTGTCCACATGGCGGTCCAATGTACTTTGCAGTATAAAGTAGGTCAACTGCCTACTGCGGCTGGTGCCTCGGCGGGGGTAGTCTGCACCGGGCGTCTGCGGTTTGCCAAGGGGTGCCCCGGAGCCGCGCTGGAACCGCTAGCGTGCGCCCCGGAACAAGGCCCCGGCGGCGATTCCCACCGCGTAGAGGTTTCCGTGCGAGGTGCCCCAAACGCGATGCACGCATTGCCCCAGCACGATAAACCCGGTCCACGCAGTCCCGTCGTAATGCGCCCCGCATCCATCCCCGACGGCATAGATGTCCGAGTCGGACGTGCCCCAGATGAAACCCGCCGATCCCTCGGGTGAGGCGACCGACTTCCACGCGGCGCCATCGAAATGCCGGACACCGAAGTGCGGGACAGGCCGAATGTTACCGAGATTGAGGGTGATGAATACATCCGTGGGAGACGTGCCCCACACACCCCTGGGCCAACAGCACTGCCCATTCTCTCCCGTGCGGAGGAACTCGTGCCACGCCGCTCCGTCGAACCGCAGAACGCGCGGGGCATATGCGGCGGCGTCAGTCAGGTAGATGTTCGAGCGGGCCGTGCCCCACAGATACCAATAGTGGCCGTCGGGCTCGAGGCCGGGGGCGGCCTTCCACGCCAGGCCGTCATAGTGCAACACCGTGCCGCTATCGCCGACAACGTAGACATCGATGGGCGAGCTTCCCCAGACGCCGTGCAACGACCGAGTCGTCCTGCTCGGCAGCGCCGTCCAGCCGGCGCCATCCCAGTGCAGGATGGTGCCTCCGGCGCCGACCGCGTAGACGTCCTGTCCGGACGTGCCCCACACGTCCAGGAGACTCTGGTCCGTTCCGCTGGACACAGCCGTCCACTGCGCGCCGTCGTAGTGCAGGATCGTGCCTGCGCTCCCCACGACGTACACATCAGAGGTCGAGCTGCCCCAGATCCCTCTCAACGTCGCCGTGGTGTTGGTTGTCACTTGAGTCCATGACGCCACCGGTGCCGCGCCGGGGATGGCGACCGTGAGCAATGCGTACCCGACCAGGCCGTTCAGCGTGGCCGCGATCGTGGCCTGTCCGCTTGCCACCGCGGTTGCCACGCCGGTCTCGGCAGCGATCGTTGCCACATTCGGGTTGAGACTGGTCCACACGAGCCCCGAGTCGTCCATTGGATGGCCCACCGAGTCTTGAGCGATCGCGGTAAAGACTTGGGTGCCGCCGGAGATCGAAGCTCCTTCGGGGCTCACCCGCACCAGTCCCATGGCCTGAGCCACGGTCACGGTGGTGCCGCCGGTGACGCCATCCACGGTGGCCGTGACCTCGGCCGTGCCGTTCCCCACGGCGGTGGCGATCCCGCTGGTCCCAACCGTCACCCTCGAGGTATCGGTGCTGGTCCAGCTTGCCGGCCGGTTACGCACGATCCGCCCGGCGCTGTCGAACGCCGTGGCTGCCAATTGGACGGTTGCGCCGAAAGCCGTGAGAATGGGGTTGGCTGGTGTGACCGCCACCGCCACCACCGTGGGGATGGCGACGAGCACGGTGCCGCTTCCTTCTACGTCGCCGGCGGTAGCGGTGATCCTGGTCAATCCCTCGCCCACGCCCCTGACGAGTCCAGTAGCGTCCACGCTGGCCACGAGCGAGTCGGTGGAGCTCCAGCGGAACGGCACGCCCTGCACCGCGTTGTCGCGGGCGTCACGCGCCACGGCGAGGAGGCGGAGCGTGTCGCCCAAGGCCGTCAACGTGTTGTGGACGGGATCCACCTCGACGCTGGTGACGACCTGCGCCACGGTCAGCGCCGCGGAACCGCTGCTCTCCCCGGTGGTGGCCGTGATTGCGGCCGAGCCGTTGCCAACCGCGATCACCAGGCCACTGGAGTCCACCGTGGCAACCGCGGGGGTCGAGGACTCCCAGCGAAAGGCAACCCCGTCGACGGTGCGGCCGTACGCGTCTTTGGCGGTGGCCGTGAATTGCGCGGTGTCACCCAGCGCCGACAACGTGGTCGACGCGGGAGTGACCTCCACCTCGGTGATGGTGGATCCGGCGATATCGGCGATATCGCGGCAGGCGGCTAGAAGAGACGCGGCCAGCAGGGCGGCCGGGAGCGGTACCAGGCTGCGTCGCCTGCTTCGCGATCTCGGTCTGTCGGCCATCGAATGCGTAACGTCCATGGGCGGGTCCTGATGGGGCCGCGGAACAGCCTGGTTGGCGGCCGTCAGGCAGACGTCAAGGGGCGCGCGCGAGCCTCCCGGCGGACCGCCTCTCGCAGCAACCTGGGAACCGGGCCGTGAAGCTGGGGTGAGATACCGGTGAAGTCCTGCCTCGCGGCGCGGTTTGCCAAGCGGGTGGGCCGACAGGTAGCTTGCCAACGAAATGAGTCGAGGAGAAGGCACCCATACGCCCGTTGATTGAGACCGCCCCGCGTCCGGACCGCGCCGTGCTGGTGGGCGTGTCGCTGCGCCGCGCGGCCGGGGCCGGCCACACCGACGAACATCTCGACGAGCTCGCCCGCCTGGTGGACACCACCCGCACCGAGGTGGTTGGCCGCCTGAAGCAGCAGCTCAGTGCGCCCTCCGCCAACCTGCTGTTGGGGCGAGGCAAGGTGGCGGAGTTGGCGGAGCTGGTCCGGGCACTGAGCGCTACGCTGGTGGTGTTCGACGACGACCTGTCACCCTCGCAGGGCCGGAACCTCGAGCGGGCGCTCGAGTGCCGGGTCATGGACCGCGCGGAGGTCATCCTGGACATCTTCGCCACGCGGGCGAAGAGTCGGGAGGCCAAGCTCCAGGTGGAACTGGCGCAGCTCGAGTATTTGTTGCCGCGCCTGGCGCGGATGTGGGTGCACTTGTCGCGGGTGCGGGGTGGCATTGGCCTGCGGGGACCGGGTGAGACGCAGATCGAGACCGACCGCCGCATGATTCGGCGGCGACTCGCGCGTCTGAAGCAGGAGCTGGTCGGCGTGCAACGCCACCGGGCAGTGCTGCGGCACGCCCGGCGGCACGTTACCACCTTGGCCCTGGTCGGGTACACCAACGCCGGCAAGTCCAGCCTGTTGAAGGCGCTGACCGGCTCGGACGCATTGATCGACGATCGCCTGTTCGCCACCCTGGATACGCTGACGCGTGAGTCGAACGTGAGTCCTGGGCTCCGGGTAAGGGTGGTTGATACGGTCGGGTTCATTCGGAAGCTGCCGCACCATCTGGTGGCCAGCTTTCGGGCCACCCTGGAGGAGGCCGGCCAGGCGGATGTCCTGGTTCACGTGATTGACGCATCGCACCCGGATTGGGAGCAGCAGCTAGCGGTGGTGGATGAGGTGCTCGCAGAGCTCGACGACGGTCGCAAGGCGCTGGTGCACGCCTTCAACAAGATGGACGTGGTGGTGGAGCCGGCTCTCTTTCGGGCCCGAGTAGCCGACCACTACACCAACGCGACATTCATGTCGGCCGCGCGCGGCGACGTGGCCGAGTTCCAGGCCACCGTGCGCCGCCTGGTTCGTCCCGCCGCCCAGCTGGCCTAGCGTGCATCGGCCGGCGCGAACCTGGGCGGTGATCGTGGTCCTGATCACCGGCAGTGTCCTCGTTTCGACCCCAGTCCGCGCGCAAGGGCGGACGCTTGGCTCGCGTTACTTGCCGGTAGATCACTGGGCCTACGAGTATCTCCAGCGCCTTACCGCCCGGGGCTACCTGCCGGGTCTGAACCCGCTGGTGCAACCGTACCGCCGGCTGGAGGTCGCGCGCGGGTTGGCTGGCCTGGCGCCCGACACGCTGCGCCGGCCCGTGGCCGACTGGGTTCGCATGCTGCGGCGCGAGCTCGCTCGGGAGCTGGAGCTGCTGGCGGCGCCGGCGCCGGGAGCGTTCGGCTTCGAGGTTGCCGGTGGCGCCCGCGCCTCCACCAGCCGTCGGCTCGACCCGACCCGCCCGCTGGACGATGGCTCGGTCTGGCCCAACTACCGGGTGGCCGGCTGGTTCGAGACCGGCCCGGTGGCTGCCGAGACGCGGGCCTACGGGGATTTCTACTTCCGCGACGATCCAGACGGAGGCGATCCCGGATACGACCCGCGGACCTTCCGCGGCGGCCGGACGGACAACGCGTACTTGTCGGTCCTCTTCCCCTTCGGCAGCGTCGATATCGGCGTGCTCAAGCGCAATTGGGGGCTCATCGGCACTCCGGGGATGACCCTGTCCGATGGGCCCACACCCTATCCTCAGCTGGGACTGGAACTGCGCTTGGGCCGGGTGACCCTGCGGTCACTCGCGGCCCAGCTGGACACGCTGTATGGGCTGCGGCGCCAGTTCGTGGCTCACCGGCTCGACTATCGCCACGGCGACCTGGCCGTGTCGCTCGGCGAGACGCAATTGTACGTCTATCCCACCCTGCTGATTCGGTTCCTCAACCCGGTTGACCTGCTGGTGCTCAACGCGGACGACGATCCGGACCAGAACAACGCACTCACGGGCCAGGTCTGGTGGAGACGAGGCGCGGCGGTCTTCTACTTCGACGGAATGTTGGACGACATTGACGCGAATCCCGGCCCGGTGGCGGAGCCCCCTCAGTACGCGTTCACCGTCGGCGCCAGAGTGACGTCCTTGGCGCCGTGGGCGGAGGGGGGAGTCCAGTACCAGCAGGTCGGGGCCTGGTCGTATCGCACCACACCGAACGAGGTGGGGCGGTACAGTCACTATGGCCGGGGCTTGGGGGCCAATTATTCGGACTACGACCGGCTGGCGGTGTGGGCGGACCTGTACCCCCCGCTGAGCGGGCTTCGGATCACGCCCCGAGCGGTGATTCAGCGCCAGGGGGAAGGCGATTTCCGCGACCCGTTCCCGGGCGGCTCGTACCGGGGCCAACCGGCGTTATTCCTGGGTGTGGTGGAGCGAACCATCCGGCTGGCGCTCGCAGGCCGCTACCAGCCGGCGCCCTACGCGTGGCTGGCGTGGGACGTGGGCCCGAACTTCGTACGCAACAAGAATCACGTCAGCAACGCGCGCGCGACGGACTTCGGGGCCACCGTGGAGCTGGGTATTCGGCTGATGTTGCCCTGAGACGGGCGAGGGATTGGTTCGGCGACGCAGCCGATGGTGAGCAGGACCCTACACCAAGCTCACGGTGGCGTCAAACTGCCACCGGTGCCGGTGCCCAGCTGGCCCTGGTTCCCACCGCCCCAGCAATAGGCCGCCCCGGTAGGCGTCACCCCGCACGGGTGTAAGTAGCCTGCAGTGAGCGCTTTGAAAGTGAGTCCGCCGCTTACGGCGGAGACGGTTGGCTGAGCCCATATCGGGCGCGCCGTCGCCCAGCTGACCCGATTCGTCGTGTCCCCAGCAATGGGTGGCCCCGGTAGCCGTTAGTCCGCAGTTGTGATACCATCCCGCGGTGAGCGCCGCAAACGGCAGCCCGCCATCGACTGCGGTTGGCGTGGAGCGCGACGACGTATCCGCGACGCCGAGCTGACCGAGGTAGTTGCTGCCCCAGCAGTAGGCTACGCCGCCCGAGGTAAGCCCGCACGTGTGATTGACGCCGGCTGCGATCGCTGTGAAGCTCAATCCGCCGGCGACCACCGTAGGAGTCCCTCTCCCAATCGTTGTGCCGTCCCCCAGTTTGCCGGCCCAGTTATGCCCCCAACAGTACGCCGCCGGCCGTCGCCCGGAAGTTGACGATTTGCGATCGCACGGCCCTGCCGGCAGAATCCGCGACGCGCACGACCAGTGCTTCCGGCAGCTCCTGTCCCACGGTATCGGTTTGGAGATTGCCGGCGACGATCTCGAGAAGTGCGGGCGGACCCACATCCGGCCCACCCAGCGGCTCTCCACAGGCCGACACTACCAACCCGATGGTCCCGGTGGCGATGACGAGGACGGGCGTTACGTGGAACGGGACACGCATGGACACGGTCGCTGAACTCCCAAGACCACTTTGCGTAGTCGGCTGCGTTTCATGAGGCGCGGACCGCAACAGCCGATGGCGTGGGCCGCCCTCGCATCACCAACCGAGGGCGTCAAGCAAGCGTGAAGGGGCGGCCTGCAACGGGCACAGCTGGGCGGGTCCCTGGGGGGTGGTCCGGGAAGAGAAACGGGCGGTGTGGGACAACGTCGCGCCCATGTGCTGCCCTCTAGCCGTTCTTTAATTGGCCGCCCTGGCGCTGGTGAGTCAACCCCCGTCAGGGCGGGGTTGAGGCGCGCACCGAAGCCCGGTAAAGGTCCAGCACCGCCGAACACGTGCGATGCCAGTCATAGCGCGCTTCCGCGGCGGCACGAGCCGCCCCGCGCAGCATATCGGGGTCGCTGGCCAGCAGCTCGCGCGCCGCACGGGCGAAGTCGCCCGCGTCCCCGTCCCGGTACCGGCGTCCCCAATCCGCCCCGTCCAGCAGATCCGCGATCGCGCCCGAGTCCACCCCCCCCACCGGCAGCCCGCAGGCCATCGCTTCGACCGCGGCGAGGCCAAACGTCTCGAGGGGGAAGGGCGCCACGTACAGGTCCGCGCTGGCAAGCGCCCTGGCGAGCCCCGCGCGATCGCGCTGGTAGGGAAGCACAGCCAGCATCTCCGGATGCGCCTGCTGGAAGGCCTCGAACCGGGGCCGGAGGTGTCCCTCGCCGATCAATACCAGCTTGACCCCGGTCGTTCGGTGCAGCTCCGGAAGGCCGGCGAGCACCACGTCCAGCCGCTTCTCGGTGGCGAAGCGGCCGGCGTACACCGCCACGGGCTGGCCGTCCCGCGCGCCCACGGCCCCGCGCCAGGCTGGGTCCCGCCGCTCCGGGCGAAACGTCTCCAGGTCCACGCCCAACGGGATGAGATGGACCCGCTCGATGCCCAGCCGCTGGAGCGCGCGTTGGGCCGAGGGCGTGGCCGCGATGGTGGCCGCGAACGAGCGGTAGAGCCCGCGGAGGTACCGCTCGAGCCCTAAGCCCGCCGCGTCTCGCAGGACACG
>DATECF010000235.1:0-3756 GCA_035287045.1 Gemmatimonadales bacterium | reverse complement strand
CGCGGGAGCTCCGGGCCAATCCGCAGCTCCAGCTCGAGCCGGTGGGTTTCATAGACGACAGCGTCTCCAAGCGCGGCATCACCATCCAGGGGCTGCAGGTGATGGGCGCGCGCGAGGACATACCGGAGCTGGC
Organism: Gemmatimonadales bacterium; assembly: GCA_035287045.1. Lineage (GTDB taxonomy): Bacteria > Gemmatimonadota > Gemmatimonadetes > Gemmatimonadales > GWC2-71-9 > JACPAP01. Next base: position 3,623 of record DATECF010000235.1, on the reverse strand, counting down.
CCGGCTGTACAACGTCCACAAGGTCATCATCGCCATGCCCACAGTGCCCGGGAGCGTGATCCGGGAAATCCGGGACATCTGCGACCGGGCCAAGCTTCAGGCCAAGATCATCCCCGGCGTGTTTGACATTATCTCCGGTCGGGTGAACGTGAGCCAGCTGCGCGACGTCCAGATCGAAGACCTGCTGCGCCGTAAGCCGGTGCAGACCGACGAGGGCGCCGTGGCGGCGCTGGTGAAGGGCAGCACCGTGCTGGTGACCGGCGCCGGCGGGTCTATTGGCAGCGAGATCTGCCGCCAGGCCGCCCGGCTGGGCGCCCGGGAGCTGATCCTGCTGGGGCACGGCGAGAACAGCATCTTCGAGCTGTACCACGAGCTGAAGCCGGAGTGCGCCGGGACCAACCTGGTGCCGATGATCGCGGACATCCGGGACGGGGCGCGCATCCGGCGGGTCTTCGAGAGCTACCGGCCCCGGGTAGTGTTCCACGCGGCGGCGCACAAACACGTGCCGCTCATGGAGATGAACGCCGAGGAGGCGGTCACCAACAACGTGATGGGGACGGCCAATGTGGTGGCCGCCGCCGAGGCGGTGGGCGTGTCCCGTTTCGTGCTGGTCTCCACGGACAAGGCGGTGAACCCGGGCAACGTCATGGGAGCCACCAAGCTCCTGGCCGAGCGGCTGGTGCACCAGGCGGCGGTGCGCAGTGGCGCGGCCTATGTGTCGGTGCGGTTCGGCAACGTGCTGGGCAGCCGCGGCAGCGCTATCCCGCTGTTCCAGAAGCAGATCGCCTCCGGCGGTCCGCTGACGGTCACTCACCCGGACATCTGCCGCTATTTCATGACCATCCCCGAGGCGGTCCAGCTGGTGTTGCAGGCGGCCGCCCTGGGGGAGGGCGGGGAAACCTTCATGCTGGACATGGGCGACCCGGTACGCATCGTGGATCTGGCGAAGGACCTGGTGCGCCTCTCGGGGTTCGAGGTGGACCGGGACATCAAGATCGTGTTCACCGGACTGCGTCCGGGCGAGAAGCTGTCCGAGGATTTGTTCGGGGGCGGTGAAGAAACCGAGCGGACGGCGCACGACAAGATCTTCGTGGTCCGGAACGGCCGCCCGGGTCAGGACGCGACGCCGGGCCTCGACCTGCTGGTGGCCGCGGCGGAGGCGGGGGACGCGTGCCGCCTTCGGTTGGTGCTGTCGGAGATGGTGCCGGGGTTCGGCGGCAACGGCGCCACCCTGGTGCACGCTTCCGTCGGCGGGAACGGCGCGAGCCACTAACGACGGCCACCGGCATGGAGAGCTGGACGGAGGAACGGAAGGGCTCGCTGGTCGTCGAGCGGCCGCCGCCGCACGCGCCTCCCGTTTCCCCGTATCACAGCATCGCGTTGGATGTCGTCGGGACGCTGCTCCGGCGCTGGAGACTGGTGCTGGGGCTGCCCTTGGGTGCGGCCGTCGTGGCGGGCGTGCTCTCGTTCCTCGTCGCCGAGCGCTACGCGGCGATGGTGTCGTTTGCGCCGGAGCAACCCCGGAGGAAGCAGCAATTACCGGGGGCCATTCTGGGCATCGCCGCGCAATTCGGCGTTGACCTCACCGGTACGGTCACCGAGTCGCCCAGCTTCTACATCCAGGTCATGCAAAGCCGGCCGGTGATGACCGAGGTGCTGGAGGACCGCTACGAGCGGCCGGGGGCGCCAGGTGATTCGGCGACCCTGCTGGAGATCCTCCGGGCGAAGGGTAAGACCTATCCCCAGCGGCTGAACGACGGCATCTACCGGCTGACCCGGATCTTCTCGATGTCCGCCGACAACCAGACGCAGATCGTGCGGCTCACGGTCACGACCCAGGACCCGGCCTTGTCGGCAGACGTGGCCAATCGCTTCGTCCGCTCGCTGACGGAGTTCAATCTGCAGCGGGCCCAGAACAGCGCGCGGGAGCGACGCCGTTTTACCGAGGACCGGCTGGCGGAAGCCGCCGCGGCGTTGCAGGCGGCGGAAGACTCCCTCTACGCGTTCCTCCAGCGCAACCGCATGATCGACTCTCCGGAGCTCCAGTACGAGCAGGGCCGGCGCCAGCGCCAGGTCTCGCTGCGGCAGGAGATGTACGTCTTGCTCACGCGCGCCTCGGAAGAGGCGCGGATCGACGAGTCCAACGACGTCCCCACGCTCACGGTCATCGAGCCGGCCGTGCCGCCCACCAAGCGTTCGTCGCCCAGCAGGCGGGTGTGGGTGATGGTCGCGCTGCTGGCGGGGGCCACGCTCGCGGTTGGCGCCGCGGTGATGCAGGAGTACCTGGAGGGGCTCCGGCGGCATGAGGCGGATCAGGTGCGCACGTTGGCGGAGCTCTGGGCCCGCACTCGCGCGGAGATGAAGCGAATGCTCCCCGGACGCCGCGCGACCGTCTAGGACGCTGGCGCCTCGGCCGGCTCCGCGGGCGCGGCGGTCGCAACCGCTCCTTCATGGTGGTCCAAGATGTTGCCGGTGATCCATCCCGCCACCAGACTCAGCAGCCAGGTCCCCAACACCATGATGTTGTAGTTGAACGAGAAAATGACGACCAGGAACGCGTGGGTCGTCAGGACCGCGGTGCCCGTGCGCCCGGTGCGCCGGGTTCGGAGATAGAGCCCGGCGGTGACCGCGCTGAGGAGCAGCGGAAACAGCACCACGCCGGCGGGACCAAAGTCCGCATAGGCGTTCTTGAGGTAGGTCCCGACGTTGGAGTGGAGCGGGGTCCAGTAGACCTCCTCATAGCGAGGCACGCCCTCGCCCATCCCGAGGCGCCGGAGGGCCCGTCTGACGGGCGCGAAGGTGTAGCTGCCCCACGCGCGTCGCGGCGCTCCGGCCTTGAGGTACTCGGAGAACGCGACCGGCGGAGCCGAGACGTTGGAGTACAAGGAGGCTGCGACCGGCAGCCGCGTGGCCAGCCGCGCCAGGGCGGGGTCAACCCCGGGGAGGTCGATGTCCAGGCCGCGGGTCAGGGTGACGGCCAGGAAGCCGGCCAACACCGCGCCCCCGCCTCCCACCATGGCCAGGCCCCATCCAGCGCGCGTGCGGGGGCGCCAGAAACGGGGACCGGCCGCGCGGCGCCGCGGTGCGGCAATGAGCAGGGCGGAGACAAAGAGGGTCGTGCCCATGGCGATGCCCATGCGGCCGGCGAGGGTGATGCCCTGGAGGGCCACGATGACCAGGGGACTGATGGCGGTCCAGGTGACGCGCCCCGTGCGCGCGACGTACACGCCAGCAAGGGCGCAGGCGGAGAACGCCACCGCGCCGATGTATGGGATGTCTCCGGCCACCTGCCCAGCGATGCGCTCGCGGTAGCGCTCATTGGCGAGCTGGATGAGGGCCGTGAACAGGTTACCGTAGCGGGCGAACAGGGCTACCCATTGCGAAGCGAGTGCCACCGCGGAGAGCGCGCAAAGGACCAGGATCGCCGTGGCCAACGCGCCCGTGGCCGGCGCACTGTCGGTCGGGGCCTCCCGGCCTCTGTCCGGAGCCCTTCGGGCCACCGCAACGACCACCGCGGCACCCACCAATATCTGGGCCCAGGCGAGGAGGATGTAGCCCCAGGCGGTTGGGGTAATGGGATAATAGTGAATCAGGTCCAGGCCGTAGAAGAACAGCGCGGCTCC